>CAZJZQ010000102.1:0-11988 GCA_964550535.1 uncultured Rhizobium sp.
TGAAACCCGTGGTGTTCATGTTCGCGATGTTGTTCGCGATCACCTCCACGTTCAGCTGCTGGGCCTGCATGCCGGTGGCGGCGGTGCTGAGGGCGCGCATGGTTGCCGTCTCCTAAAGTTAGCCGACGCGGGCGAGTTTTTCGATGGACGTTCCGCGAAGTTCGTCCGACTGACTGATCATCTTGCTGACGGATTGGTAGGCCCGGCTGATCTCGATCATCTGCGTAAGTTCGAGCACGGCGTTGACGTTGGAGCCTTCGACAAAGCCCGCCTGCACCTTGATGAATTCAGGTTCGCGCGGTGCCTCGGCGGTTGCGCGCCACAGATTGCCGCCCTGCTTTTCCAGCGCGCCGGGCGTGTCGAACGCTACGACGCGCAGGCGGCCGATTGTTGTTTCGTTCTGCGCGATCGTTCCGTCCGCGCTGATCGATACGGCGCCCAGCGCCGGGTCCAGCGTGATCGGGCCGCCATCGCCCATCACGGGGGCGCCGCTGTGCGTCACGATCTGGCCGTTGGGGCCGAGCGCGAAGCGGCCGTCGCGGGTATAGGCCTCGCCCGCCGCCGTCTGCACGACAAAGAAGCCTTCGCCCGCGATGGCGATGTCCAGCGGATTGCCGGTCTGCTCCATCACGCCAGCGGAGAAGTCACGTTGCAGCGTCCAGGCGTCGACGAAATTTATCTCATTGGGGCTGTCCGACGCCGCCGCCGGCCGGACGGACAGGTCACGCATCACCAGCCGCTCGGATTTGAATCCGGCGGTGTTGAGGTTCGCAAGATTGTTCGCGGTCGTATCCATCCGTTGACGCAGCACTTGCTGCGCGGACAGGCCGACCATGAAGGAATTGTCCATGGGTCGCCACGCGGGGCCGGACCCGCGCGATTCGGCGCAGCCAGCCCTGGCATATTGGCGTCCGCGTCTTCTGCGGCGGGCGCATCCAGAAGGTTCATCATGGGCTGGGGCGGTTAACGGGGTATTGCCAAATTCTTCCGCGCGGCAGTCCTGACCCGGCAAGAAGTGCCCATCTCCACCAATCCTTAACCAAAGGCGGCCGATTTTGCCGGGCGGCTGGCGGTGCGCATCCTTTGGGATTCGCAGGGCCTCAGGGAAGGTTCGGGCAGGATGTTCGGAAAAAAAGCCAAAGAAGCCAAGGCGGAAGCGCCTGCGGACGACGCCAGAGGCGCTGCGCCGGCGGCCGAAGGCGAGGGCGGCGACGTTGTTGTTAAGAAAAGACTCGCCGGCAAGACGCTGGTGCTTTTCATAATTCTTCCGGCCCTTCTGGTCATCGGGGGCGGCGCTGGCGGCGCGGTGATGCTGTTCAACGGCAAGAAGGATCCGGCCGAACTCGCCGAGAACGAACATGGCGAGCTGAAACCGCCCGAATCGAAAAAGCCGAAGAAGAAAGACGACGGCCATGGCGGCGCCTCCGCCGATGGCCGTGGCGGCGCGCCGGAAGGGGCGGGCGATCCCGCGAATGTCGGCTGGCTGGTGACAGGCGCCGAGGGCGACCCGTCCTATTACAACATGCCGAAAGTCATTGTGAACCTCTCCACATCGGAAGAGGAGCGTCCGCTGTTGCTTGAGCTTCAGCTCGTGCTCGAAGCGGGCGACGCGCGCACATTTGACGCCGTGCCCACACTGATGCCGCGCCTGAAAGACCAGTTGCAGACATTCCTGCGCGAGCTTCGCGTCGAGGATCTCAGCGGTTCCGCCGGGTCCTACCGCTTGCGCCTTGAACTGCTGAAGCGGTTCAACCTCGTGCTTGCACCGGCCAAGGTCGATGCGGTGCTCATCGAAGGCATTCTCATCCAATAGGTGGACCGTGGCCGAGAACCCGACAGACGAGGATATGGCGGCCGCCTGGGAAGCCAGCGTGGCGTCCGATCAACCGGGCGACGACGATCTTGCGGCTGCATGGGAAGCCGAAACAGCTTCGCCCGCCGCGCAGCAACCGTCCTCGATCGCAGCGGCTTCGGTCGGCTCGGAACGCATCCTCAACCAGGATGAAATCGACAGCCTGCTGGGCTTCTCGCTGGATGAAGACGCGGGCGGCAAGCGCAATGGCGTGCGCGCGCTCATCAACTCCGCGCTCGTTTCCTATGAACGCCTGCCGATGCTGGAGGTGGTGTTCGACCGCCTTGTGCGCCTGATGACGACCAGCCTGCGCAACTTCACTTCCGACAACGTGGAAGTGTCGCTGGACGCCATCCAGTCCATGCGTTTCGGCGATTATCTGAACTCCATCCCGCTGCCCGCCATTCTTGCCGTGTTCAAGGCGAAGCAGCTCGACAATTTCGGGCTCGTCACGGTCGACTCGAACCTGATCTATTCCATCGTGGACGTGCTGTTGGGCGGACGCCGCGGCACGATTGCGATGCGCGTCGAGGGCCGCCCCTACACCACGATCGAACGCGTTCTGGTGACGCGTCTGGTCGAGGTCATTCTGCAGGATGCGCGCAAGGCGTTTGATCCGCTCACCACCGTCGACTTCGATCTCGATCGCATCGAGACAAACCCCCGCTTCGCGGCGATCGCCCAGCCCGCCAACGCGGCCATTCTGGTGAAGCTGCGCATCGACATGGAAGATCGCGGCGGCCGCTGCGAACTGTTGTTGCCTTATGCGACGCTGGAGCCGATCCGGAAGATGCTGCTGCAGAACTTCATGGGTGAGAAGTTCGGCCGCGACAATATCTGGGAAGGTCACCTTGCGACCGAACTCTGGTCCGCGCCGACGCCGCTGCGTGTCGTGCTGGACGAGTTCAAGGCGCCGCTCGGCAAGATGATGAACCTTCAGGTCGGCGACACGCTGGTCATGAACTCGACACCCGAGTCCAAGGCCCAGCTGATGTGCGGCGACATCTATCTCACAAGCGGGCAGGTCGGGCGCATCGGCAACAAAGTCGCCATGCGGGTCGAAGCGCCCATAACCAACGCGGCCAAGCGCCGCGTCGTGGAGGCACGATGAATATCTATTCGTTGACGATGGAGATCCTGCTCGTCAGCCTCCTGCTGATCGCCATCCTGTATTGCTGGCGGCTCGACCAGAAGCTGAAAGCGCTGCGCACCGGCAAGGATCGCATGCTTGAAGCCGCGCGCGAGCTGCAACAGTCCGTGTTGCACGCCGAAAACGCCGTGGGCGCGCTGCGCCGCTCGGCGGAGGCCGCTGGCCGCGAGTTGCAAACGAAGATCGATGAGTCCCGCGCCATGGCCGAAGCGGCGCCGCAACAAACCGCGACAGGCCGCGACAATGTGGACTTCACGCTGCGCCGCCGCAGCGTGCTCTAGAGCTGGAAAAGGGCGACTGCCATGGCTGCGAAAGTTCGTGTCCTGCCTGCCGTGATCGCCTTGTCGATCGGCGTGCTCGCGTTCAAGGGCGTCGACCTCGCCCAGGCGGTGGCCGAGAGCGTCGAGGGGGCGTCCACGACGGAGGAAGAACCGGCATTGCTGTCGGCCGGCGTATCGCTCGAAGCGGAAGGTGACGAGAATGCGCCGCCGGCGGCGCCTGATCCGGTCGCCTGCCTGCCCAGTCTCGACTACGCCGCCGAGACGGGCATTTCCGAGCAGGAGATTCTTGTCCTGCGCAGTCTAGCCGAGCGCCGCGCCGTTCTTGATGAGCGTGAAGCCGGTCTTGACACGCGCGAGCAGGCGGCTGTCGCCGCCGAAACGCGGCTTGCAGAACAGATCGAGGAGTTGAAGGCTGTCGAATCCGAGGTCCAGAAGATCCTTGCCTCGATGGACACGAAGCGCACCGAGCGGATGGACGCGCTGGTCCGCACCTATGAGTCGATGAAGCCCAAGGACGCCGCGCGAATCTTCGACGGCATGAATGAAGAGGTCCTGCTCGAACTCGCGAAAAGCATGAAACCCGCCACGCTCGCCGCCATCATGGCGTCGATGGATGCGAAGCGCGCCGAGAAACTCACCCTGATGCTGGCCAATCTGGCGAAGCCGCCGGAACAGCTTCAATCGCTCCAGAAGACATCCGGATGACGCGTCGCGGCTCCTGGGAGGCGCTGACGGCCCGCAACATGCTTGCGGGCCTTGCCGCGTTGAGCGTGACCGCTCCGGCGTTCGCCGAACGCGCGGTGCAGCTCACCTATCGGGAGACGCCGGGCTATGCCCGCATCATCGCCAAATGGAGCGATGGCGATGAGACGGCGCCGAAGATCACCGCCACGGTTTCCAACCAGGTTCTGGTGCTGTCCTTCGATCAGCCAGTAACGGTCGATATCGATGCGTTGAGGGAGGGGTTGCCGTCATGGGCCTCGATCACGCGCATGGATGCCGATGGGCGCGCCGTGCGCGTCGGTCTGCTCCGCGCCCCGCGCGTGCGCGTGCAGACATCCGTTGATCTTACCGCTGTTGACCTGATGCCGGAGGCTGCGTCCGCCGATCCGCCGCGCCTTGTCTCGCCGCTGGTCGCCGTGCGCGCCGCCGAGGAAGCCGCCCGCCGCGCCGCTGAAACACCGCCGCCCGCCGCCATGGCCAATCTCGATGTGCGTGGCAGCCATACCGGCGGCAGCTCGCGCGTCGCCTTCTATTGGGACTCGCCCGCCAGCTATCGCGTGGTGGATCAGGGGCCCGGCATGCTGAAGCTGCAATTCTCGCGACAGGCTGAAACCGATCTCGCCTACATGCGCATCTCGCCGCCCGAAAATCTCGCCGGGTTCGAGACGGAGAACACTCGCAACGGGTTCGTCGTGACGCTGAAGTCCCGGGACGGCCTGCCGCTTCGTCACTTCGACGAGGCGGGCACAACCGTCGTCGGTATTTCGCGTGCTCCGCCGCAGGCTGAACCCGTCGTGGAGAAGACCGGGGCCAAACCGGCGGAGAAGCCTGCTGAACCCAAGCCCGAGCCGAAAATTCCGATACCGCCCGAGGCGCCGCGCTGGGTGCAGTCGCTGGTGTCCGATCCGCTTACGTCCGACCTGCCTGTCTCGCTGGGGCCGCGCACGCCCGGCGCACCGGCCGCCGCGCCGCAGGCTGCCGCGGGGGCGGGCGCAGCCGCCAACGCCATTGGGGGCGGCCGCAGCACCGTCATGGCCCCCGCCTGGACCGACACCGCGCCGCCGAGCGGGATCGTCGATGTGGCTGTCTCGCCGCTCGTCTCCGGTGTCGAATTGCAGGCGACATTCGCCGCGCCCACGCCTGCCGCCGTGTTCGCGCGGGGCTCCGCCGTGTGGGCCGTATTCGCAGCCAACGCCGATCTGAAAGTGGACGCCGCCGCCCTGCCGTCGGGCTTTCAGGTCCGTACGCTGCGTGGCCAGAACGCCACCATGATGCGGATCGAGGGGCCCCGGAACTTCACGGTGTCCGCCGAAGCCGAAGACGCGACATGGCGCGTGCGCCTGGCGCCGTCCGCCCTGCGTCCCCAGCGTTTCCTTCAGCCTGAGCGCCGCGCCGACCGCGATGGCTACGCCCGTGTCGAGACGATGATTGTGGGCGCCGCCGGTATCGTGTGGTTCGAGGATTCCGCGGTTGGCGATCTCATCGCCGCCGCCGTGTCCTATGGCCCGTCGTCGGCCTCCGCCACCACGCGGGATTTTGTTGAAGCCTCGATGCCCGCCACGGCGCACGGCCTTGCCATCTCGCCGCGTTCGGACAGCGTCCAGGTGACGCTGGAGGGCGAACGCGTCGTCGTCGCCATGGCTGGCGGCAGTGCGGAACCGATGCTCGCCGACATTGATGAGCCGCCGCCGCCGCCCGTCAATCCAGCCTTTGTCGACTTCGCCACATGGGGCGGCCTCACCGGCGAAGCTTTCTTCGCGCGCCGCACGGAGCTGGAGCACAAGGCTGCGGAGCTTGATCCCGCGACCGCTGACGGCGCCGCCGCGCATATGGAGCTGGCGCGGTTCTACACGGGTCACGAACTGGCGCTTGAAGCGTTGGGCGTGATGCGCATCATGGCGCGCAACCGGCCGGAGGTGCGGCAGGACCCGCGTTTCCTCGGCTTGCGCGGCGCGGCGAATGTGATGGCCAACCGGCTGGAGACGGCGGAAAACGATCTCACCACGGGCGATCTGCGCGGTGATCCCTCAGCCGCCATCTGGCGTGCGTTGATTGCGGCCCGGCGGGGCGAGTGGGAGCGTGCGACAGACCACATGCGCGTCGCTGGCGGTCACGTGTACGCCTATCCGCCCGCAAAATCCGCAGCTTTCACCGCCGCCTTCGCGGAAGCCGCGCTGTTCACCAATGACTATGACACGGCGCGCAAGCAGGCCGAGATCACACGATCCAACGGGCAGGGCGAAGACATAGAGCGCGCCGAGCTTGTTCTTGCGACGCTGTCGTCGATCATCCAGGGCCATTCGGCGGCCTATGCCGAATTTGAACGGCTTTCAAACGAGACCAGCGAGCCGGTCGCCGTGCGCGCCGAACTGAAACGTCTCGAAGCTGGCGTCGGCTCCGGCAAGATGACGGCGAACGACGCCGCCGCCGAGCTGGAGTCGCTGCGTTTCCGCTGGCGCGGGGACGGCGTGGAGATGGCCACCGTCGGCATTCTTTCGGAACAATACATGCGCGTCGGCCGTTTCCGCGACGCTCTGTTGTTGGCGCAGTCCGCGGCGCGGCGCGATCCGGCGGCGCCGGGCGCGCGCGATCTGCGCATCCGCCTTACCGAGTATTTCAAGCGCCTCTACCTGCAGGGTGAAGCCGACAGGCTCGATCCGATCCAGGCGCTCGCCCTGTTCTATGAGTTCGCGGACAGCCTGACGCCGATCGGCACTGACGGCGACCTGATGATCCGCAAGCTGGCGCAGCGCCTTGTGGCGTTCGATCTGCTGGAGCCCGCCGCACAACTGTTGCAGCACCAGGTCGACAACCGGATGCGTGGTCTGGGCAAGGCGTCGATCGCGGTCGATCTGGCCACTATCTATCTCGCGGACAAGCGCCCGGACCGGGCGCTGGCCGCCATCAACACGACACGCCAGCCGCAACTGGGAAAGGAACTGGCGCTGCAACGCCGCCTGATCGAGGCGGCCGCCTATCGTGACATGGGCAGGTTCGAGCATGTGATCGAGCTGACCGAGGGCGTGGACAGTCCCGACGCCCGCTCGCTGCTCGCCGATGCGCATTGGCGCAGCCGTAACTGGGCGCAGGCCGGGCGCGCCTATCTCGCCATGCTGCCGCCGGTGGGCGAGGCCAAGGGGAAGATCAACGCCGGTGTCGCGTTCAGAGCCGCCATCGCGGCGCGGCTTGCGCGTGGAACAGACATGCTGGCGGCGGTGCGCGGCTATGGCCCGGTGTTGGAAGGCGATCCAAACAAGGCCAGTTTCGACCTCATCACGTCGCACACGGATGCAAACGGCGCCGCCTTGTCAGAGGCGGTGCGGCGTGTGGCGGATGCGCCCCGCGTCGATGCGTTTGCTGCGGCGATGATGAAGCGCTTCGAATCCACGCCCGTTCTGCCGCCGGCTTCTGCGCCGGCGGAGACGGCTCCTGCTGCGCCAGCCCAACAGGCCGCGCCGCCCCCGGACGAAACGGCCGCCACGGGCGCTGGCGGATCAGGCTAGGCGGATCAGGCTAGGCGGATCAGGCTAAACGGCTAGAGCCCATCGTCGCGCGTGCCGGGAGCGCCGAGTTCCAGGCCGGCGAAATCGAACAGTTCCGGATCGACCAGGTGCGATGGCCGCACATGGCTCAACGCGCGCGCCATGACCTGCCGCTTGCCGGGATTGCGCTTTTCCCACTCGTTCAGCATCGATTTGATCTGCATACGCTGCAAACCCTCCTGCGAGCCGCAGAGATTGCAGGGGATGATGGGGAACTGCATCAGCGCGGCGAATTTGCTGATGTCTTCCTCCGCGCAGGCGATCAGCGGCCGCAACACATAAAGATCGCCCACATCGTTCACCAGCTTGGGCGGCATCGCCGCGAGCCGTCCGCCATGCAGGAAGTTCAGCATGAAGGTTTCGAGCGAGTCATCGCGATGGTGGCCCAGCACCACGGCCTCGCATCCCTCTTCGCGTGCGACACGATAGAGGATGCCGCGGCGCAGACGCGAGCATAGCGCGCAGTATGTGTTCGACGCCGGAACCTTCTCCGTCACGATGGAGTAGGTGTCTTCCGTGATGATGCGGTGCGCGACACCCAGCTTCGCCAGGTATTCCGGCAGCACGTGTTTCGGAAATCCTGGTTGTCCCTGATCGAGATTGCACGCCAGTAGCTCCACCGGCAGCGCGCCTTGCCATTGCAGGTCCAGCAACACCGACAACAGCGTGTAGCTGTCCTTGCCGCCAGACAGGCACACAAGCCAGCGCGGCCGCTTCGCGCCCGGCTTCGGCGTCATGCCATACTGGCGCATCGCTTCCTGGGTCTGACGGACAAGGCGTTTGCGCAGCTTGCGGAAGTTCACGCTGTCGGGCGCGCCGGCGAAGACGGGATGCAGCGGAGAGAGCAAAGGCCCGGCCTCGCCATCGTCCTCGATCATGCCAGCATCATCGGCCATGGGCTTTCCCGGCGTCGTTTCCCTGTTGCGCACCTCCTAGCCGAGCAGGAGGGCATGACAAGGCCCGGACTCGTCCATTTGGTGCAAATAGCAACTAAAAATACACCCTTCCATTGTAAATGGTTGTCACGGGGCAACCCTGATGGCCGGGAATCATCCCGCGTGTTCCTTCTATGTTGGGTTTCCGAATCCGGAGAACGGGCTGGGTGTCATGAATGGCAGTCTGACGGTTCTACTGATCGACGATGATGCGCGGTTAAGTGATGAAGTTGCCGGGTTTTCACATCCCGGGATCGAGTTTCTCACCACCGGTTTGAAGACGGCGAGGCAGGGGCTCCCCGTATGCGCCCCCGATGTGATCGCGCTGTGTGTGGACAGCAAGGAAGGCATGGACGTGCTTGCCGCCTATGCCGGCCTCAGCGGCGGTCCGCCAGTGGTGGCCCTCGCATCCGCCGGACGCGACGGCATGAGTCTGGAGCATCTGTTGCTGCGCGCCGAGTTACGCGGCGCCACGCGCGCTCTGCCCAAGCCAATCGATGCGGTTGAGCTTGCGGTTGCGGCGGCGGAGATCGCGGCGCGGCGGATGCTGGCGGAAACCTTGTCGAGGCTTGTCGCCTGAAGCTGTCTATCCGGGCCCGGCGATGAAGCTCTCGACCAGCGATCCGGCCAACAGGCGCCAGCCGTCCACAAGGACGAAGAAGATCAGCTTGAAGGGCAGGGAGATGGTGATCGGCGGAAGCATCATCATGCCCATCGCCATCAGGATCGACGCCACCACAAGGTCGATGACGAGGAAGGGCAGGAAGATCATGAAGCCGATCTCGAACGCCCGCTTCAGCTCGGAGATCATGAAGGACGGCGCGAGGACGTGGAACGGCGTCGTCTCCGCCGACTGAACATTCTCGATGTTCGCCATGCCCGCAAATAGCGCCAGATCAGCCTCGTTAACATGCTGGCCCATAAAGGCCTTCACGGGGCCCAGAGCCAGCGGGAGGGCTTCCTCCAGCGGGATCGCTTCGGCCATGTAGGGCGCAATGCCCGCCTCGTAGGACGCCGCAAAGGTCGGCGCCATGACGAAGAAGGTGAGGAACAGCGACAGCGAGATCACCACCGAGTTCGGCGGCGCGTTCTGCAGGCCGATCGCAGTACGCAGCAAGGAGAGCACGACAACAATTCGCACGAAGCTGGTCGTCATCACGAGAATGGAGGGCGCCAGCGACAGCACCGTCATAGCTGCGATCAGCTGCACGATGCCGGAGGTCAGCCCCTGGCCGGTGCCCAGATCGATGCTGACGGTCTGCGGATCGGCCGCTGGCGCAAGCAGCGCCACAGCGATCACCGCCGGCAGAAGACGCACAAGCTTGCGCATCATGTCGGGTCCCCGCCTTTGTCCGTTTTGGCGTCCGCATCGGAATCGGGAAGGGAGAAGGCGGCCGGAGGCGCCTGTCTCTGCGCAACGAGGAGGTCGCCTGTGGGACCGAGGCACAACAGATGCTCGCGCCCGTCCCAATGCACGACCGCAAGCTTGCGGCGCATGTCCAGCGACTTCCATTCAATGACGCGCAGATCCGATGGCGCGGGCCCCGCGCGCAGGCCCATCGCCCCGCCATAGCGGCGCAGCGCCCAGGCAAGCCCGAGCAGGATCCCGAGGACCAGGATCAGCGCGCCAACCGCGCGAAGAGCGTCGAAAGCATCCATGGCAGGCCGCACTCGCCCCCCGGGGCCATTCGGGCCCGGATCGCGTTAACCTTTCGGAAGAGCCGGTAAACGAGGAGTTAACGCCGGCCGCGACGATTAATCCGTCCTTAAGGAAACCGGCCGAATTTGCCCGGTGAAGGAAGAGTCCGATGCCCGATCCGGCCCAGATTCCGCTGTTCTCGCTGATGAAATCCCGGCTGGATATGCTGGGCGACCGTCAGCGCGTGATTTCCGAGAACGTCGCGAACGTCTCCACCCCCGGCTACACGCCCCGCGACGTCGACCAGGCCGAATTCTCCCGCGTCCTCGCCCAGTCAGCCGGCGCAAGCGGGCCGGGGCAGGTGCGGATGATGGCCACCCACGCCGCCCACCTCTCGCCCGAAGCGCCCGGCGCGTCCGGCGCGTCGATCAAGGCGGCGCCGGACTCCGAAACGACGCTCGACGGCAACTCCGTGGTTGTCGAAGAGCAGATGATGAAAATCGCCGAAACCCGAATGGATTTCGAAACCATGGTTGGCCTGTACCAGAAGAGTCTGGGCCTGCTGCGGCTGGCGGCGCGCTCACCTACGCGTTGACGCCTCATAGGGATCAGGTCCCATGTCCGATCTTATGTCCGCCATGTCGGCGGCGGCGACGGGTCTGCGCGCGCAGAGCGTGCGTATCCGCATCTCGGCCGAGAATCTCGCCAACGCCGACACCACGGCGGCGACGCCCGGCGGCGATCCGTACCGTCGCAAGGCCCCGGTGTTCCAAGCCTACATGGATCGCGAAGCGGGCGTCGAAAAAGTGCGCGTTACAGGATCGCGCCTCGACTCATCGCCCTTCCCGGAGAAGTACGACCCCACGCACCCCGCTGCTGATGAGCGCGGCTTTGTGAAGATTTCCAACGTGTCCTCGCTGATCGAGATGGCCGACCTTCGCGAGGCGCAGCGCGCCTATGAGGCCAATCTCAACGTCATCGAATCCAGCCGCGCCATGATGCTCGGCGTCATCCAGCTTCTGAAAGCGTGAGGGAGGGGTAGATGTCCGATCTCGGAATTTCAGCCGCCAAGGCCTATCTGCAAACCGCCCAGACGCTGGCGAAGGCGCCGGGCCTGGAAGATGGCGCGGGCATACAGGGCCCGGCTTTCGGCGACTTCCTCAACAACGCGATCAGCTCCGTGTCGAAAGCTGGCGTGACGGCGGAAACCGCCATCACCAACGCCTCGCTGGGCAATGCCGATCTGGTCGATGTCGTCACCGCCGTTGCCGCCGCCGAAGCCACGCTGGAAACAGTCGTCGCCGTCCGCGACGAGGTTATCAAGGCCTACCAGGACATCATGCGGATGCCGATCTGACGCGGCTGAATTTGGGTTGCATAACAGAAAGGCCGGAGCATCGCTCCGGCCTTTCCGTTTTGGTGGTGCGCGATGGGCGTTATTCGACGCCTTCGCGTTCGTCGCGGCTGATGGTGCGGCGGATGCCGCCCTTGGTCATTTCTTCCTCGCTGAGGCCGCCGTCGCCATTGAGATCGACCTGGGCGAAACGCGCCTGATGGTGCGCCATCGAGCCGGTCAGCTCCTCCTTCTGGACGAGGCCGTCGAGGTTGTCGTCCAGCGCGCCAATGCCGCGCGTGGACATCAGCTTGGCCTGCAGGTCGTTGCGGATGTTGTCCGTCGTCTCATCGGCCCAGCGATAGTTGACGCGGAAATACATCATCTCTTCCCAGGACTGGTCGCCGTTGAGGACGATGGCCGTCGGGTCCGGATTGGCCTTGTTGTAGATCGAGTTGTCATAGACCCACTTGGCGACCAGCTTGGTGCCCGCCTTGATGTGGATCGGCTCCACCGGATCGTAGTCGCGCTGC
>CAZJZQ010000103.1:0-11880 GCA_964550535.1 uncultured Rhizobium sp.
CGTCGTTCGCGATGCTGATGAACTTCCCGCGCTTCAACAAGATGAAGGGCATGGGCCAGATCGTGTCGTGGTCGGTGCGCGATGAGTCGCTGCACTGCGAAGGCATGATGAAGATGTTCCACACCTTCGCCGAGGAGACTGGCGCGCTCACCAAGACCGTGAAGGATGAGATCGCCGATTGCTGCCAGACGGTGGTGAAGCTGGAAGACAAGTTCATCGACCTCGCTTTCGAGGCCGGCGAAGTGCAGGGCATGACCCCGCAGGACATCAAGAACTACATTCGCTACATCGCTGACTGGCGCATGCGCCAACTGAAATTGCCGACGATCTATGGCGTGAAGGATCACCCGATCCCGTGGCTGTCGGAGATTCTCAACGGCGTGGAGCACGCCAACTTCTTTGAACAGCGTGCGACGGAATACTCCAAGGGCGCGACGGCCGGCGACTGGCATGGCGATGCCGGTGTGTGGACGATGTTCGACAAGATGCAGAAGACGCGGCCGGTCGCGGCGGAGTAGGGCTCGCCTTGCCGGTTTAATCCGGGCAGTCCGAGGCCTCACGAAAGCTGCGGCCGAAGCAGTTCACCAGATTGCTGGTGAAGGCGAGATTCAGCGGCCATTCGAGGGAGGCCGGACGGCCCACGCGCTTTGCCGCGGCGTCCATCGCTTCCTTCATTCCCGGCGGCATGGGGAGAGCAGCCAGCTGATCGCGGGCTGCGATGAGCGCGGCGCGGTCGCCTTCGAGAAAAGCGATCTGCGCCCTGTCGCGCAGCGTGTTGGTATCTTCAGCGCCATCTGACTCGGCAAGGTGGATTGCGAGCACGTCGCGGAAGAGAGCAAGCGCGCGGGCAGTCTGTCCGTTGGACGCGCGCAGCTGGCCTTCGTGATTCAGCAGTGTGTCGTTGTATCGGGCAATACCTGCACTCCCGGCGTGCCGCTCGCGGTACTCGGCGATAAGGTCGGCGGCGGGAATTTCGCACACCGGATTGTTGTACGTGACGACGCGCCAGCCATTGTCCGGTGTCTGGTCGAACGCCTTATAGTCGAGCGCCAGAATGGTTTCCCGGTCAGGGAAGCAGGCGGTGGCCGTGTCCGCAGACGCCTGGCCGGAGGCGATGAGCAGGCCAATGACGGCGAAAGCGGCTCTCATATCGTCCTCCATGCGCACGGGAAGGTACCTGAGGGATAGGGCGGATCAAGCAGGCGGCCGTCGTATCGCAGCAGGATAGCCGATTACTCGCGCAGGAGGCGTGCCGTAAGGCGGGGGCGATGCCGGCGAGCTAATGATAAGGATAGAAGCGCTCCAAATCCGGTCAAACGGGCGTTTGTGCTGGATCGTCTTGCTTAATTATTGTTTGCGGGTGGTCATATTCTTGCTTGCCTGAAACCTTATATGAAGACGGTACGTTTATTCTACAGCCTGATTTCCCTGGAGATTTGAACATGGCGACCACCACCACCACGAACGGATCGCCGGCGGCCGCCGCGGCGAAGTCCGACCTTGAAGCCCTGCGCAACGACATGAAGGCGCTGCGTGAAGACCTGGCCGCGCTGGCGCAGGACACGGGCCGTCTCGCTTCGGACGAAGCGCGCCGCCAGGCGGAGAAAGTCAAAGCCTTCGCTGAAGACGCCGGCGAGAAGGCTGAAGAGTATCGCGAGATCGTCGGCGACAAGGTGCGCGAGCATCCCTTCGCCGCCATCGGCATCGCGGTCGCGGCCGGATTCATCCTGTCCGCGCTGACGCGCCGATAGACGCAGATCGAAGGAGCGGGCGGGGTGCGCCAGATCGTCGATAAGGCGAAAGTCATCGCCGTCGCGGGCGTGTTCGCGACCTTTCTCGGACTGGCGGGAATGTTCACGCTGGCTGCGGCCTGTGCGGCGCTGCTGTCGATCTGGCTGCACTGGGCTGCGGCGCTGGCGGTGACGGCGGTGGGCTTCCTGGCGCTGGCGGCCATTGCGCTGTGGATCGGGATCAAGCCGTCGCGCAGCTCCCATCAGGAAGAACAGCCGCAGCAGGACCCGTCGGTGGAGTCGGCGTTCAGCACGCTGACCGACCTGCCGCTGGAGATGGCGAAGAAGATCATCATGGAGCGGCCCATCGCCGCCCTGGCGGTGTTTTCGGGCTTTGGCGTGCTTATCGCGCGCCGCCCGGACCTGGCCATGAAGATGGTCGACAAGCTGATCACCCGCTTCACGGGCGACGCCTGAGTTGATGGCGTGAATTGACTGGCGTGAATTGACTGGCGCGGCTTTGCCCGTATTTTCCGGCAATGACGGGCAAGGGTCTCACACCAGAGCAGGCGCTGGATTCGGCGCAGCAGCTTTACGTCGCATCCGCGCAGCGATTGCGCGCGGCGCTCAAGACATTCGTGAGCAGCGGGGAGCCGCCGACGCTGGGCGAGCGGGCGGCCGGGGCGTTCAGCTACCCCGAGTTGCGGCTGATCTATGATCCGCGCGGACCGGCGCCGCCGCTGTCGCGATCGTTCGCAAAGCTGACCGAGCCCGGCGTTTATGCGATCACGGTGACGCAGCCGGAATTCTTCCGCGACTATCTGCTGAGCCAGCTGAAACAGATCGCGGCGGATTACGACATCACCATTGATGTGCGGCCCTCGACTTCCGAGATTCCGTATCCGTATGTGCTGGAAAACGCCCACGAGATCGACGCGGAGACGTTGCCCCCGGCGGAGTTCGCGCGCTGGTTCCCGACGCCGCAGCTGAAGAATATCGGCGACGAGGTGCTCGACGGCGAGTTGTGGGCGGACGATGACGGCGTGATGCCGCTGAGCCTCTTCGATGCGCAACGGGTGGATTTTTCGCTGCAACGCCTGAAGCATTACACCGGCACGCCATACGATCATGTGCAGCGCTATATCCTGTTCACCAACTATCACCGCTATGTCGATCACTTCGTCGAGTGGGCGGTGGAGCGGCTGAAACAGCCGGGCCGCTACACGCACCTGTCGGCGCCCGGCGGGGTGATGATCGATGCGCACACGCCGAACGCCGTGCAGATGGTGGCGGAAGGTCCGTGGCGGCGGCACCAGATGCCGGCCTATCACCTGATGGCGGAAGGCCGCGCGGGCGTGACACTGGTGAATATCGGCGTGGGGCCGCCGAATGCGAAGACGATCACCGATCACCTCGCCGTGCTGCGTCCCGAATGCTGGATCATGGTCGGGCATTGCGGCGGCCTGCGCCATTCGCAGCGCATTGGCGACTATGTGCTGGGCCACGCCTATCTGCGCGACGATCATGTATTGGACGCGGTGTTGCCGCCGGACATTCCGGTGCCGCCGATCGCCGAGATCCAGGTGGCGTTGCAGGAAGCGGCGGCGCGCGTGACGGGCGACAGGGGAGAGGCGTTGAAGCGCCGCCTGCGCACCGGAACAGTCGTGACAACGGACGACCGCAACTGGGAGCTGCGCTATACGGCGACGCGCCAGCGGTTCAACAAGTCGCGCGCCATCGCGATCGACATGGAAAGCGCGACCATCGCGGCCAATGGGTATAGGATGCGCGTGCCGTATGGGGTGCTGCTGTGCGTGTCGGACAAGCCGCTGCATGGCGAGATCAAGCTGCCTGGCGCCGCGAACCGGTTTTATGAGCGCGCGATCGGCGAGCACATCCGCATCGGCATTGACACGATGGAGCAGTTGGCGATGGGCGGCGGCGGGGCGCTGCATTCGCGGAAGCTGCGTGCGTTTGACGAGCCGCCTTTCCGGTAGCGGAGCGCCGTGTGCGGACAAACCGCGCAAAGGCGAATTGGGCGGCGCCCCAGAATCAGGTTACCCATGGGCAGCTACGGGGAAACCCTGATACTGTCATTTAATTCCGGGGAGCCGCGCAGCGCCCAGGATACAACAAAAAGCCTTTCTCCTGCCGGGCGGTTGCGGAGGAGAGGTTTCGGGGAGCCTTGATGGCCGACGTCGCGAATGTCGCGCGGGCAGGGGGGGAGCCGCCAGAGCGGAACAAGCATGTCGGCGGCGCCTGGGCACCCGCCGGCTTTTCATGGTCGTTGTTCGAGTTCGCCCGCAATCCCTACTACATGCTGGTGGTGATCTACGTCTTCGCGCCTTACTTCTCGCGCGATGTAGCGGGCGGCGGCGTGGAAGGCTCCGCGAAAGTCGCGGATATCATCACGATGGCGGGCGTGATCTGCGCATGCACGGCGCCTTTGCTGGGCGCGATGATGGATCGCGGCGGGCGCAGGAAGCCGCTGATCTTCGTGTTTCTCTGTCTGATTGCGGTGTGTTCGGCGCTGTTGTGGTTCACGACGCCCACCGGCGGGCTGGGCGTCGGCTGGACCGCGGCGCTGCTGGTGATTGCGTTCTGCTCCTACACCTACTCGGAGGTGATGCATAACGCGATGCTGCCCGCGGCCGGCCGGCCGGCTGCGCTGCCGCATATTTCCGGGGCGGGACTGGCGCTGGGGAATCTCGGCGCGGTGATCGGGTTGCTGGTTGTGGCGGCGGTGGCGCTGGTTCCGGCGCTTGGCCTCGCCGATCCGCCGGGGACGCCGGAGGATCAGCGTCTGCACATGACGGAACGGTTCACCGGCCCCTATGCGGCGGTGTGGCTGTTGATCTTCGTGGCGCCGTTCTTCCTGTACATGCCTGACGGCTCGATGCCGGGCGGGACGTGGCGCGGGGCGGCGAGCGAGCTGCTGGGGCTGCGCAAGAATGGCGGGCCCAATCCGGCCGAGCGGTTCAAGCGTCTTTGCGGCTATGTGGCCGATCTGTTCCGCACATCGCCGGAGACGATGAAGTTCCTGGTGGGACGGATGATCTATGCCGACGGTCTGTCGGCGGTGATGGCGCTGGGCGCGGTCTATACCGCGACCTTCCTCGGCTGGAACGTGCTGGAGACGGCGCTGTTCGGAATCTATGGCTCGTTCTTCGCGGCCATGGGCGGGTTCATGGGCGGCATGCTGGACCAGCGCTTTGGTGCGAAGCGGGCGATCGTGATCGAGATATCGATCGTGGCCATCGTTTATATCGGCATGTTGTCGGTGACGCGGGAGGCGGTGTTCTTCGGTCTTGTGCCGGCCGGTCATGATGTCATTGGCGGGCCGGTGTTCAACCAGTTGTCGGACTGGGTCTATCTCGGCTTCATGGCGGTGCTGGCGATGGCGCTGACGGCGTGCATTTCGTCGAGCCGCTACATGCTGGTGGCCGTCGCGCCGAAGGAGCGGATCGGGGAGTTCTTCGGCTTCTACGCGATGGCGGCGACGCTGACGGTGTGGATCGGGCCGTTGCTGTATTCGATCTTCTCGCGGCAGTTCAACGACCAGCGGATCGGCATGGCGTCGCTGCTGCTGCTGTTCGCGGCGGGGCTGGCGATCCTGCTGACGGTGAAGCACTCCGGCCGCGTGAGCGCGCAGGCGCGGGACGCCGCGAAGGAGCAGGGATAGGCGAGAGGGCTGCTGCCCGAAGCCTAGTTGCCGCCGCTCGTGCCTGTCGTGCTCAGCGCGTAATGGTCGGGGTTGTCGGCGATCGTCGGCGTGGCGCGGCACTTGTCGATGCAGGAATAGGTGAAGGTGTCCGTGCCGCGCACGATGGTCAGTTCGCCCGGCGCGCCGCCGCTGCTCACGGCGATCTGGTTTTCGTAGATCGTGCGGCCGGCGCCATCGAGCACCATGATGTTGGTCGCGCCGAACGACTTGCCGGTGACCAGCAGCGTGTTCGCGTCATGCACGGCGACATCGGCCACGCGCGCATTGCCGATCACCACGCTGTTGGCGGGGGAGGGGAGTTTCAGCGTCAACGTCTGATCGACGCTGACCTTGAACGGGTCGGCCGCGACTGCGGGGGCCAGGGCGGCCGCCAGCGCGAGTCCGAAGATGATGCGTTTCGCCGACATGCCGCTCTCCCGGGCCGCTCTCCCGGACCCACTGCCTGCCGAACGATAGGAAGCAACACTGAACGAATGGCTAAGGGGAAGCGTTGAACCGCCGCGCCCGCCGCGCGTTGGTGCGTGTGACTCGCGTGCGCGAGTCTTTTGTTACTGGGGCTCTCCAGTCCATCAGGGATCGCATCGCGGCCTGTAGGGTTAGGGACTGGTTTACAGTATTAAACAAATTCAAAACAAGCGAAGTTAAGTAGATGTGAATCGAATGACTTTCAAAAATCCAGTCTATTTTACGTCAGATTCATTCTGCCCATGTATAACTCACAATACCTGCTGCGGGTGATGGTACCTAAGTCGCAGGATCGACTATGCATGCGGAGAAGCAAATATGAAAAACGTCCTGCGTTTTCTGAAAGACAAATCGGGCGCCACCGCCATTGAATACGGCCTCATCGCCGCGCTGATCGCTGTCGCGATCATCAGCGCCGTGACGACGCTGGGCGGCAACGTGTCGACCACGTTCGACGACGTGTCTGCGGGCCTGACCGGCGCTGGCGCCTCCCCGGCCCCGGAAACCACCCCGGAAACCCCGTAATCTAACATCGACGCCTAGCGTCGATGTAGAAATGGAGGGTCGCGAGGCAACTCGCGGCCCTCTTTTCTTTCGCAATTTATAGCAACGTCAAATGTTTGTTCAGTTGATTGATGTATAGATGACGAAACAGCGGAAGAACTCCCGATGATCGCAACGATGCTCTGCCTCGGCTTTCCGGCTCTCCTGCTTTACGCCGCCTGGCATGACATCTCGACGATGACGATTCCGAACTGGGTGTCGATCACGCTTGGCGTGCTGTTCGTGCCGGCTGCCTTTGCTGTTGGACTGACGCCGCAGGAGATCGGCCTGCATCTGGCGTTCGGCGCGGGCGTGCTGCTGGTGTGCGCGGTGCTGTTCTATATCGGCGTATTCGGCGGCGGCGATGCGAAGGTCATTTCGGCGGTGGCGTTGTGGACCGGCCTCGCGGGCGCGAGCGCGTTCATCCTCTGGATGGCGGTTGCGGGCGGACTGCTCGCCGGCGTGCTGATTGTCGTGCGCCGGATGAAATTGTCGAGCGATAAGCCGTGGGCCGCGCGCCTGCTGTCGCCGCAGGAAGGCGCGCCGTATGCTGTGGCGATCGCCGCGGGCGCGTTCCTCGCTCTCCCTGCGTCGCCGGTGCTTTCGGCCGGGTTCGCGAGCCTGGGCGTCTGAAGATCCTGCCGCGATGCGGACGCAGATACTTCCAAAATCCTTACCGGCGTTAAGAACTCGTCGTTCCGGTTCTTAACTAACCTTTAGAACGCTCATGGAAATGTCAGCCGACGGATCGGGTCTGTATCTGGACCTTTGGGGCTTGCCGGAGGGCATACATGTCGCCGCTGCGACTCATCATTCTTCTGGTGGCGGCCGGGGCCGCTATCGGCGCGGTCTTTCTTGTTCGCTCGACACAAGCGCCCGCAACGGCTGTCGCCGCGTCCGCTCCCGCTGAGATCAAGGTTGCGCCGGCGAAGGAAGTTCTCGTCGCACGCGTGGCCATTCCGGCAGGCAAGTTCATTGCGGCTGAAGACCTTCGCTGGGCCGGCTGGCCGGAGAACAGCCCCACGGCATCGATGATCGAGCGCAAGGCTTCGCCGACCGCGCTTGAAGACGCGGTGGGAGCGGTCGCGCGGTTCCCGATCGTTGCAGGCGAGCCCGTCACGTCCGGCAAGTTCGTGCATCCGGGCGATGCGAATTTCATGGCGGCGCTGGTTTCGCCGGGCATGCGGGCGGTGGCTGTCGACATCAACCTCGACACGGCGGCCGGCGGCTTCATCCACCCCAACGACCATGTCGACGTGATCCTGACGCGCGAGATTTCTGATGCCGGTTCGGGTTCGATGGATGCGACGATCTCCGAGTCGATCCTGCAGAACATCCGCGTGCTGGCGATCGACACCGCCTACGGCCCGCAAGGCAAGGAGGGGCAGGGCGGCGCCATCGGCGGTTCGCGCGCGATGCTGGAACTGTCCACGTCCGATGCGACGCTGTTGAGCAGCGCGCGCCGCGCGGGCCGGCTGACGCTGATCCTGCGTTCGGTGGCGGATATGCAGGGTTATTCCGGCGCGACGGCCACGGGCCGCGTCTATCGCGACGGCCTGAACAACAGCGCCGAGGGCGTTCGTGTTTACCGGAACGGATCCAAATCCGTCTCCACGATTCCGGCAGGTTGAGGCGCTCCATGCAAAGCCGGTCCTTCTCTCCCCTTCGCACGGCGGCCTTCATGGCCGCCGCAGCGGTGTTCGCTTTTCCCGCCATGGCGCAGCAGGGCGGCGCGCTGTCCGGCGCGCCCGCCGAGCGCATGACGATGAACGACAGCATGTCGGCGTCGCCGACGCAGTCGCTCACGCTGGAACGCAACAAGAGCTATATGATCGAGTTCGACACCGACCTCGATGACGTCATCATCGCCAATCCGGGCATTGCGAACATCACGGCGCGCGACAGCCGCCGGGTTGCGATCATGGGTATCGCGCCGGGCGCCAGCAACATGGTGTTCCTCGACCGCACGGGCCGCAAGATGCTGGTGCTCGACGTTTCGGTGACCGACACGGTCGCGGGGATGGACGAACTGCGCAGCCTCATCAAGCGCTACGTCCCCAACAACAAGATCCAGGTCGAATCCGTGAACGGCCGTGTGATCCTCGCAGGCTCCGCGCCGAATAATATGGCGGCGGATCGTGCGCTGACGCTGGCGCGCCAGTATGCGCCCGAGGGCGGCGTCCTCAACATGATGACGATCGAGGGCAAGGATCAGGTGATGCTGAAAGTGCGCATCGTCGAGATGCAGCGCTCAGTTATCAAACAGCTCGGAATCAATCTCAGCGGCACGATCGGTTTTGGACAGCTGACGCCGGGCGGCTGGCGCAATATGTTCGAGTTCGCGTCCACCAACGGCTTCGGTGTCGCCGGTTCGCCGCTGGGAGGCCTTGCTGCGTCGCTGGACGATGTGAATTACAACGGTTTGCTGCCGCAAAGCTCGCTGGGCGTGAACATCAACGCGCTGGAGCGTGTTGGCGTCCTACGCACGCTGGCCGAGCCGAACCTCACAGCGATTTCGGGGGAGAGCGCGAAATTTCTGGCGGGCGGCGAGTTCCCCGTGCCAGTCGCGCAGGACCAGGGCACGATCTCCGTGCAGTTCAAGCCGTTTGGCGTTGGTCTGGGTTTCACGCCCGTCGTGATGTCGGCAGGCCGCATATCGCTACAGGTTTCGACCGAAGTTTCGGAGCTGACCATGCAGGGCGCCTTCCAGGCCCGCTCGGTCGTCGGCGTCGATCCGGATACGGGCGAACCCACGGTCGGCCAGTCTGTCGCCGTGCCTGCGCTGAAGGTGCGCCGCGCCGAGACGACTGTTGAACTTCCTTCGGGCGGCAGCCTCGTCATCGCCGGCCTGATCCAGGAACAGACGAAGCAGAGCCTCGATGGCATGCCGGGCGCGAAGGATATTCCGGTTCTCGGCGCGCTGTTCCGCAGCCGCGATTTCCAGAATGACGAGACCGAGCTGGTCGTGATCGTCACGCCCTATCTGGTCGATCCCACCGATCCGCAGAACCTGCGTAATCCCGACAGCGGCTATGTCACTTCGCGCGACGCCCGCACCATCTTCTTCGGCAAGCTGAACGAAGTTTACGGTGTGAAGGGCGGGACCGCAGGCAAGACGCCGCCGCCGCAAGGTTCAAGCGGTTTCATCTTCGATTGAGGAAGGCTGGCATGTTCACCAGAAGCTGCATCGCCGTCGCCGCCGCCGCCTCGCTTGTGCTGGCCGCCGGCTGCGCGCAATCCCGCGAGCAGATCCTTTATTCGAGCGGCGCGCATCGTGTGCCGACCGCAAAGGAAGTCACCGCCGAGCTGCGCATTGCGGGCGCTGGCGGTGTTGAGGGCATGAGCGAGCTTGAGCGTGAAGCCGTGCGCGTGTTCGCAGCCGGTTATCAGTCCGAGGGTCATGGCGCCGTCGTCATCTCCCGTCCCGGGGGGGCGGGGCAGGAAGAGTCCGGCGTTCGCATCGCGGGCGAAGCGCGCGCTGTCCTTCTATCTGAAGGCGTTGCGCCCGCGCTGATCTCCGAAGCGCCCTATGGCGCGGGCGGACCGGCGGCGCCGCTGGTGCTGAGCTATCGCACCTGGGAAGCCGTGGCGCCGAACTGCCCGGATGTTTCTCATTTCGACATGACACGGACGGGGTCCAATTCCGCGCTTCCGTCGCTGGGCTGCGCCATGGGCGTGAACCTTGCGGCGATGGTGGCCAATCCGGCGGATCTCGTTGGCGCGTCGGCGATCGAGCCGAGCGACGCAGGCCGCCGCGCGGTCGTCATGACACGGTATCGCAATGGCGAGTCGACCACGTCAGCCCGTTCGGCCAACGGCTCGGTCAGCAGCGCTGTCGGCAACTAGGGATCACAGGGGCGCGCACATGAGCGGATCCAGGGACAAGTTTCTCGACGAGACAGGTGATCTCGACGAACTCGCGCACGAGCTTGAACTTGATATGGACGCGCCGCTGGGCGCGACGTTTGCGGCTGCGCTGCGCGATGAGCGGGGCGATCACGCTTTCATGGACGATGACGGCTTCGACGCTCCGGCGCCGCCGCGCCAGCCGGTGAATCTCGCGGCTGCGAATCCGGTTGCGCCGCAGCACCATGCGGTCTTTGGAAGCGAACCCTTCCTGCAAGCCAAGACTGACGTGGCCGGCGCGCCCGGCGGCGGCGTTTTTTCGGCGTCGCTGGCGGATGAAAGTGCGGAAGCTGGCGCCTACGAAGACGAGTCCTTCGAGGAGGAATACGAAGCGGCGGACGACAGCTACGCGCCACTGTCCGGTGATTATGCCGCCGGGGGGGGGCATGCCGATGCGCCGCCTCCGGGCGATGTGTATGCGGCGGAAGATGAAAGCTATGACGAGCCCGCCGTGACCAGCGCTGAAGATGCGCCGCCGCTGCTGGGCGAGCCCGCCGCCGGGGCCGAAGATGAAGCAGCCGGGCAGGGGCTTGGCTTTGACTATGCCTTCGCGCAGGCGTCGCCCTCCGGCGGCGACCGGCTGATCCCGCGCATCACCGTTCATGCGTTCTGCACGCGTACGCCCGTTCTGGGTCTGATGCGGACGATCCAGAAGGATCGCCGCATGCGCAATGTGACGATGGAAATCATCGAGGGCGGCGCGCGCACGGCCGCGGACCACTATGTCAACGAGACGACGCCGAACCTTCTGATCGTGGAAGGCGCGGGCGATCCGCGCCGTCTGCTGGCTGATCTCGATGCGCTGGCGGAATACTGTGACGAGGGCATCCGTGTCGTCGTGATCGGCGACACCAACGATATCCGCCTGTATCGCGAACTGATGTCGCGCGGGATCAGCGAGTATCTCGTGACGCCGGTTGATCCGGTGCAGATGATCCGGTGCATCGCGGGTCTGTTCACCGACCCCGAAGCGCCGTTCATGGGCAAATCTTTGGCCGTGACAGGCGTGAAGGGCGGGGTGGGCGCTTCGTCCATCGCGCACAACCTCGCCTGGGCCCTGTCGGAACGGCTGAGGGTCAACGCCACGCTGGTGGATCTCGACCTCAACTTCGGCACGACGGGTCTGGACTTCAACCAGGACAGCGGCGCCACCATCGCCGACGCGCTGATGTCGCCCGACCGCTTCGACGACGCCATCATGGGCCGTCTGATTCAGAAGGCGAGCGAGCGCCTGTCGCTGTTCACGGCGCCCGCCACGCTGGATCGCACCTACAATATCGAGCCGGACACCTATAACCGTGTGCTGGAGCAGGTGCGGTCGTCCGTTCCGTTCGTGGTTCTGGACCTGCCGCACATCTGGAGCGACTGGTTCAAGTCGACCGTGATCGGCGCCGATGAAATCGTGGTGGTGTCGGGGCCTGATCTGGCCAGCCTGCGCAACGGCAAGAACCTGATCGACTTCCTGAAAGCCGCGCGCCCGAACGACTCGCCGCCGCGTCTGGTGCTGAACAT
>CAZJZQ010000104.1:0-11724 GCA_964550535.1 uncultured Rhizobium sp.
TGAGCAGGGTGTCAACTTCCGTGCGCAATTCGCCGATGCCGCGCTCGGCCACCTGCATGCGGCGCTTGCCCTCGAAGTCGAACGGCTTGGTCACCACGCCGACGGTGAGGACTTTTTGCTCTTTCGCGATGCGAGCAATTATCGGGGCGGCGCCGGTGCCGGTGCCGCCGCCCATGCCGGCCGCGATAAAGCACATGTGCGCGCCGTTCAGGAGTTTCTTGATCTCGTCCGCCGATTCCTTGGCGGCTTCGGCGCCGACATCGGGGTTGGCGCCCGCACCGAGGCCGGAGGTGCGGGCCACGCCGAGCTGGATCTGGGTGGGGGCCTTGGAGCGGACCAGCGCCTGGGCGTCGGTGTTGGCCACAACGAATTCGACGCCCTGGAGGTTGGCCTCGATCATGTTGTTCACGGCATTGCCGCCGGCGCCGCCGACGCCGATGACTACGATCCGGGGCCTGAGTTCAACCGCCATGACAACCTCGACCTGTGAGTCCCGGGCGCATAGGGACTGCTGATTGCGTCAGGATCGCGGTGTTTGGCTAAGCGCGTCTTAAAAGTTACGGCCGCCTAGAAATTTTCGTGCAACCAGTTCGTCACACGCCGGAAGAGGCCCGACTGGGCGTCGCCGGAGTGGCCGGAACGGGCCTTCGCGGCGTCCTGCACGCCTGCGAATTCCCACCTTAACAAGCCTGCCGCTGCGGAAAAAGATGCAGCACTGTAAGTCTCGCCCAAACCTTTGACGTTTGCGGGGCGGGCAAACCGCACGGGGGCGCGGAAAACGTCCTCGGCCAGCTCTCGCAGGCTGGGCAGCTGACTCGATCCGCCTGTCAGAACGATACGTCTCGGCAGGGGCCGGCCGGCGGCGGAGGCCCTGGAGAGCCGGGAATCCAGTAGTTCAAAGATTTCTTCGACGCGGGGGCGCAGGACGTTGGCGATATCGGCGCGGGTGCACTGGGCGGCTTCGAGCCGTCCGTCCGGGCCCAGACGCGGCGCCTCGACCATTTCCAGCGCAGCGACTTCGGTGAGGCCGGCGGCGCCGTGGACGACTTTCAGGCGCTCGGCGGCGGCGAAGGTGGTGCCCAGCGCCTGCGCCAGATCGGAGGTTGCGCGCGATCCGCCCATGGGCAGGGTTTCGACATGGATCAGGCCGCCGTCCACGAAAGCCGCGGCGCTGGTCACGCCCGCTCCGAAATCGATGACCACAGCGCCCTGCTCGGCCTCGTCCTCGACCAGGACGGCCAGGCCGGACGCGTAGGGGGCGGCGACGATGGAGACGGGGTTGAGGTGGGCGCGCGAGACGCACTGTATGATGTTGCGCAGCCCGGCGGTGGGGGCGGTGACGACAAGGAAGCTGGCGGTCAGCACGTCGCAGAACATGCCGCACGGGTCCTTCACGCCCATGGCGCTGTCCACGGCGTAACCGAGCAGCGTGGAGTGCAGGATTTCGCGGCCGGGCGGCTTGAAGCTTTCGAGCGCCGCGATACGGGCCTCGCGCACATGCTGGGCGGTCACTTCGCGGCCGCCGAGTTGGATCTTGGTGCGGACGATGTCGCTTTTCAGGTCCGGGCCGCTAACGCCGAGCACGACATCGTTGATACGGGTGTCGGCGGCCTGTTCGGCCTGCTCCACGGCGAGACGGATCGAGCGTTCCAACGCGTCGAGATCGATCACGGCGCCGGAGCGGACGCCCTTTGTGCTTTGCACGCCCGCGCCCGCGATACGGGGTTCGCCCGCGACCGCTTCGGCGCGGCGGGCGATCATGCAGGCGATCTTTGACGAGCCGATGTCCAACGCAGCCATGACCGGACTGCGGCCATGTTGCCGGTCACGCACGATAGTACGCTGGGCGAGGCTCGACATCGTGGTCATGCGCCTCCGTCTGCGATTTCAGGCGAGCCCGGAAGCGGACGGATGGCGAGACGGTCGGGATGGCGGGCGTCGACGCGCGCCACCGGCAGATCGAGCAGGCGGTTGTGCGCGTGCATCAGGTTCACGGCGGCCAGCGCTTCCTTCATCTGCCCGTCTTCGGGCAGGACCAGCTGAACGCCGCCCTTGAACGTCACGTCCCAGCGGCGCGAACCGATGCGGCGCGCGGTTTCAACACGGTTGGCGAGGTCGGGATATTCGCTGATCGTGGCGAGGAGGCCGGCGGCGGCGGAACCGCCATCTTGCCCTGTCACGCGCGGCAGATGCATGAAGTCGCCGGGCGATGCCTGGGCGAAGCTGCGGCCGCGCTGGTCGATCACGCGCCATTCGCCATCGTGCTCCCACAGGGCGACAGGTTCGCGCGGGTCGGCGGTGATGGTGACCTGGTCGGGCCAGAGGCGATAGACGCTGACGGCGCCGATGGCGTCCAGTTCCTCGATACGCTTGCGGATGATGTGCGGGTCGGCGGCGAACATGTTGTCGCCGACGCTGACGCCTGCCGCTTCGAGCACGCGCGCCTCGACAACCGGATCGAGCGCGGGAAGGACCTGCACGTTTTCGACGGCGAGACCCGCCGAACGCATGATGACGGTGACGCCGTTGTCGAGACGCTGGCCGAACGCGCCGAGCGATCCGCCCATCCACGCAGCCAGAGCCACCATGGCGGCGCCGCAGACGATAGTGCCGAACGCATAGGTCGCAGCTTTCTCGCGCAGGCGGCCGATATCCGAGCCAGCCGGGCGCACAGCCGCCGCCGGCGCCTGATCCTCTTCCTCGCGATCCTCCGCCGCATTCTTGATGCGGGGGCGTTTTACCTTGGGCATGACGCGTCCTCGATCATCCACCGGACGAGATCAGGATAGGAGATACCGAGGTGCGCCGCCTGTTCGGGGATGAGCGATGTCGGCGTCATGCCCGGCTGCGTGTTGGTTTCGAGTATCACCAGTCGACCCGCTTTCTCGTCATAGCGGAAATCCGATCGCGTCACGCCCCGGCAGCCGAGCGCCTGATGGGCCTTCAACGATGCGTCGAGCACCGCCTGGGTCACATCTTTCGGCAGGTCTGCAGGAAGGACGTGGCGCGATCCTCCAGCGTCGTATTTTGCGGAAAAGTCGTAATAGTCCCTTAAAGTCGTGATCTCCGTGACAGCCATCGGCCGGTCGCCCATGACGCCGCAGGTAAGCTCCCGCCCTGGAATAAATTTTTCGACCAGAGCCTGGGCCCCGAACTTCCAGGTTCCGTCCGTCAGTTCCTTTGGCGGGCGGTTGGCCCCTTCCCGCACGATGAAGACGCCAAAGCTGGACCCTTCGGCCACCGGCTTGATGACATAGGGCGGCGTCATGATGTGATCGCGCGCCAGATCCTCAACCGCGTACATGCCGCCTTCGGCGATATCGAGGCCAGCCTGCGCATAGACCGCGCGCGACTTGTTCTTGTCCATCGCCAGCGCCGAGGCCAGCACGCCGGAGTGGGTGTAGGGAATGCCGAGAATTTCCAGAAGGCCCTGAACGCAGCCGTCTTCGCCCCATGGGCCATGCAGCGCGTTGAGCGCCGCATCGGGTTTTACCGCGGCGAGCTGGTCCGCGAGGTCGCGGCCGGCATCGATCTCGACGGCGTCAAAGCCGGCCCGCCGGGCGGCGTCCGCCATGCCCTTTCCCGAAGACAGGGAAACGGGGCGTTCCGACGACCAGCCCCCCATGATGACGGCGACACGGGTCATGCTTCAGCTCCTTCGCGCCCCCGCAAAGTCCCAGAACAATCTACAGTCCCCAGTCCTGCGCCCCAATCCGTTACCGGCGCACTTACAAAACAAGAGCTCACGCGGTTCATTTCGCGCCCGAAGGCGGCGGATTTGGGGCCTGTCTTGACCTGTCGTCCTCCGGCGCTATCACCCCGGCATGCCTCCGACACTCATCGGCGTGGATGCGGACGATACGCTCTGGCACAACGAGCCGGTGTTCCGCATGACGCACCAGCGCTTCAACGAGCTGCTGCGCGATTTCGCCGACCCCGACACGATTGAAGACACGCTGAACGCCACGGAGCGGCGCAATCTCGGAACCTATGGCTATGGCGCCAAGGGGTTCACGCTGTCGATGCTGGAAACGGCGCTGGAGGTGAGCGACTCGCATGTCAGCGCGCAGGTGCTGAAGGAGATTCTTGAAGCCGGACGCGAGATGATGCGGCATCCGATTGATCCCCTGCCCGGCGTGGAAGCGGCGTTGAAGGACATGGCGCAGCGCGGGCGGCTGATCCTGATCACCAAGGGCGATCTGTTTCATCAGGAGAGCAAGCTGGCGGCCTCGGGCCTCGGCTCGCATTTCTCGGGCGTGGAGATCGTCAGCGAGAAGACGGCGGAGACTTATACCCGCGCTTTCGCGCGGCATGGCGGATCGGCGGCCAAGTCGGTGATGACGGGCAATTCGGTGAAATCCGATATCCTGCCGATGCTTGAGGCCGGCGGCTGGGCGGGGCTGGTGCCCTATCCGCTGGTGTGGAGCCATGAAGCGGCGGATGCGCCGGAAAACCATCCGCGTTTCCGCGAACTCCCCACACTGGGCGACCTGCCGCCCTGGCTGGACAAGATCGTCTGACGGCTGGCGCGACTACTCGCCCTTCGGTACGCCCGGCCGGGTGCCAACGAAAAGAGCGCAGGCGGCGAGACATACGCCCGACGCCCACATCGCCACGGGCGGCGCATTGGAAAACAGGACCAGGCCGAATGAGATCGCCATCGCCGTGATCGCGATGATTTTCGCCCGCAGCGGAATCGCCTTGTGCCGGCGCCACGCCACCACGCCCGGACCCAGCCTGGGATGATTGAGCAGCCACGTCTCGAAGCGCTGCGACGACCGGGTGAAACACGCGGCGGCGAGAATCAGGAAAATCGTGCCGGGCAACAGCGGCAGGATCACGCCCGCAACGCCGATGGCGGTCAACACCCAGCCCGCCACGAAATAAACGGGGCGCAGGGTGCGGGCGGTGGTCGCGGTTGGAGGCTTTTCGTCCGTCATGGGTCCTGAAGCTGTCCATACCCGTGCGGCGCAGCCCGGCCAGCTTATCCCTGTCCCCCTGCCGCCTGCAAACCGTTCGCAGAACCTCGTGATGGTTTGTGCGCTTTACAGGCGTTTTGCGACCTGGGTAGAAATTTCAACCGACGCTCTTGCAACTCATTCTCAATTATGGGAGGGTCCGGTTCGACAGGGGATCTGACCATGTCCAAGGTGCTGTATCCGGATCGGGCGACACCGCTTCTCGTTACCGGGAAGCCGGCGATTCCTCCCCCTCGCCTGAAGTTGTCCGCTCCAATTCCGACGGATGCGGCGCCCTGGCGTGGTCAGCCCCTGCTCTTCTGCCAATGGCTGCGTATCCGGGCGCCGCACAATGCCTAAGCGCGTCAGGGCCTAAGCGCGTCAGGGCCTAAGCGCGTCAGGGCCTAAGCGCGTCAGGGCCTGAGCGCGTCAGGGCCTGAGCGCGTCAGGGCCTGAGCGCGTCAGATCCGTCTGGGACGAATATTGCGCGCGCCAAGGGCGAATCTTCCCACAGCCGCAAACAACCCGCTGATCCTTCACGGTTTCGGGAACCGTCTTGCGCGTCCTTGGCCTGCACGGGAAATCGCGCCTATTGTCCCGCCAAACAGAACCGCAAACTCAGGGGATGAGATGTCCAACCGTATTCTGAAGCCGGGCGTGCGCGTCTGGCTTGCGACCGCTTCTTTCGCTGTGCTGGCCGCCGCCTGCAACCCGGAAACTCCCGCGCCGGAGGCCGCCGCCGTCACCACGCCGGCGCATGATCAGGCCTGGCCCGCGACGGCCGCCGCCGATCCGGCCGCACTCGGCTTCACCGCTGAAGGCCTTGCCGCGCTGGACGCCCGCATGGCGCAGGCCGTGGCCGACCAGGATGTGGCTGGCATGGTGACGCTGCTGTCGCGCAATGGCGAAGTCGCGCAGTTCAAATCCTATGGCGTGCAGTCGGGCGATGCGAAAACCGGCGCGCCGATGACGCAGGATTCCATCTTCCGCATCTATTCGATGACGAAGCCGGTTACGGGCGTCGCGATGATGCAGCTGTTCGAGCAGGGCAAGTGGAAGCTGGACGATCCGGTGACCGATTATGCGCCGGAGCTGGCCAACCTGAAGGTCATGTCCGGCGTCGACGCCAGCGGCAATGCGATCCTCGTCGACATGGCGCGTCCGCCGACGATGCGTGAGATCATGACTCACACGGCGGGCTTCGGTTACGGCCTCTCCGGCAATGACCCGGTCAACAACGCCTATCGCGACCAGGCTGTGCTCGCCTCCGCGAACCTCGACGAGATGATGACGAAGATCGCCGGCATTCCCCTGCTCTACCAGCCAGGCGAGCGCTGGTCGTACTCTGTCTCCGTCGATATCCAGGGCTATCTGGTGGAGAAGCTGTCGGGCCAGAAGCTTGGCGCGTACATGGACCAGCACATCTTCACGCCGCTGGGCATGAACGACACCGCTTTCTATGTGAGCGAGGAGCAGAAGCCGCGCTTCGCCGACGTCTATAGCTGGAACGCCGGAGCGGGCGGACTACAGGTCAATCCGGAGCGGCCGGACCGCCCGATGTTCACCGATCCGAACCGCATGGAGTCGGGCGGCGGCGGCCTGATTTCGACCACGCACGACTATGCGCGCTTCTGTCAGATGATGCTGAGCAAGGGCGAGTTGGGCGGCGCGCGCGTCCTGAAGCCGGAAACCATCGACATCATGGTGCAGAACCATATCGGCGACCTGCGCCTGTATTCGGACGGCACCAACGCCAATCCGGGCCTGCCGGGCGTCGGCTTCGGGATGGACTACGCGGTCTATACCGATCCGGCGGCGGCGAATGCGCCGTATGGCCAGGGCACGTATTACTGGGGCGGCGCGGCCGGCACCTGGTTCTGGATCGATCCGGCGAACGATCTGTTCTTCATCGGCATGATCCAGTCGATGGGCGGACGCCGCCCGGACGCGATGGATTTCCGCGGCGGTTCGGCCGAACTCGTCTATGCGGCGCTGGCTCCGGCGGCGGCGCCTGCACCGGCCGCGCAATAGCGGGCGCGACGGTCACGGCCGTCGCAGACGTTCAAACAAGGCGGCGTCCGGATGCCCGGGCGCCGCATCGTTTCAAGCGGTCGCGTGAGGTGACCGCTCCAAGGTGACAGGCCATATGGCCGCACATCTGACTCTCGGAGGGAGATCGTACATGTCGCAAAACCGGAAAGTGAGCGCCGCACGGATATGGCTCGCGGCCAGCGTCGCCAGCGTTCTGGCGGCTTGCGCGGGAACGCCCGGTGCAAACGAGCCGGCCGCCGCATGGCCGGCGCAGACGGATGTGACGGCCGTGCCGGCCTTCACCCTGTCGGGCCTCGCCACGCTTGATGCGCGCATGAAGGAAGCGGTGGACAAGGGCGAAGTCACCGGCCTGCAATATGTGCTCCTCAAGGACGGCAAGGTCGCCGCGTTCAACACGTTCGGGACGCAGTCGATCGGCGGACCGCCGGTGACCGAGGACACAATCTTCCGCATCCGCTCGATGACCAAGCCGATTGTCGGCGTGGCGATGATGCAGCTCTATGAAAAGGGACTGTGGAAGCCGGAAGATCCGGTGACCAAATTCCTGCCTGAACTCGGCGCGCTGAAAGTCGCGACCGACCCGAATTCGATCACGGAAGGCGTCGTTCCCGCGAACCGCGCGCCAAACATGAACGAAGTCATGACCCACATGGCGGGCTTCGGTTACGGCCTCTCGGCCGGCTCGGCGGTGGACCGCGAATTCCAGCGCGACAACCCGCACGCCCAGCCCGACCTGCCAGCGGCGATGAACCGCCTGAAGGATATCCCCCTGCTGTTCCAGCCGGGCGAGCGCTGGAGCTATTCCTACACGGTGGACGTGCAGGCGGCGGCTCTGGAGAAAATGTCCGGCATGACGCTGGGCGATTATCTCGACAAGAACGTCTTCTCACCGCTGGGCATGAACGACACCGGCTTCTTCCTTGATGAAGCGGACCGTGCGCGCTTCGCGACCGTCTATACGCGCAATGCGCAGGGCCAGCCGGAAGTCTATCCCGACGGCTATAGCTTCTTCATTCGCAACCACCACGAGTCGGGCGGCGGCGGCCTTACCTCCACCACGCACGACTATGCGCGCTTTGTGCAGATGATCCTCAACGAGGGCACGCTGGACGGGCAGCAGATCCTGAAGCCGGAAACCGTGAAGCTGATGATGACCAACCATATCGGCGACAAGCGCGCGATGGGCGGCGGCGGCTTTGGCTGGGGCGGGGCGGTGAAACTGTCCGAGCCGAGCGAACGCGCTCCCGCGCCGGTTGGCACGTATGACTGGTTCGGCATCGACGGCACCTGGTTCTGGGTCGACCCGGTGAACGACATCGGCTTCGTCGGCATGATCCAGCGCCGCGGCGGCGCCGGCCCGGGCGCGGTCAACCTGCGCGGTGAATCGCAGCAGCTGGTCTATAAAGCGCTGGCGGCGCAGTAGGCTGGTTGAGCGGTCTTGAATGAAAAGCCCGGCCGAGCAATCAGCCGGGCTTTTTGTTTTGGGGTTTGTACCTGGAGAGATATCCGCCGCCCCTTTGGCGAGGGAGGACAACGATGGAGCGGCTCCTACCTGCCCTTTTCGAACTCTTCTTTCAGGAGGCCGAAGATGATGAGGTCGCGCCATTCGCCGCGGCGTTTTACGGCGCTGCGGAGGCGGCCCTCCTCGACGAAGCCGAGTTTGCGATAGACGTGCTGGGCGCGGACGTTGTCGTCGATCACGTCGAGCCAGAGGCGGTGGGCGGCGTAGTCCTGGAAGACTTTCAGCAGCAGCAGCGCCATGACGCTCTGCCCATGGCCGGCGTCGGTCTTGCCGATGACGATGCGCTTCAACTCCACCGTCGAATCCGCGCCGGAAAGGCCGCGCAGGATGATGTAGCCCACGGGTTCATCGCCACGCTTCGCAATGAGATACAGGCAGGTGGGATCGTTCATCTGCACACGGTGGCGCATGGCGTTGTCGCCGGAGACGAACCCGCCCTTCTCCGCGGCTTCCTCAAGTCCGAGTATCCAGCCGAGGTCGGTCTCGGCCGCTTCGTGGAGTGAAACGCCTTGTGTGCTGGCAACGGACATCGAAGCTTCTCCCTGGCTCGCGTGCAATCACGCCCCGGCCGCCGCCGCCCTGTTGGTCTTTTGTCGGCGCCCGTTTTCAGGATGAGCGCTCTTCACGGATCATGCCCGCCCAATGCGCAGGATTTCCCAGCGTAGATCAACCCCTGATTTCGCCTTGACTGCGGCGCGGACGTCTTCGCCAAGGCCTTCGATGTCGGAGGCGTTGGCGTCGCCGGTGTTGATAAGGAAGTTGCAGTGCTTCTCGCTGACCTGCGCGCCGCCGCGACGGGCGCCGCGCATGCCGGCCTCGTCCACCAGCTTCCACGAGCGGCGCTGGTCCGGCGTGCCGGGCGGATCGGGGTTGGCGAAGGTGGAGCCGCCGGTCTTGTCGCGGATCGGCTGACTTTCCTCGCGGCGCGCCTTCAGCGCTTCGATGCGGGCGAGGATGGCGGCGGGATCATCCGGCCTGCCCTCGAACAGCGCTTCGATGAAGATCAGATCCCCGGCGGCTTCGGAGTGGCGATAGGAGTAGCCGAAATCGGCAAGGCTGAGGGTGACGCGTTCTCCCTTGCGGTTGAGGGCGACAGCCTCGACCAGAACGTCTTTCGTTTCACTTTCGTAGCAGCCCGCATTCATGCGCAGGGCGCCGCCGATGGAGCCCGGCACGCCGGAGAAAAATTCCAGACCGGCGATGCCCGCATTGGCCGCGGCGACCGATACGCGCGCATCGAGCGCGGCGGCGCCGGCGCGCACGCGCATTCCATCGGTGCTGATCTTGCCGAAAGCCGGCGTCAGCTTGATGACGACGCCTTCGATGCCGCCGTCGCGCACGATGATGTTGGAGGCCGCGCCGAAGACAGTGACCGGAATGTCTTCGTCGAGCGAGGCGAGAAATTCCGCCAGATCACGTTCGTCCGCCGGGAGGAACAGCACGTCGGCGGGCCCGCCGACACGGAACCATGTGAAGGGCGCCAGCTTCTCACCGGCCAGAAGTTTTCCGCGCACGGGCGGCATGCGTTCGATCAGCTGGATCATGATTGCCGATTAACGCTCAAGCGCGCCGCGACGCAAGCGACTGTATGCAGGGCGGCTTGCGGGTTCTTGCTTGCAGGTTCCTACTTGCAGACCCCTACTTGCAGGCCTTGTCGCCGCCGACGTCCAGATGGAAATGGTCGCGGTGGTCGGCGTTGTAGTTCGGGCCCAGCGTGACGTCGAACATGCCGCAGGCCTCCTTGCGGATCTGGCGCAGGAATTCGCCCTCCGGACCGGCCGAATGATAGTCGGCCAGCACGGTGATGACGCGGCCGTCGGCCAGGCGGAAACCGGCGATGTCGGCGGCCTCGCCATAGGCGTGTTTGGAGAGCTTGTGGCTGCCCGCGACGTTCCGGCAGGAGAAGGCGCCGAGCGCCTCGATGCCGACAAGTTCGGTTCCGAAATGTTCGAGGGCGGCGGGCGCCACGACATGGCGCTCCCACATGTGCATGCGCGCCGCCATGGCGCAGGTCATCACCAGAGGCTCGCGCGCATCCCAGTCGGATAGCGAGGCGCGCACGGTGAGCGCTTCCTGATAACCGCATCCGTTTTCAGTGTGCTTCGCCTCGATCACGGTGAAGCCGACGCCGGCGGCGTCCAGCGCTTCGTGGCAGACGGCGGGTTCGGATGCGAGCTTCTTGAGGGCTTCGGGATCGGCGCGGTTCGAGAAAAGCGTCAGGTCCACTTCGGGCGCGGGGCGGGGGGGCGTGAAATCGGGGCGAGCAAATCCGGTCGCCGTCGCCGTCGCGGCTGTGCCGGGACGGGACAGCATTCCCGTGGCGATTGCAGCGCCCAGCACCAGAACTGCCCCGGCAATCGGCATCACGTGCTTCATGACATTCCTCAAACGGGGGCGCGGATCGCCCGTGGGCAGGGACGGAGCAAATGCGCCGCCAAGGTTGCCGGACTCCTAACAGGCCGGTTGCGGAATTTTAACCATCCGCTGGGCCCCCGCCCCGGGCCAGTGAATTAGCCCTTGTTGAGATTTTCCGCCAACGCGTTCGCGTGAGACGTGATGTCGCCTGCACCGAGACAGACGACCAGTTCGTCCCCGGAGGATACCGCATTGCGGACGGCGGCGGGGAGGCTTCCGAGGTCGTCCAGAGCGGTGGCGGAGCGGTGGCCGTGGTCGATCAGGCCTTTCACCAATGTTTCATGGCTGACGCCTTCGACGGGTTGTTCGCCCGCCGCATAGACCGGCGCGACGAGGACATGGTCCGCATCATTGAAACAGGTGCAGAATTCCTCGAACAGATCGCGCAGGCGGGTGTAGCGGTGAGGCTGGACCACGGCGATCACGCGCTTGCTCTGCCCCTGCACGTCGCGGGCGGCGCGCAGGGCGGCGGCGATCTCAACCGGGTGGTGGCCATAGTCGTCGATGATGCGCACGCCGTTCCAGTTGCCTACCGAGGTGAAGCGACGCTTCACGCCGCCGAAGCGGGAGAGCGCGCCGCGGACCTGTTCCTCCGTGCCGCCGAGTTCGCGCGCGACGGCGATGGCGGCCAGCGAGTTCTGAACATTGTGACGGCCGGCCATGGGCAGCTTCAGGCCGACCCAGCGCGTCTCCTCCCCTCCGCCGCGTGAACGCAGGACGAGATCGAAGGTGGAGCCGTTGGCGTCTGACTGGACGTTGACGGCCCAGAGGTCCGCC
>CAZJZQ010000105.1:0-11592 GCA_964550535.1 uncultured Rhizobium sp.
AACCATATCCACCGTCATCTTCGTGTTCTTTGTGAACCCTTCGCGCCTTGGTGTTTCTCCTCACCGGCAGCAAAGACAAACACGAAGACACAAAGGTCCACGAAGGACACGAAGCCTCCCTCCGCCCACACCCCACAACAGAGATTCCCAGGTCGAGCCCCAGGATGACTCCGTGGGTGGGGACGCAAAGGAAAGTTGAAACACCGCGCTCGCAGCAAGCGCCCATCCAAGGACGAGCCGCAGCACTCGCCAGCGCTAAGCCAGCCCCTCACGCCCGATCGCATAGAAACGATCCTTGCGTTGCTGGCGCAACTCCGCGGCCGACAGCACGGCGAGACCGCCCAGCGTCTGTTCGATCGCATCGCCGACTTTCGCAATCGCCGCGCGCGGGTCGCGGTGGGCGCCGCCCATCGGCTCGGGCACCACGCCGTCCACGATGCGGAACTTCTCCAGATCCTGCGCGGTGATCTTCATCGCCTCGGCGGTGTCCTTCGCGCGCTTGGCGTCGTGGAACAGGATGGACGCGGCGCCCTCCGGCGAGATCACCGAATAGACCGCGTGCTCCATCATCAGCACCTTGTTGCCCGAAGCCAGCGCCACAGCGCCGCCCGAACCGCCCTCGCCCACGATCACCGAGATCATCGGCGTATCCAGCGTCAGACACGCCTCGATCGACCGCGCCAGCGCTTCGGCCTGGCCGCGCTCCTCGCCGCCCTTGCCCGGAAACGCGCCCGACGTATCGACCAGCGTGATCACCGGCAGGCCGAACCGCCCCGCCAACTCGATCAGGCGCACCGCCTTGCGATAGCCTTCAGGCCTGCCCATGCCGAAATTGTGCTTCAGGCGCGTCTGCGTATCGCGCCCCTTCTCGTGGCCGATCACCACCACTGGCTTGCCGCGGAACCGCGCGAGCCCGCCCATGATCGCGTCGTCGTTCATGAACTTGCGGTCGCCCGCCAGCTCCACGAACTCCTCGAACAGGTGCTCGATATAGTCGATGAAGTGCGGCCGCTCGGGGTGGCGCGCCACCTGCGTTTTCTGCCACGCATTCAGCCTGGAGTAGATATCCTTGAGCTGCTTCGCCGCTTTTTCGCGCAGCTTGCCGACTTCCTCGTCGATGGCTTCGCCGCCGGCGGCCTCCAGTTCGGCGATCTTGTTCTCCAGATCGGCGACGGGCTTTTCAAAGTCGAGATAGGTGGCGGGCATGGGAAGGCTCCCGGGCTGTGAAGGCCCTTTGTCGGGGCGGAGGCTTAACGCCCGCCGCCCGCGGGGGCAAGCACGTTCAACCGCCCGGCAGATTGCCTCTATTTCCTTGAATTTTCAAGGATCATCGCCGCCCCCTTCTCCGCGATCATCACCGTAGGCGAGCAGGTATTGCCCGAAACGATCGCCGGCATCACCGAAGCGTCGATCACCCGCAACCCGCCAACGCCCCGCACGCGCAGCCTCTCGTCCACCACGGCCGCCGCATCGTCCGCCCGTCCCATCTTCGCCGTGCCCACGGGATGGAAGATCGTCGTGCCGATCTCGCCAGCCGCTTTCGCAAGTTCGCCGTCGCTTCGCAGATGATCGCCCGGCAGGAATTCCTGCGGCGCAAACCGCCGCAGGGCCGGTTGCTCGACGATGCGCCGCACCAGCCGCAGCGACTCCACGGCCACCTCCCGGTCGCTCTCCGCAGCGAGATAGTTCGGCGCAATCGACGGCGCCGCAGCAGCATCCGGGTTCGCTGCGTGGACTGTCCCACGGCTGTCCGGCCGCAGGTTGCAAACGCTGATCGTGATCGCCGGAAACGCGTGCATCGCCTCGCCGAACTTCGGCAGCGACAGGGGTTGAACGTGAAATTGCAGATTAGGCGTTTCATGCCGCGCATCCGACATGGCGAAGCCGCCCATCTGCGACGGCGCCATCGTCATCGGCCCGCGCCGCCGCACGGCGTAATCCATCGCCATCAGCGGCCGGCGCAGCACGTTGGCGTACATCTCGTTCATCGTCGGCACGCCGGAAACCTTGTAGATCGGGCGCAGCTGTAGATGGTCTTGCAGATTCTCGCCCACGCCCGGCGCATCACGCACCACATCAACGCCAAGCGACTGCAACCGCGCGCCCTGTCCCACGCCCGACAGCTCCAGAAGCTTCGGCGTCTGCACCGCGCCCGCCGACAGGATCACTTCGCCACGCGCCCGCGACACAAACCGCTCACCGCCGCGCGACCACTGCACGCCCGCCGCGCGTCCGCCCTCGAACACCACGCGCTCCACCAGAGCCCGCGTCTCCAGCTTCAGGTTCGGACGTTTCAGCGCGGGCTTCAGGAAGCCCCGCGCCGCGCTCCATCGCACGCCGCCCTTCTGGTTCACAAGGAAATAGCCCGCGCCGGCTTCGTCGCTGGATGTCAGATTGCCCGTCTTCGGAATCCCCACACCCGCCGCCGCGTCGGCGAAAGCGTCCAGCACGGCCCAGCGCATGCGCGGATGCTCCACGCGCCACTCGCCGCCCGCGCGGTGATGCTCATCCGGCGGCGCGATGTGATCCTGATGCGCCAGGAAGTGCGGCAACACATCGTCCCACCCCCACCCCGCCAAACCCAACTGGCGCCAGCGGTCATAGTCCGCGCGCTGACCGCGCATATAGATCATGGCGTTGATCGCCGTTGATCCGCCGATCACCTTGCCGCGCGGATAGTTCAGCGACCGCCCGTTCAGCCCCGCCTCCGCCTCAGTCGCGAACATCCAGTCGGCGCGCGGATTGCCGATGGCGAACAGATAGCCGACCGGCACATGAAACCAGATCCAGTTGTCATCGCCGCCCGCTTCCAGCACCAGCACGCGATTGCGCGCATCGGCCGAAAGCCGGTTGGCCAGCACGCATCCCGCAGCCCCGGCGCCAATGATGATGTAGTCGAAATCCATGCCGCACTTTCACAACAGCGGCCGCGCAATCAACCGGAATCGTCTTGACCCTGCCCGCCCCGCTTTCCATCGTCGCCCCATAGCGGCGCGGGTCTTCTCTCGACCACGGGCGATTATGCGCGCTTCCTCGAAATGCTGCGCAAGGGCGGCGAGAGCGACGGCCGCCGCTATATCTCGCGCAAGAGCGTTGAGCTGATGACCGCCGGCCACCTCGTCGAAGCCGGCTACCCGCCCGGCACAGGCTTCGGCCTCGGCTTCCGGATCGTCACCGGCCTCGGCAAGCCTGACGCCCCATGGTGAGCAGCAGCCGATAGGCGGCGTCCGTCGAACCCTGACCGCGTAACCAGAAAACTCAGAACGGCGGCGCGTAGTTGAATGTGCCGCACAGCGCCGTCTCTTCCACCGGCGGCCACTGGCCGCCGCTGAACGCCGCGATGCCCAGCGTCGCGCCGCCCGGGCTCTGTAGCGGCGTCGCCATGGCGATGGCGTAAACCGGCGTCTTGCCGCAATAGCCGCCATTCGGCGCCACGGGCGGAATCGTCTCCGAGGTCACGATGTGGATATCCACGCTCGGCGCGCCGTCGGCGCGGCTGGCGAGATCGATCGGCGTGTTGAAGATCGCGGACCAGTCCACCGCCGTCGCCTGCGCGGCGGCGCCGGGGATCAGCGCGGTTTCATAGGCATGGCCATAATCCGACTCCAGCCGCATCGCCGGCGGGTCGTCCGCGCTCGCCGGCTCCAGCACGCTCAGCGAGATGCCGCCAGTGAAGGATTCAGCCGTCCGCGACAGCGCATCGAACCGCATCGAAGCCGTCTGCGCCGGCCGGGACGCGTCCGGGACAGGCGCATCAGCGACAGGCGCCGGAGCGTCCGTCCCCGCCTGCTGCGGCTCCCCGCACGCCGCGAGAACAACAACCGCCGTGGAAACGGCGAAAGCGAGTCGTTGCATAACCATCATCCTGTGCCCGGTTCCGCAGCAGCCGCCCCCGTATCACGCCGCATAACGCGCGCGATGCGGTGAAGGTCCCGGCGGGCAATCTAGATGGCCTTCCCTTACCGCACCAGCCCGAGACTTTTCGCCATCACATGGAAAATCTCGTTCTGCTCGATCACGCCGGAGAACAGGTTGGCCCCTGGTCCCGATGCGAACAGCGCCACATCCTCGCCCCCATGCGTCTCCGAGTTCAGCGGCACCAGCGACTGTTGCAGATAGTCCAGCGCCGTGGTGTCGATATCGCTCAGATCATCGCGCTCGCAGGTCCAGACATCGTTCATCCGCTTGCAAACCGACCCCGGACCATTGGTGTAGGTCAGCGTGGTGAACGGCTTGCCGTCCGCCCCCCGCCCCGGCTCGCTTTCACCGGGATAGCGCATCACGTCGAGAATGTTGTTGTTGCGACCCGGATAGCCCTGGATCACGAAAGTGTGGCTGTGATCCGCGGTCACGACGATCAGCGTCTCCGCCGGATCGGTCGCCGCCACCGCCGCCGCGACCGCCTCGTCCAGCGCCGCCGTATCGGCCAGCGCCCGCGCCGCGTTGCCCGCATGGTGGGCATGGTCGATCCGCCCGCCTTCCACCATCAGGACATAGCCGTTCGGGTTGCGCGACAGCCGCGTGATCGCCGCCCTTGTCATGCCGGCCAGGGACGGCTCGCCCTTGCCGTCCCCGGCGCGGTCCGCCTCATACTGCATGTGCGACGGCTCGAAGAGGCCGAACACCTGCACATCGCTGTCGAAATTGATCGCCGAGAAGCCCGCCGCGTCGGTGATCGTCTGGCGGCGCGCATCCTTGGCCTTCCATTCCGCCATCAGGTCGCGCCCGTCCTGCCGCGCGCCCCGGCGTGTCGCGTATTCCGGATCAGCCGCCGTCGCAGGCAGGAATTGCGCGCGCCCGCCGCCCAGCGCGACTTCCATCCCGTCGCCATGATCCCACGCCACGAACTGCGCTGCGATATCGATGCAACCGGCCGCCTTGCCTTCCGCACTGATATTGCCGTCGCTCTCCCAGTCGCGTTCCGTCGTCTTGGCGTAGGTCGCGGCGGGCGTGGCGTGCGTGAAGCGCGCGGTGGAGACAACGCCGGTGGCGAGCCCCGCCTCCTCCGCAATCTCCCACAGGCTGTTCGTCGCCGCCGTCTTCGCGGTGGCGCAGTTGCGAAGATCCGCCGCCTGAGTCACGCCGATTGTGCCGTTGGCGGATTTGACGCCCGTGGTCATCGCCGCCGCCGTCGGCGCTGAATCCGCCACCTGCGCGTCATGCGTATAGGTTTTCACCAGCGCCGAGTAAGGCAGGCTTTCCATGGCCAGCCGATAGCTTTCGCCATCCACGCCCTTCTGCTGTCCGGCGAAGATGCGGCCTGCGGTGATGGTGGATACGCCCATGCCGTCGCCGACGAACAGGATCACGTTCTTCGCGCGTTTGATCCCGCGCTCCGCCGCGCGGGCGTCAACCGCCGCCCCGGCCTTGGTGTAGTAGCTGTCATTTGCCTGCACTGGCGCCTGCACCGGTTGGACCGCCGAAGCAGTCTGCTGCGGCGCCCCGCCCGCGCATCCCGCCGCGATCAGGGCGCCTGAAGCCAGAAGAAGAAAGAATCGGGACATGGCGGGGCTCCGCGTTGATTGACGCGGGCGAACCTAGTCCAGGCATGTGACAGAGCCGAGTCGAAAACCGTCTGGCGCAGCGTCACGCTGCCGCACGGAAAACAGGCTGGGCCGGCTGCATCGACACCGCCGCAAGGACGGCGCGGATTTCCGAACGGCCGGACAGCTCGCTCATCGTCAGGCGGCCATCGGCCGGCGTCTCGAACACCGTGCGCCCATCGAGCGCGATCGAACGGTGCGCAACACGGTCACGCACGCGCAGGTCGCAGGTAAAGCCGCATTCGGCGCCCAGCCTGGCCACGCGCTCCTGCATCAACGCGCCGATGCGCGTCGGCAGCGGCGAGATCCGGTTCATCACCACATGCCATTCCTGCGCGGGCTTGCCGCTGCGGCGGCGATCGAAGCGCGCCGTCTCGATCATGTCGCGATAGTTCACCTTCGGCGCTGAAGGCTCCCTGGGCGAGGTGAACAGCCCATGCGCGTCGGCCGGGCTCTCATTCATCGGCGTGACGACAGCGTCGGCAAGAAGATGCGCTTCATAGATATCGGCCAGATTGCCCGACGACGTGTCGATGATGACGAGGTCATAACCATCCATCTCCGCCATACGCAGCAGCGGCTGGAGGCGGCCCGCGAAACGTTTTTCGGGCGCGCCATCGACATCCATCAGCATGATGTGATCGGGCGACTCCAGCCGCGCATTGCGGCGCAGGTTCAAAAATCCGGTGAGGTTGCGCGTATTGCGGTCGAGATCGAGCGCAGCCGTTTTCAGCCCGTCCTTGACGGCGGCGACGCCGAGCAACGCGGCAAGCGTCGTCTTGCCCGTTCCGCCCTTGAATCCGCTGACCGTGACGATCCGCATATGCTCCTCCCGGAGTTCACCCTCGCGACCGTTCCGGGCCGAACGCAAAAGGGCGCCGGAGAGGTCTTGCTCCCTGCGCCGCAATTCGCGTGCCAGATGAATTCCGGGGAGGCTGATCCCCGCTCAATCGCCTTGAAGATACTGGATAATTCAGGCTGCCAGCTTGATCTCCGGCATGGTCAGCATCGAGACGAAGGCGCGCGCTTCCGAACGCCCGGCGACCTCGCTCATGGTTAACCGGCCCGTTTCCAGCGGACCGGACACGGCGCGCCCGCCGGCGGCCAGCTTGGCCGCGACGCTGATCAGGGCCGCCAGCGTGGTCTTGCCCGTGTCGCCCTTGAGGCCGCTAACCGTTACAGTCTGCATCTCCCGGCCCTTTTCCCTCCAGCTTCCGCCCCTCATGCGCTAAAAGCACGCATATTGACGCCGGGGGACAAGGATCGGAATCCGCGCGCCAGAAAGCTTTGAAATAGATAGGATTGGCCGGGAACAGGCCGCAGCGCGCCCTTGCCCTTGCGCCCGCACGCCTCGATTATGCATGAACGCGCACCGCGCGGCGGAAATGGACCGGGAGGCTTGGATGGCCACTATCGCTCTTGTCGATGACGACGAGAACATCGTTGAGGCCCTGAAGGCCTTCTTCGAGGCCGAGGGCTATCAGGTTCGCGCCTATCACGACGGCGCCGCCGCCTTCGCCGGCCTGTCCGACAACCCGCCCGATATCGCCATCCTCGACGTGAAGATGCCGAAGATGGACGGCATGGAGCTGCTGCGGAAGCTGCGCCAGACGTCCAACCTGCCCGCCATCTTCCTCACCTCCAAGGACGACGAGATCGACGAGGTGGTCGGCTTCAACATCGGCGCGGACGACTTCATCCGCAAACCCTGCTCCACACGCCTGCTGGCCGAGCGCGTGAAGGCCATCCTGCGCCGCTCGCGCGGGGTCACGGGCACGCCCGAGGAAGGCGACAAGAAACCGATCGTGCGCGGCCGCCTGACGCTCGACCCGAACCGCCACGCCTGCCAGTGGGATGGCAAGATCGTGCGCCTCACCGTCACCGAATTCCTGATCCTGCAGGCGCTCGCCACGCGCCCCGGCTATGTGAAGAGCCGCGACCAGTTGATGGACGCCGCCTACGACGACCAGGTCTATGTCGACGACCGGACCATCGACAGCCACATCAAGCGGCTGCGCAAGAAGTTCCGCGACCTCGACGACAATTTCGACGGGATCGAGACGCTGTACGGCGTGGGGTATCGCTATAAGGAAGCCTGACAAAACCAGCAGGGTGCGCAGCCGCAAGCCGCGCTCCCTGCTCTGGTCTCCCATTGCGAGACTGATCCTCGCTTCAAACCTCGCCGGCCTGGTGATCCTGATCCTGGGCGCGCTGGTGCTGAACGAGGTACGCTCGAGCCTTGTCAACGCGCGCAAGGATAGCCTGTCCGAACTCTCGCGCCTGATCTCGTCCTACATCACCGATAGCGCGACAACGGACGACCCGCCCGGCCTCGACATCGCGGCCGTCATCGAACAGCTGACCGCCATCCCCCTGTCGGATGCAACGCGCATCCGCGTGCATGATGCACAAGGCGATATCGTCGCCGATACCCGCCTGCTGAAAGACGAGATCGACCGCAAGGACCTGCCGGAAATCCGCACGCCCAACTGGTTCGAGCAGACCTGGTTCGACTTCGTGCGCTTCTCCAACCGGACCTTTGAAACCGTCGGCACAGGCCGCCCCTCCATCGCCGAGGCCCGCTCGCTCGAACAGGAAATCGCGCTGGCGATCGAGGACAAGGAAGGCTTCTCCGAGCGCTTCAACGAACAGGCCGACCGCGTGCTGTCCGTCACCGTGCCGATCCGCAAGGTGGCGCGCGTCGTCGGCGGGCTGACCATCGAAACCAACGACATCTCGCAGATCATCGAGGCCGAGCGCGCAGCCCTTGTGCCCCTCATCATCGTGGCCGTGCTTGTCTCCTTCATCACGGCGACGCTGCTGACGCTGGGCATCGCCCGGCCGCTGCGAAAGCTCGCCATCTCATCGGACCGTGTCGCGACGGGCGCGGCCCAGCGGCTCGATCTCGGCTCGCTGCACGACCGCAAGGACGAGATCGGCGACCTGTCGCGCGCGATGGAGGAGATGACCACCTCCCTCCACGACCGCATCCAGGAGAACGAGCGCTTCGCCGCCGATGTCGCGCACGAATTGAAGAATCCCCTCACCTCCATCCGCGCCGCAGTCGAGACGCAGCAGTCGCTGCACGATCCGGCGATGAAGGAGAAGATGGCCAACGTCATCGCGCGCGACGTCGTGCGCCTCGACCGCCTCATCACCGACATCTCGAACCTGTCGCGCCTTGAGGCGGAGATCGTGCGCGAGAAGCTGGTGCGCGTCGATTTCGGGCGCCTGGTCGACGACATCGTCTCCATCTATCGCGACACCCAACGCGAGGCGGACGCCCGCGTTGTGCTGGTGAACCAGGAAAGCGGCGCGGTCGAAGTGCGGGGCCGCGAGGGCCCGCTCGGCCAGGTGATCCGCAACCTCGTCGAGAACGCCCGCTCCTTCTCCCCGCCCGCCGGCCAGGTGACCGTCACGGTTTCGCGGGTCACGACCGCGCGAGGCCCCATGGTGCGGATGACGGTCGAGGACGAGGGTCCGGGCGTGCCGCCGGACAAGCTGGAAAAGATATTCCAGCGCTTCTATACGGACCGCCCGGCAGGCGCGAAGTTCGGAAATAATTCAGGTTTGGGCCTTTCCATCGTGCGCCAGATCACCGAAACGCACCGGGGAAGTGTTTGGGCCGAAAACCGGATGATCGACGAGAAGATTGCTGGCGCCAGGTTCATCGTGGAACTGCCAGCCGCACAGCTGGACATCTGAATCGGTATTGACCCCGGAACAAACGAGTCCTCACCATGGGATGCTGGGATATGCGGGAGTTTCGACAATGATCGGTCTGGTCGTGGTCACGCATGGCCGTCTGGCCGAGGAGTTCATCTCCGCCGCGCAGCATGTCGTCGGACATCTCGAGAATGTGCAGGCCGTCTGCATTGGTCCTGACGACGACATGGACATGCGCCGCAAGGAAATCATCGCCGCCGCCAAGGCGTGCGACACGGGCGCAGGCGTCGTCATCCTCACCGACATGTTCGGCGGCACGCCCTCCAATCTCGCCATCTCCGTGATGGGCGGCGGCAAGATCGAGGTGATCGCGGGCGTGAACCTGCCCATGCTCATCAAGCTCGCCGAAGTGCGCGCCAAGCTGCCGGTGGCCGAAGCCGCCCTCGCCGCGCAGGACGCAGGGCGCAAATATATCTCCGTCGCCTCCGCGCTCCTCCAGCGCGCCTGATCGGGCGGGGGCCGGGATCGATGTCCGACAAATGGTCGCGCAGCGCGGAGCTGATCAACCAGCGGGGGCTTCACGCCCGCGCTTCTGCCGCATTCGCGCGCGAGGCCGCGAAGTTCAACGCCCGCGTCTCGGTCAGGCATGACGGCATGGTCGCAAGCGCAGCCTCCATCATGGACCTGCTGATGCTCGGCGCGCGCGTCGGCCAGGTGATCGAAGTCGAAGCCGAAGGGCCCGAGGCAAAAGACGCGCTCGAAGCCGTCTGCCACCTCGTCGAACGCGGCTTCGACGAGAAGGACTAGCGGCCCCCGCGATCGCGCGGCGGCGTTCCACGTCCGGTGATCGTGCCCCAGCCGGGGCCGGGGCCCTGATCGGCCTGCTGGCTCTGGCGGTTCAGCGGCTGCACCAGATCCGTATACCGCAGCACGCCGCTCTCATCCGCGATCTGTCCCGCAATGCGCTGCAGGCCGGCGGTGAACTCGGCCAGCGTCACCGAACGGTCGAGATCGATATCGAACGTCATGGCATTTGCGAGCACGCCGGTCGCATCGCCCATGGCCGCGGCCCAGTCGGTCTGCTCGAAGCCGGTGATAACGCCATCGCCATTGCGGTCCGCCGCCTTGAAGGCATGCACCGCCCCCGCCGCGATCTCTTCTTTCGTGATCCGCCCATCGAAGTTGGAGTCGAAGCTGGCGAACACCAGCGCGCCGGGCGTCACCACCTTCACGCCCTCTGGCGCGCGCGTGCTGCCGCCGGGGCCGGTCGTGCCCGCGATCCTGTCGATGCGGTCCACGTCCTGCGCCATCGCCGGGACCGCGCCCGCAACGGAGAGGAACGCCACACCGGCAAGCCCGCCAACGAATACTGATCGACGCATATGTAGCCTCTGCCCTGTCCGGCATCACTGTGCCTGGCGCCCTCTCGGGTCCGCTTCCTGCCGGCGACCTCATGTGGCCATCACGCAACAGATCGCGCAACTCCCTGACGCAGAGAGAGATGGGTGGCCGAACGCGGCAAAGTCAGGGCGGCCCGATATAAACTTGATCGCAATTTGTATCCGGCGAACTGGCCCGTGGCGGCGCATGGCGCGCGGGAGGGCCGGTATGTTCGATTTTCTGCTGCGTTTCGGGCCGCTGGCCGTCGGGATCGTGCTGGCGTCCGCGTCATGGAGCAGCTGGACCTTCGGGGCCCCGCCGCCCTGGTCCGTGTTCGGCCCGAAAACCACGGAAACCGTGCTCGAGGCGCGGGTCCTGCAAACGCTCGCCTCGAACGGCACGACCCGATTCCTTCCCATCGTGAAGGTCACCGCCCCCGGCGAGGTGCAGCAACTCGACGGCCTCGTCCCCTCTTTCGCCAGCTATTCCCGCGAGATGGCGACCGACGCCGTGTCCGGCTATGCGCCGGGCGAGCAGGTCCGGGTCCGCTGGGTGGACGGCAAGGCCATGGCCGACCGGACCGATCTGTTCGGAATGGCCCACGCTGTCGCCATGACGGTTTTTGCGATCCTCCTGCTCCTGGCAGGCGGTTTCTGGGCCTGGGCGATGGGGCGGAAGCCGGCCAAGACCGCCGGAACCTGAGAATCATATAAAGATATCTTTATATGATTTGCCCGTCCCCGCCGGGTCTGCTAGACGCCCCACGTGAGCGGCCCCCAGGATCGGGACTGGCCGCGTGAAATCCTGCCCGATGGAGTGCGGCGATGGCGTTCGACGATTACAAGATTGCTGACCTTTCGCTGGCCGATTGGGGCCGCAAGGAACTGACAATCGCCGAAACCGAAATGCCGGGCCTGATGGCGACCCGCGCCGAGTACGGCAAGTCGCAGCCGCTGAAAGGCGCGCGCATCACCGGCTCGCTCCACATGACGATCCAGACCGG
>CAZJZQ010000106.1:0-11577 GCA_964550535.1 uncultured Rhizobium sp.
ACTCATGAATCACATCAGGCCAACGATTTGAATCCTGAATGTCGATTGGACCTAGCGCCCAGCGCGAACTGACCTCGAGTCTCTGTGGGACTTTTCCGCAGCTAACGCGCGGACTTCACGCGAATTCCTGGCCGCCGGCGCTATAGAGCGTGGGAGACCGGAAAACCCTGGCTGGGGCGCTAGGATTCGAACCTAGGGATGGCGGTACCAAAAACCGCTGCCTTACCACTTGGCGACGCCCCATCAGAGGGAGCGGACAGATACGCAAAACGCGTGACGAACGCAACTGCCTCTGCCGCTCCGTTAAAACAGGCCCGGCGCCGGGGTGGATCCCGTCCAGCCGCCGCCTTGGGCGCGCCTTGAATCCTTAACGGCGGCGGACGTTTAACCCCTGCCGCGCGAGCCCTGGCCGCCCGGACGCCGCCCTTCCAAAACCCTCGCTTGAGCGCATTGCACCCCGCGATGAAAGCCGCTATAGGCCCCGCTCCGTCGGAGTATAGCTCAGCCTGGTAGAGCGCCTGCTTCGGGAGCAGGAGGTCGTTGGTTCGAATCCAGCTACTCCGACCAGACGGCTTAATCCCGGCCTTTCCCGCATATCTGACCTTCCCGCATATCTGACGGCGCCGGATGTTTTGCCGGACGGCGGATGCCGTCTATGATGAACCGGGTTATTTTTGCGGCGGATTGGGACATGAAAACCTTCCTTTTGAGCTTCCTGGGCGGGATCGCCGCCCTGATGGTTTTCTTTGTCCTCATCCCCCTGGTGATCATCCTGTCCTTCCTGCCGTCCGGCGGCGGGGAGCCGAAGGGCGATGTGGTGGTCGGGATCGACCTGCGCGACGGCGTATATGACCAACCGGCGGCCGATAATTTTGGTGCCTTCCTGTCCGATATCTCCTTCGTGGAAATCCTGCTGAAGCTGAACTCGGCAGCGTCCGACCCTGATGTAAAGGGCGTCTTCGTGCGCGCGGCGGAATTCGATCTGGGGTCGTCGCGGGCGGAGGAGTTGCGCGAGGCGTTCCTGCGGCTGAAGGCTGCGGACAAGTTCGTGATCGCCCACTCGCAAGGGTTCGTGGCGTCCGGGCCGGCAGCCTATCGCGCCATTTCCGCGGCGGATGAGATCTGGATGCAGCCAGGCGCATCTTTCGAGACGCCAGGTATCGCCTTTGAAACGCTGTTCTTCGGCGATGCGCTGAAGAAGGTGAACGTCACGGCGGAGATCGAACAGTTCTACGAGTTCAAGAACGCGGCCGATGTCTATAAGCAGACGGCCTATACGCCCGCGCACGCCGAAGCGATGCGGGAGCTGGCGGAGAGCGTGTGGACACATTCGGTCGCGGACATCGCCTCGGACCGAGGCGTCGCAGCCGAGGACATGCGCGTGCTGCTGGAGGCCAGCCCCTATCAGGCCGAGCAGGCGTTTGAGCTCAAGCTAGTCGACCGGCTGGGCTGGCCGGAGGAGGCCGTTGCCGCCGCCGAGGAGAAGGCAGGCGGCGAGATCGTGTGGATTCGCGATTACACGCCCTCCCCGCGCTCCGGCAAGGCGGTCATCGCGATTGTCGGTGGCGAAGGCGACATCGTGACGGGCGGCGGCGGCGCCGTAGATTTGCTGTCGCTGGGCGCCCCGGTGTTTGCGTCCGACCGCGTGGCGGGCGAGCTGATGGCGCTGGGCGAAGACGACGCCATTGATGCGGTCATCCTGCGGGTCGATTCGCCCGGCGGATCGGCCACCGCGTCGGATCAGGTCTGGCGGGCGGTCGAGAAGCTACAGGAGTCCGGCAAAAAGGTTGTCGTGTCCATGGGATCGATGGCGGCGTCGGGCGGCTATTATGTGGCCGCGGGCGCGGACGCGATCATTGCGCCCCGATCGGCGATCACCGGGTCCATCGGCGTGTTTGGCGGCAAGTTTGCGGTTGCGGACGGTCTGCGCATGATCGGGGTCAATGCCGACGAGGTCAGCGTAGGCGGGGATTACGCCTCGGTCTATTCGATGGAGACGCTCACTGAAAGCCAGCGCGCCAAACTGCAAGGCTCGCTGGAGGGCGTCTATGCGCGTTTCACGCAGCTGGTGGCCGAAGGGCGCAACCTGCCTTTGCAGCAGGTCCAGTCTATCGCACGGGGGCGAGTGTGGTCGGGTGAAGACGCGGCCGCCAACGGTCTGGTGGACGAAACGGGCGACCTGATCGACGCCATCGACAAGGCGCGGGAGCTGGCCGGATTCAGCGCCGAAGATGGCGTGCAGTTGAGGTTGCGGGTCTATCAACCTACCCCGTTCGATATCGTCAGCGGCTTCCTCGCGAACGCGCAGACGAAAGCCGGAGGGCCGGGACTGGCGGAGCTGGCCGCAGCAGTCGCGGGCGACCGCCGGACTTCCGCCGCGCTTCGTCAGATGATCATGATGCGCAACATGCGGGGGGCCCAAGTGTGGACGCCGCCGCTGGTCGAACGCTAGAAACTCCGTACGATACAACGAAAGTGGAGCGCGCGTGGTCCGTCGTGTTGTCTATGATGTTGCCGTATCAATCGATGGTTATATCGATGCTGGCGAAGGCGATGTGAAAGCTTTCGCTTTCGCTGGCGAGCATGTCGCGGACTACCTGCAACGCGTGAAGGACTACAGCTCCGTCATCATGGGTCGCGCGACCTATGAGGCGGGATATGCGTGGGGGCTGCAACCCGGCGAGAAGCCGTATCCCCATGCGCAGAACATTGTGTTTTCACGCAGCCTGCAATTGCCGGAAGGATCGGCCGTCGAAGTTATCCGTGAGGATGCGGCGGTTTGCGTGCGCGCGATGAAGGGCGGGCTCGGCGGGGATATCTATCTCTGCGGAGGCGGCGCATTCGCGGGCTCCCTCCTCCGAGCCGGATTGATTGACCGTCTGGTATTGAAAGTGAACCCGATCACGCTCGGCGGCGGCACGCCAATGTTCGGGGGCGACGGCAAGGCACGGACGCGTCTGCGCCTGGAATCGTCGCAACGCTATGACAACGGCGTCATGCTTCTCGAATACGCGGTCGACTGACGCAACCGGGGCCTCGCGAACGGATCAGACCGCTTTCAGCAACCGGTATTCCGTTGCGAGATCGAACGGTGCGCTCGCCGTGACGCGGCCAGTTTCGATCAGATGGATCATGTGAGCGAGAACGGAATGGCAGGCTGCGGGATGCAGCCGCTTGTCGATATCCTTGTAGATGATCTTCACCATGTCCGAAATCTGGGTGTCGCCCGCCTGAAGGCGTTCGACGATCATATCCTCGCGTGCGCGCCGGTGAGCAATATAGGCGTCAAGGAAAGGCGCCACGTCGCGAACCGGCGGACCATGCGTCGGCCAGATGGCAGCGTAACCCCGCGCGCGAATCTTTTCGAGGCTGCGAAAGTAATCGCCCATATTGCCGTCGGGGGGAGAGATCACAGTCGTCGACCAGCCCATCACATGGTCGCCGGCGAACAGCGCGTTCTCTTCATGCAGAGCGTAGCAGACATGGTTCGATGTGTGGCCCGGCGTCGTCACCGCCTCGATCGTCCAGCCGGAGCCGCGGAAGACATCGCCATCGCTGATCGTAACATCGGGACGGAAGCGAAGGTCGTCGCCGGCCTCCATGCGGACTTCGGACTCGGTGGAAATGGCGGCCCCGGCCGCATAGACCTTGCACCCCGCCCACTGCGCCAGCGGATGCGCCAACGGCGAATGGTCCATGTGCGAATGGGTGACAAGGACGTGCGTGATACGCTCGCCTTCCAGTGCGCGCTTCAACGCATCGAAATGTTCGTCAATGACCGGGCCGGGATCGATGACGGCCACGTCGCCGCGACCGATTATGTAAACGCCCGTTCCAAGGTAGGTGAAGGGGCCGGGGTTCCGCGCGACGACACGGCGCACAAGAGGGCTGACCTGATCAGCTCGCTCGTACTCGAACTGCAGATCTCGAACGAACGGAATCCCGCCCATATGACTTTGCCTCGAACGCCATATCCTCAGGGAGCGAACGCCGTGCCGAATGCCCGCGCAAGAAGACGCGTCGCTCTGAGCTTCTGGCCGAGCGGCATAGCTACAGGTGGCCCCATGTCCGTCTTGTTCGCATCAACCATATAGATGCGTCCATCTTCTTTATCACGCAGCACGTCGATTCCGCCCCACTCCAGTTTGATCTCGGACGCAAAGCGACGGATCAGGTCGATTTCTGCTGGGGAAAATACGTCTTCGGGGCGCACCCAATCGACGCTTACATTTTCGTTAGCAAAACGGCGGCCCAAAGACCGCCGTTTCCGGAATACGATCACGGGCTGACCGCCGACAGTGCAGGTACGCAGATCTTCTACGAGACCGCCCTCAATCTCGTTGTTGACGAGGCGCTGGTACGAACGATCAGGTTGCGGTTCGATTGGTCCCTGAACGATGCGGCCATCGTGCGCGGCGTTCTTCTCGGCCTTGTCGACAATGGGACCGTCATAGGTGCGCGGATCGACCGCCAGCGAATAGCCAGCCACACGCTCGAACGCGGCCGAGATGTTCGACTTTGAAATGTCGCGGCAGTTGAAGTTCACGGTCCGGACCTGACGCACGCGCTTCGAGAAGTCGGGCAGCATGGGCGAGCAGGTCGTCGAATCGTCGAACTGCATCACGATGTCCGCCTGATCAGGATCGTCCACCTGACGGGCGCCGGCGCAATGCATGACCGCCCAGATCAGATACCAGGGACGCGGCTTGTCCGGCAGGAAGGCAATTGCCGGGCGCTTGTGACCCGTAAGGCGGCGCTGCAAACGCCAGCCATTCGCCAAGGTGTAGAAACAGAACCAGGTGAAGATGTCGTGCCAGAGCTTGAGATCGAGAACGAGACGATGCCCCGTCTTCTTCACGAGGACGATGTTGTCCTCGACAACAAAATCCGAAGTCCAGAGCCAGTTCGCCAATACAGTACGCGCCTTTCCCGGCTTCAGCGCCGCCGCATCATCCGTCCCGAGGCGGATTGGTTCAGGCGCTGGTCCAATTGCACACTTGAAATAAGAGACCTGATCGTCGGTCTTGCTGCCTTGCCTGTCCCCGGCCCTGCTGGCGTGAGAGACGCCCCTGCTGACTTAGCGCGGCGACCGGGTTCGTGTCCGGCGGCTCATGGTTATTGGCACCTTACTAGCGCGATGCGGCATCCTGCAAAAGCATTTTCAGCGGCGAAAGATCATATCCGGCCGCGGCGGCAAGGCTAATGATTTCATCGGGTTGGCGCTTTCCGCCGGAGGCCTGGGCCAGCGCCCACGCCGTGACAGATCGTGTTCCGGAGCGGCAATAGGCCAAAACCGGACCGGCCTGGCCATTCAGCGCGGTCGTCACCGCCTCAACAGCTTGCGGGGGCGGCGGACCTGCGAACGGCGCGTAAACATAGGTGAGCCCCGCCGCGGTCGCGGCGGCCTCCGCCTGGGCGGATGATAGCTGACCCGGCATTTCCCCATCTGGACGGTTGTTGATCACAGTACGGTAGCCAAGGCCCGCAATGCTGGCGAAGTCCCCGGACGAAATTTGCGGCGCAACCGCGAAATCATCCGTCACCCGGCGAATGTCAGCCATGAACCCTGGTGCTCCCTGCGGGCAAAAGCATGCCGCATGTGTGAACAAACGCGGCAAATTCGCCCGCTTGCATCCTGCGTTACGATAGGTCTGTATATGCCCAACCGTGCGGAGGGCGTAACCCCACTTGACTGATACTGTTCGCTCTTCTGGGTTCTCCCGGCTCGCCGCTCGTATGCCTTGGGCCTATGCCGCCCGCAGGGTGCTCGCAGCCATTCCAACCATGCTGGCGATCATCACGGTCGCTTTCTTCCTGATGCGCGCCGCGCCCGGAAATCCCTATTCCACGGACCGGATGCTGCCGCCCGAGATCGAGAAGAACATCCGGGCCAGCCTCGGCCTCGATAAGCCGTTGCACGAGCAGTATTTCGAGTACCTCGGCAATGTGGTGACAGGCGATCTCGGTCCGTCGATGAAGAACAAGGACAAGTCGGTCGCCGAGTTGCTGGGAGAAGGCCTGCCGGTCAGTCTCACCATCGGCGCCTGGTCGATCACGCTGGCGATCTTCTTTGGCGTCGGGCTGGGCGTTGTTGCGGCCATGCGGCAGAACACTGCGGCGGACTATTCGGCGATGAGCATCGCCATGGTCGGGATTTCGATCCCGACATTCGTGACTGGTCCCCTCCTCTCCCTTGTCTTTGGTGTCTGGCTGGGGTGGTTCGCGGCGGGCGGTCTTGATCTCGGCCGCATGAATTTCAACAACCTCTTCCTGCCGGTCATCACGCTGGCGCTGCCGCAGATTGCGATTATCTCGCGGTTGATGCGCGCCTCCATGATTGAGGTCCTACGCTCCAACCATATCCGCACCGCGCGGGCCAAGGGCCTGGATGAATGGCGCATCCTGATGCGACATGCCGCGCCGGCGGCCATCCTGCCTGTCGTATCGTATCTCGGACCGGCCATCGTCGGCGTCATCACCGGATCGGTGGTGGTGGAACGCGTGTTCGGACTGCCTGGCGTCGGCGCTTCGTTCATCGATGGCGCCGTCACCCGTGACTACACGCGCGTGATGGGAGCCGTAATCCTTTATGGCGGCCTCATCATCCTGTTCAATCTGATCGCGGACATCCTGTATGCGATCCTCGATCCCAAGGTGCGCTACGAATGATCGGCGTCGCATCACCGGAGAACGCCGCCGCGCTGAATCAGGCCGCCGTGAAAGGCCGGTCGTTGTGGGATGATTCCCGCCGCCGTCTGCTGTCCAACAAAGCGGCCATTGCGGGCTTTATCGTTCTTGTCCTGCTGATCCTGATCGCCGTGATCGGGCCGCTGGTGTGGCCGCACGGCTATGACGTGCAATACCGCGACCGCCGCGAGATCGCGCCAACGATGGAAAACCTGCACCTGCTGGGCACCGATATCTATGGCCGCGATATGGTGGCCCGCCTGATGATGGGGCTGCGGATTTCGCTGGCCGTCGGCGCGGTGGCCACGCTTGTCTCGCTTATTATCGGCGTCGCATGGGGCGCTGTTGCGGGCTTTGCCGGCGGCCGGGTCGACCAGTTCATGATGCGGATCGTGGACGTGCTCTACGCCCTGCCCTTCATCTTCTTTGTCATCCTCGTCACCGTCGTGTTCGGCCGCCACATCTTCCTGATCTTCATCGCCATCGGCGCAGTGGAATGGATGACGATGGCGCGGATCGTGCGGGGCCAGACACTGGCGCTGAAGCAGAAGGAATTCGTCGAAGCGGCGCGCGCTTCCGGCGTGAAGCCGATCGGGCTGATTGTGCGCCACATCCTTCCCAATCTGCTTGGCCCGGTCGCGGTCTATGTGACGCTGACCATGCCGGTGGTTATTCTGGCGGAGAGCTTCCTGTCCTTCATCGGCCTCGGCGTTCAGGAACCTTTGACATCGCTGGGCCGCCTGATCTCTGACGGCCAGCGCGAGACGGGCAGCCCCTGGCTATTGTTCGCACCAGCCGTCACCATGGTGATCACGCTGTTCTCGCTGAACTTCATCGGCGACGGCCTGCGCGACGCGCTGGACCCGAAGGACAGGTAGGGGGCCAGGCGCCGTGCGCCCGTCAACTGGCCGAATTAACTCACACCCGCGCGAGAATGCGCAATTTGCTTTCGTCGCAGGGTAGTCTGGCGCTAGTTTCGCCGCAGGAAAAGGTGGCCCGCTGGATGCCGGGACGCCCGCAGAATGAATACGGAGTACCCGATGCGCTCAAAGACGTCTCGCGCCCTTCTAGGCATCGCCGCCGCCGCAATGCTTGCGCTCTCGGCTTGTGGAGGTTCTGGCGGATCCGCCGAAGGGCAGTTCCGTCGCGGCATCGGCGCCAACCCGGACTCGGTTGACCCGCACAAGGCGCAGGGGACGTGGGAAAACGACGTTATCGGCGACATGTTCATCGGCCTGTTCACCGATGACGCCAAGGCCCAGCCCATCCCCGGCATCGCCGAAAGCTGGGAAGTTTCGGAAGACCAGCTCACCTGGACCTTCAAGCTGCGGCAGACGCAATGGTCGGACGGCACGCCGCTGACCGCGCATGATTTTGTCTATTCGCTGCGCCGTCTGGTCGATCCGTCCACGCTGGGCGCGGTCTATGCCTCGGTGCAGTTCACCATCAAGAATGCGCAGAAGGTCAATTCGGGCGAACTGCAACCGGACCAGCTGGGCGTGCGCGCCCTCGATGACTACACGCTGGCCATCGAACTTGAATATCCGGCGCCCTATTTGCCCGGCCTGCTGAAACACTACACCGCCTTCCCGGTGCCCAGGCATGTCATCGAACAGCACGGCGACTCCTGGACGCGTCCGGAGAACATCGTCGTCAACGGCGCCTACAAGCTGGCGGAATGGCGTTCGGGCGACTTCCTGCGCTCGGTGAAGAACGAAACCTTCGATGACGCTGCGAATGTCTGCTTCAACGAGGTGATCTACATCCCCGCCGCCGATCACGACGCCATGGTGCGCCGTGCGCAGGCCGGCGAGATCGACATGAACAACTCCTTCCCTACCGGCCAGATGGCGGAGACCGAGCGCAAGCTGCCCGGTTGGCCGCGCGTGGCGCCGATGGTCGCGACAACGTACATGGTCGCCAACACCCGCCGCCCGCCGTTCAACGATGCGCGCGTGCGCAAAGCGTTGGCGCTGGCCATGGACCGCGAATACATCACCAGCGAAATCCTGGGCGGCGGCGAACTGCCGGCGTACAGCTTCGTGCCGGATGGCATGGCGAACTATCCGCAGGTGGCCGAGTTCGAATGGAAATCCATGTCGCGCGACGACCGCATGAAGGAAGCCGCCTCGCTTCTGCAGCAGGCTGGATACGGCCCCGGCAAGCCGCTGGAATTCGAGTACCTGTTCCGCTCGACCGGCAACAATCCGCGTATCGCGCCTGTGCTGCAAGACAACTGGAACCAGGTCGCGCCATGGGTGCGGGCCCAGATCCGTCAGGTCGAAACCAAGGATCTGTACAAACAGCTTCAGTCCGCTGATTTCACGATAGCGGATGCTGGCTGGGTCGCCGATTTCAACGACGCGTACAACTTCCTCTACCTGCTGGATTCACGCACCGGCGCCATGAACTATGGCGGCTACACGAGCGCGGCGTATGACGCGCTGATCGACCAGTCCAACGTCGAGCTGGACCCGGCGCGGCGCGCCACAATCCTGCGCGAAGCCGAAGCGCTGATGCTGGCTGACACCGCCGTCCTGCCGCTGCTGATCCGCGTGACGCAGGATATCGTGGATCCGGCGATCACCGGCTATGAGGACAACCCGGAGGATACGCACCGCACGCGCTTCATGTGCCGGAAGTCCGCCGAATAGTCTTTGGATGACAGAAACAGAAACGGCCCGGAGCGGCGCCCCGGGCCATTTTGCTTTTACCCACGATCCAGGATCAGGCGAGCGCCTTGGAGAACAGGACGAGCAGCCGCTCATGCGCGCGGTCGGCCTGCACCTGATCGAAAACCTGCGAATCGATGGCGCACCAGCCATGCTGCGCCGGATAGACCTCGATCTCCGCTTCGCGATTGTTTTCGGCGAAGGTCTGTCTCAGGGTTTCCTTCTCCTGCGGGTTCCGCTCGTCGTCGTTCTGGGCGACGGCGATGAGGAAGCTGGCTTTCATCTGCGGGATCAGCAGGTGCGGGCTGTCCGGATTGGCCGTCGCCAGGCCGCCGCCATGGAAGCTGCCGCCCGCGCCGATACGGTCAGGAACCGCGGCGGCTGTGCGCATCACGATGGGACCGCCCATGCAATAGCCGGTGGTGCCGATCTTGCGGCCCGTGTCCACCGGAGCCTGTTTGTCCAGCCATGCGACGAACGCCTTGGCGTCGGTCGTGTGCGTGGTCTGGTTCAGCGTGCGGGCGAAGCCCATCACCTTTGTCCGCGTGTCGGGATCGGTGAAGCTCGCGCCCTCCGGCACGACCGGCGATTTGGCGGTGCGATAGAACGGGTTCACGACCAGCACAGAATAACCGGACTGCGCGAGGCGGCGCCCCATCGTGCGGAAGGCGGGGCGCAGGCCAAGAATATCCGGCCAGACGATGACGGCGGCGTGCTTGCCCTTGGCGGGATGCACGAAGAACGCGTCACACGTTCCGTCCGGCGTGGTGATCGTCACGTCGGATTCAGCCAGCGACTGGATGCCGGCGGAATCTGTGCTTGCGCACGCAGCTACGGCTCCGGCGCCCAGAACGGCGAAACCGCGGCGGGATACCTGGCCCGCCTTGCTGAAAAAGCCTTCATTCTCCAGTTCGGTAGTTTCGTCGCACATAGCGTCTCTCCCGTGTTCTAGCGCTTCACGAACGCCGTCGAACGCACGCTAGCACAGGAACAATGACAAGGACGAGCGCCCGCAATCGGCCGGTCACGAACCGCGCGCGAGGAAGGCGATCTCGTTGAGCAGCGCCCGGATGTGCCCGGCATTGGCGCCCATGTCAGGCCCCGTCTCGCGGCTGGCTGAGCGGGCGTCGACGCGGGCGCCTCCCTCTGAGGCGGTGACGCGCACTGCGATGTCAGCGCCCAGCCCGTACCAGCGGCTGTAGGTCGTCGCCTCAACCTGCCCGTTGGGGGGATCGGTGAGCATGACGGACCAGCCGAGACGCTTTGCGGCGTTGGCGGCGACAACAGTGGTTTCCGCCGGGGGCAGATTCACCTGAAGCGGGCCGATATCGTCATAAACCACGGCCTGCGCCGCAGCGAAGCCCATGCCGGACCAACGGCCATATCCATCAGGAACGGCGCCATCGTCACGGATCGGAGCAGCCTCAAGCTGTTCGCGTGCGCGCAACGTCGCCTCGCTGAAGGCGACCGGCCTGTCCCAGTCGGTCTGGGCGTCGTTGATCGGCGGCAGATTTTCGCGATCGATCTGATAGCTGTAGGCGCGGAAGCCGATCATGGCGGCCGCAGTCAGCGCGAGCAGTCCAACGATCACGCCGCGCGGCTTGCGAGCCAGCAGACAACAGATAATGCCGACCAGCGCCGCGACCGCCGTACCCGCCGCCGCTATCAGCGCCGACCGCGCAACCCCCAGCGTGGCCGTCTCCAGTTCAAGCGTGCCGAGTCTGTACCCCGCAGGCCCGGCAGCGACCACGCAAAGCGTCACGATCAGGAAGACGATGGACACGACAAGCATGCCGACGCCGAGTGGCGCGCCGCGCTGGTCTTGTCTCCCCGTCTCCCCTCCCGTCCCGGTCATTCAGCGGCCTGCACCGTCGGCAGGGTGTACCCCTTGAAGGTGTCGCGGAGCGCCAGCTTGTTGATCTTGCCGGTCGCGCCGAGCGGGATTTTCTCAACGAAGGCCACGTCGTCGGGCATCCACCATTTGGCGATCTTGCCATTGAGGAATTTGAGCATCTCGTCTTTCGTTACGGACGAGCCCGGCTTCAGCTCCACGATCAGCAGCGGCCGCTCATCCCATTTGGGATGCGGAAGGCCGATGGCGGCGGCGTTGGCGACAGCCGGATGGCCTACAGCGCAGTTCTCGATATCGATCGAAGAAATCCATTCGCCGCCGGACTTGATCACGTCCTTGGCGCGGTCGGTGATCTGCATGAAGCCG
>CAZJZQ010000107.1:0-11568 GCA_964550535.1 uncultured Rhizobium sp.
ATCACTGGCTTCTCGCGGCGCGAACATGTATAATCCGCCTGTGAAACCGCCTCGTCCGTTCGAGGCGGATTATCCTGCTGGAGCGCAAGCCGATGAAGCCGGAAGACTCATTCGAGACGTTGACGGAAGACCTCTCCACCCCGGCGCAAGAGTGGTCGGCCGAGGCATGGTGGGCAGAGAAGACCAAGCCCTCTCGCCAGCAGAATATGACGCAGTCACAGAGGGACTCATTGGCAAGGCACCTAAGGCTGTTGCGCCGGGAGCGTTACCAAGAGGCGTCGTAGGGGCGTACCGGGAGGCTTTCACGCCCGAGCGGCTTCCCGATCGCCAGATCAGCGTTTCCAACAGGCTGTCCGCCGACGCCGCCACGAAAGTCACGGCCCATGAAATGGGCCATATGATTGACCAGGTGGCGCGTTCGCTGGCCAGCGATCCGGGCATCTCGCAGGCCGGGATCAGGAAAGAGCTCCGGCAGGTCTATCATGACCTCAACGACCCGACATGGCGCCGGGGCCAGCCGACGCCCCGGCGTCATCAGACCGGCCCGGAGGCGTCCGGCTATGGAAAGGGCGACCTCACGGACCGCGAACTCATGGCTGAGGCGATCCGCGCCTACATGGCCGATCCAAACTATCTCAAGACTGTGGCGCCCAACACGGCCGCCCGCATCCGGGAAGCGGTGAACGCCAATCCGCGCTTGAACCGGACGATCCAGTTCAACAGCCCGCCCGCTATTGCTGGCGGCATCATCGGATCGGCGGCGGGGACCGAAATTGATCCGGAGACCGGAGAGGTCATCGGATACGATCCGGTGAAGGGCTTCGCGGGCGCGGCGGTGGGAGCCGGTGGCGCTGTGGGGGCCATGAAGTTGTCTCAACACATGGACTCCGCGCCCGGCGCGACCCAAGACACCTTCGCAGGCATCAACGCGAAGACCGCCGACAAGAAGCTTCAGCGTATCGCGGAGGACATGGAACGGGCCGGAGCTGGCCGCGCTCAAATTTGGCGTGAGACCGGATGGTTCAAGGGCGTCGATGGGAAGTGGCGGTTTGAGATCGATGACTCCGCCGCACAGTATCGCGGGCAGGGGCCAAGCCTTGGAACAACGCTGGATGACGCCAGCGCGGGCGGGGCCTATCCTGACCTGGCTTTCGTTCCCACTGTTCGGGGGCGAGGTGGCGAGATTGCCGGACGCTATATCCCGCCGGGCACATCCGATGAGATGATCTCCTACTCTGGCGACGGAGACAGCGCGCGCAGCACTTTGCTCCACGAGCGGCAGCACGCCATTCAAGAACGTGAGGGTTTCGGTAGCGGTGCCAATTCTACGGCGTCCAAGGGGTCTGATACGGCCTATCGCCGGAGTTCAGGCGAGGTCGAAGCCCGCAATGTCGAGAAGCGCCGCAACTTCACCCCCGATCAGCGCCGCCGCCAAGCCCCATGGGAAACGCAGGACGTTCCTGATGATCAGCAGATCGTTCGTTTCGATGGCGGCAGGCAGGATAGCGTCCAACTCGGCAACCGGCTGACCCGCGACGGCCGCAACTATGCCCCGCGCGTCGCCGAAACCGTGAACGGCCTACGCCATGCGCTGCCGAAGGCGGTTATCGATGCGGTCCAGACGAACGCGCTTCGCGGACCCGAGGCCAAAGTTTCCGCCATGGAAGCGGCTGGGAACGATCCCGCCATGTTTGAGCTGGCTGCACCCTTCGTCACCCGTCCGACGGGCAGGGGAGAGATCAAGGGCCCGATTACCCGGCCGCCATCCACCACGCGGCTAGACCGCAAGCTCAACGAGGCCAAGCTGTCAGCGGCCCGGAATGCGCCGGAACCGGAAACCGAAAGCGCGGCCGCGCTGTACCGCACCGAGGAGAAGCGCCGGCAAATCGCCAAGGGCCTGGTTACCCGCTGGATGAACAGCGAGGGCCTGATCCGCGAGATGGCCGGGAAACCGGTCAACGTGCCGGCCAAGTTGCGGCGCAATCTGGAGAACGCCGAAAACGCCGCCGCCATGGCGAAAGACGTGTTCGACCGGATGAAGGTCAAGGAGATGGCCGCCGGGGAGGCCCGCAGCGCCGCGCAGGGCGTGCTCACCCAAATCGAGGACGCCATCATGGCGGGCGGGAAGTCAGGCAAGCCCCGGACGCGCCGGGAGGCCCGGGAAATGGCGCAATTGCTGTTCGACAAAGATTATGCCGACACCATGGCGCGGGCGCTGTCCGGAGAGATCGACCTCAAGGCTGGTGGATCTGATGCGCTGAACCTGTCGCTGGCTGCGGCGGGCGGCCTTTCCCTGATCGGCGGCGGGGCGGGCTGGGTCGCGATGATGGGGACTGCGAACAAGAATGCTCAGGAAGCGGCGGAAGCCCGCAGGGGCAAACAGAAACCCTCAGTTCAATATGAGCGCCCCGACCGGCCCGGCTACCAGTTCGATTGGGAGAAGACGAAGAAGAACCGCCGCGCCGTCGAAGACATGCAGATGAAACTGAACCAGTACAGCCGGGAGCACGGCTTGGGCTGGTCCATCGGGGCGGACGGTCAATGGGGCCGGAACACGGACAAGGCGCTGCGTGACGTGCTCTGGAGCCTAGGGCATGACCCCGAGGGCGAGATCACGGAAGAGCTGTACGACGAAATTTGGGGCCTGTCCGGGCCACCGATCGCCGGTACGGACCCCAGCGGCGCTCGTCCGCAGCTTCGATAAGCACCCAAGTCCATGCCGTGCCGAGAATGAAGATGAACGCGAATGCCAGCGTCATTGAAACCCATTCGTGCTGGGGAACCAGCAGGAGGGTGATCCCCGATCCGAGAAACGCCGAAATCGGCGGGATCACGAAGTAAACCAAAGTGTTCCGGATGCATCTTAGCATCCGCTGACTTCAGCACATTTCAGACCACCAGCCAACGGCCCCGCCACCCAGCGGGGCCGTGTTTTTTGGAGTTATCCCGGATGGCCGCAGCCGTCTTCGTCCATAACGCGATCAGCACGTCCGGCCTCGCCGCGGAGGCTGGCGCGAAATGCTATTGCTATGTGAAGAACACCTCGACCCCGCAGTCGGTCTTCACGGACGTGACCCTGACAACGCCAGCGACCAATCCGGTGCTCGCCGACGCGGACGGCCGGTTCAAGTTCTATTTCGATGACACGAAGAACTTCTCCTTCCGGGTGAGGACCGCCAACGACGCTACGACGCTGCTAGAGGCGGACTACACGGCGGCCGGGCGCATCTTCGACGTCACCTACGCGACCCTTGGAAACTGGCAGGGACTCCAGGAGGCGCTGGCGCAACTGGACGATAACCTGCTGGCCGCCATCGAAGATGTCGCTGCCATCGACGCTGAGGTTGTGACGGTCGCCGCCATCGCGCCGGAGATCGTGACGACGGCGGAGAACATCGACAGCGTCAACGCCGTCGCCGGCGCGCTCGACAATCCCCCGCTCGCCGGCGCGCTTCCGGTGATCGCGACTGGCGGCGTATCGCCGCGCGCCCTGAGCGATCGATTCGCCGACTGGGTGAACGTCAAGGATTTCGGCGCGGTCGGCGACGGCGTCACCGACGACACGGCGGCGATCCAGGCGGCAATCAACAGCTTGCCGGCGCCCGGCACGGTGTTTTTCCCGATCGGCCTCTATCAGGTCAGCGCGGAGCTTGTCGTCAACCAGCACGGCGTAACCCTGCTCGGAATGGGTCCGGGCGACAAGACGTACACGACCGTCGGCGCCGCATCCAGAATCCGTTCGTCGGCGGCGACGGGCTCCGTCATTCGCATCATGAAGATCGGCTGCCGCATCAGTTCGCTGGCGATCGAGGCGACGGTCGCCCGCGCGGATGCAGAACGCGATACGAGCTGGGCGGGGTACAATGCTGGGATACGCTGCGAGGCGGCGGACATCATATCGACGACCGATCGCGTCGCCAGCACGCTGATTGACAATGTGAAGGTTGTGAACCAGCCGAACGACGGCATCATCCTGGTCGGCGCCTGTTTTCAGTCAATTATCCGCAACACGTATTGCTACCGCAGCGGCGGCAGCGGGGTGGTGATCGACAGCGGCCACCGGACGGGGCGGACGAACGTGATGGCGCCTGGGCCGGTCACCTTGGACAATGTCATCAGCCACTTCAACCATGGCTCCGGGTTTGTCTTCGGAAATCCCTACGACAATCCCGCGCAGATCGTCCCCGCGCTACGGATCGTCTGCATAAACTGCGAGTCTTTGTCGAACGATGTGGATACGACAGGCGACATCACCTACGAGGCCGCGAGTTGGTACATACGCGGCGATCATATCACCACCATCCAGTGCGCGGCGACATGTAGAGACAGCACTAACACACCGAACCACCACGTCGGAATCGCCTGCGCCGGGAAGACCCATCATCATGATGGATTCCGCTTCCTGAGCGTGACGCGGCCCATAAAGGTCATCAACTATTCGGGCACCACAAATTCGGGAATCAAGTTCAACCGGTTTTCGATCCGGGGGATGACCGCAGCCGAGGTGTGCGAGCTGTCGGCGCCGACTGTGGCGGTCGAGATCATAGCGGACGATGTAATCGATCTGCCCAGCATCACCAACTTCGTTACGTCACAGCAAATCGAAGGGTTACGCCTGCGCCGTCGCGCGGCGCTGTACGAGAACATGAGCGTCCGCAGCCTCGACTATTCATCGACCAACAATATCGTGGTGGCGGACGACGCCGTCGCGACGCTGGAGTTTACGAACAGCGGGACACTCGGCGTAGTCGTGATCTCTGGTTCTGCGCCAAACGCACGACCTTCCATCGTGGCTTTCCGGGTCGGGTCCAGCAACTATTGCGAAGTGCTGGGCGGTACGATGACGGCGGCGTCGGCGGCGCTGACCGGCACGACCGGCGACGACGCGATGGTGACCGTCGCGACGGACGCTTCAACGAATCTGCTCTACATCGAGAATCGCTCCGGCGCGTCGCGGACCTACCGCGTAACTTTCCTCTCCATGCAGAACGGCGTACTCAAGGTTTTGTGAGCTATCGCGGTCGGTGCGTTGCGACCGCTGGCGAGACGACGTAAGGGAGAGAACCGACATGGCCACCGATCTGTCGCGTTCCGCGGCTGCTGATCCGTGGTATATTTCTGATGGGTCAGCTCCGGTAATGCATTCGTAAGGGGGGCGCATGTCTTTCGATGACAGGATCAGCATCGGTGAGGGAGCTAGGGTGCTGGATGATTTCCAGCCGGAAATTCGCCACTCATCAAGCCGGATTGTCATCGGAGAAGGCTGCAAGGTCAGGGGGAAGTGGGCGCTGCTGGGTAAGGACCAGACGCTGGTTTTCGGTGCCGGAACAATCATCAACGGCTTTCCTGTCGGGATACTGGCGGAAGACGGCGACGAACTTCATTTCGGGGACGGATGCCTGTTGGCGTCGCCGATGTTTCGGACATCGGATGGCCATCCGGTCTACAGCGTTGCCACGGGCAAGAGGATCAATCCGTCTGCGCCGATTCGCATTGGGCCGCGCAACTGGATTGGAGATCGCGCCATTGTGCTGAAGGGCGTTGAGACCGGCGCGGACACCGTGATCGGTGCTGGCGCTCTGGTGACAGGAATGAAAGGCGGCTATCCGCCAAATTCCGCCCTGAACGGTTGCCCGGCCGTCATTACGGCGACCGGCATCCGGTGGGAGCATCATTTCTAGCCTACTACCGGGCGGAACTGAAGACCCGGAAGGACCCACGCGCGATGCTCGAAGGCTTCGAGGCGCGCTGAACCGGACGACAATCCAGCCAACGAAAGCCCGCCCTCACCGGCGGGCTTTTTGCATTTCCCGGAGACCAAGATGCCAGACAATCTCGTCGATGACCTTCGCCCGCTCAGGGGCCTCCCGCGCGCGGAACGGCTCCGGCTCATGAACGAGAAGGTCGCTCGCTACCTCGCCCCCCGCACGCGCGTGATCGAACGGACGGAGACTGTCCGCGAACGGGCCGTCGTCCGGCCGGTCGAGATGGACGAGTCTGCGCGCCGGCGCATCGCGGCGCTCGAAGCGCAGGTGGCGGAGCTTCTTGCCCGCGTCCCCCCCGCCGCCCCCGAGGCGGCGGTTCTGATTCCGGGGGAGGGGGTGGATGATTGGGCAGAGCAGCCCCGTGACGCCCCGGAGCCTGACGCAGCAGGCGAGCCGCTGCCTGATGCGCTGGCGCGGCTGGTGCCCGCCGATATCGAGCATGAGCGGCGCATGCAGTACCTCCGGGAACGCTGGCAGCAGCTCACCCACAAGCTGATGTCCCCGCAGGCATTCGGAGAGATGGGCGCGGCTGAGCGGGTCGAGCACCAGGAACTGGAACGCTATCGCGGCCTGTTCACCTAGGCGACGCAAACGAGGCTGGGAATCCGAAATGGCAGATGACGAGAAGGCGGCGTTTGACCGCATGCGCGACCGCGTCGGTAGTCTGGAGCGGGTATTCGAACGGCTTGACGAACGGATGAGCGGGAAGCTTGGCCAAGCCGATGCAACAACGCTGATGGATTTTGCTTCAAGCGGGGACGCCAAGTTGAGCGGCGACTTTCTCGCCCGTCTCGGTGACTTCCGTATCGAGGTCCGCGAAAGCTTCAAGCACAACGAGCGTGAAACCGCTGCGGCTATCTACAAATCCACGACGGAATCCGAGGCCAAGATCATGGCCGCGATTGCGACGCTGAGCGCGAATATCGCGTCGCTCTCGCTTCCAGCAGAACAAAGGCGCGGGCTGCATCCCGTTGTTCCATATGGCGGGGGCTCCGCGCTTGTGGTGTCCGCCGTGTGGCTGACCTGCATGGCGATGGGGCTCACCCCGCCGGGGTTCGGCTGATGGCCGATGCATCGGGACTGCTGCATCCGGAGGAGCCGCCGGTTGCTCCGGAGCAGAAGACGGCCAAGCCCAAGCGCGACAGGAAAGAAGACCCGCGCCTTGCGGACAAGGTCTGGAAGTTCGTCCAGCCGTGGAACTGGGAGGTCGAGAAGAACGACACGAAGCGCATCAAGCTTCCGACCATCGTGGACATTGTCGCCCTCGACAAGAAGGGCTGGGAGATCGTCTCGACGTGGGCCGGGCGCGTCGGCGTAACGGCGTCGCTGTTTAATTTCGCTCTGGTTACGATCTACGCCTGCACAATCGCCAGCCAGTCCACCTTCGGCCTTCTGGAGGGTGCGGACCCATGGGTGCGGCTCACAGCGTGGTTCCTTCTTATGCTGCTGGCGACCGGCATCGCGGGGGTGCTACAGTTGGCGACCGATTACGGTCTGCCATGGGCGTCGGGTCTGGCGTTCGAGAAATACCGGCTTTCACCATCGGCCATCATCATAGCATGGGCGGTGTTCTTTCTGCCGACCACGCTGATCATGAAATACGACCTCTATTCGTCGTGGGGGCATGAGCGGCAGTCCGAGATCGTTCTGGCGCAGACCGAGACGGCCAATGATGCCGTTGTCCTGCGCAAGTTTGAGGCCGGCCCACCACCAGCGATAGAGGCGAGCCAGTCCATCATCGACGCCGGACCAGCCGCGCTGCTCGCCCTGCAAGCCGAACGGGAGCGTCTTGTCGCCGCCCGCGAGCAGGAAAAGGAATACATCGGCAATTCCGGAACCGGCATGGGTCCGAACTGGCGTCTGCTCAATGAGCAGGTGCTGGCGCAGGACACCCTGATCCGCGAGCAGGAAGGCAAAGTGACCGCCGCCCGGGTGACACTTCAGGACCGCAAGGATTACGACGCGGCAAAGGCGCGTCAGGAGGGCAACGCCAAGATCACCGCCAATGGCGGGGCGGCTCTGACGCTGCTCTATGACCATCCTGTTGTTGTCTGGCTCCGGGTTCTGGGCGGCTCCTTCGTCGCGATTATCGGCATCCTGGTTTACTTCGTCGCTTTGAAGAAGCTGTCGGCCGAGCGCGCCGCTGCGGAGGCGAAAGAGAAGAACCGCAAGCGCGGCGAGAAGGGCTGGGATACCCGGCGCAACGCGCCAACGGATGCTGACTACGAAGAAACCGCGCCGTTCGACGCCATAGCGATCCCCTATGCCGGTCCAGTTGAGACTGCGGTTGTGGCCCCGGCGGACACCCCGCGCCGGGTGAAACCGGACGGCGGCAAACACCCCGACAAGGCAGGCGACGAAAAGCACGGCGGCGCCAACGGCTACGGGGATGACGTGACGACTTCGGCTGACGAGGAAAGCGATGCGGACGAATCCGGTAAACCTGCGGCTGACTGACGCCGACCTCGAAGCCATTGGCGAAGAGGAGGGCTGGGTTGGCTATGCCTATGACGATGCCGATCCCAAGGCGACGAAGACGTTCATCACGCCCGAGAACGTCCACCTCGTCAAAGGCACGCTGACCATTGGCCATGGCCACACCGGGACCGTGAAGCCCGGGATGCGGGTTGATCGGGCACAGGGGCTCGCCCTGCTGCGCTCCGATGTGAGGGATGCGGAAAGCTGTGTCCATCGCTATGTCCGCGTTCCGCTGACGCCGGGCGAGTTCGCGGCCATGGTGGATCTGTTCTACAATGTCGGGCCGGGCACGCTTCCGAACGAGCGCTATCCGAAAGGCAAGGACGGCATCGCGTGCTTGGGTAAGTCTGGCGGCGGCCGCCCTTCCACGCTGCTCAGCCTGCTCAACAAGTGCGATCCCGCGGCGCCAGACGCCGAAGCAAACTATGCGGCGGTTGCCGGCTGCTTCACGCAATGGGTCATGCCCGGCTCTATCTTTGAGTGGGGCCTGACGAAGCGCCGTATCCGCATGATGCTCCGGTTCATGGGCCTGCCGACAATGCGGGCGGAGCTGTCGTTTCCCAATGGCCCTGTACCGACCGCGATGCGCTACGATCTCGTTCAGCGCTGCATCGCGCTGGCGCGAGAAGAACTTGCGGACAAGGAGGCGATGGAACCCGCCGCTCCTGTCGCGCCACCACCTGCGCCGGTCGTACCCGCGACCGTCAAGGGGGAAGGGGAGGTGGGGGTTCCCAGCCCGACGCCTCCCCGGACCCTGCCGTCTGAAATTGAGGAGATCGTCGCCTCGGCTCCGGCGGATTCCCCGCTCACAATCGTCGTGGAGAATGAGCCCCCAAAGCCTTCACCGGCATCGCCGGTTGTCAAATCAGAACCCGCCAGCAGTAAGGCGGAAGGGGGAGCCGGGGGTGTCAGCTCCCCCGCCCAACTCCCGGCTCCCTCTGTTGCTACGCCGCTCCCGCCTTTGCCGAAAGCGCCGGTGGTCATCCAGCCGAAGACAATCGATCTCAACTCCATCCCTTACGGCCAGATCGATCCGTCCAACGGCGCGAAGAACCTGACGGACAGCAAGCGCTTCATTGGCATGGTCATCGTGGCAGGAGGCTCTCTGGTGCAGGTGCTCGCCGCACGGGAGGTTGTCTCATCCACGATTGGCGCGATCTTCTTCGACCTCTCCCGTGATCCCGTCATCGTCGCGCTCGCTGCTGGCGGTGTGCTCTGGCTTGTCGGCCATCTAACCCGGAAGCGCGGTCAGAAGGTTATCACGGACGGCATGGTCAGCGCGACCACAGTTCTGAAGTAGGAGCCCCCATGTTCGCAGCTATCCCCGCCATGTGGGCCTCCGCTACCGGCTGGCTCTCCCGCAACCCTGTCGTGCTGGCGCTGATCGCCCTCGGACTGGCCCTTATCGGCTGGGAAAAGATCAAGTCCGATATAAAGACAGCGGCGAAGAAATCGGAACGCGATGCGGCGGCGCGGAAATCCGCCGAAGACCACGCCGCTCACGTCGTAACAGCATCCACCATCAAAGAGGAAATTCGCAATGACCGCGACCGTGCTATTGAAGCGGGCAACAACCTGCCTCCTGTGTCTCATCCTGATGAGCTGCGCAACACCCGCCCCGATATCCACTCCGTCCTCATCCGAGGTGACTGAGGATGCGGCAGCGGCGGTGAAGCGGGAAGCGTGCGCGGCCCTGAAGCCGGAGCAGATGACTGCGTCTCAGGCGAACGCCAATCCCGACTTGCTCAACTACGGCGCCCGGGCGACAGAGCGCTGGCTGGCGTTCGGCTGCTAGGATCGCGAAGCCGCAGAACTATTGTGGAGGGTAAGGGCGTGGAAGCAACTCCCTACGATCTGGACGATCAGCAGCTAGAAGAGTTTCTGGCCAATCGCGCGGCAGACAAATGCCTGCGGACGAACACTAAACCGCAGGACTGGAATCTGACGACGGGCGACGGCGAGGTCATACCCAAAACTGACCGCCAACGCCGGATCGACCGCCGCGCGATGGAAATCATGCTTGAGCGGCCTATCGCTTAGGCGGAGGCGGAAGCAGTCGCCAGTGCGATGGGCGCCAATCGGTGCGATCCTCAGCATTCTGGTTCAGCAGAACCTGACGGCCATGGTGTTCACTGATGAGCCCGATGGCGACGTTTGGCGCCCCCAGCTTCGTCGGGGCCACCAGAATTAGCATTTCTCTCGGGGCTGTTTCGATCGCTTGCCAGTCATTCATGGCATCGAGATTCAACGAGTCCTGAACCGGCATCTCTCGCCTCTCAAATCACCCATTCACCCTACCACAAGTTCGCTCCCCGCATATCCGCGCACGGAGCGGCTTAGGACATGCCGGACTGGCGGCGCTCGATCTCTTCGCTCTGGGCCAGCATTCGCGCCTCGATCAAATCGTCGATCCGCTTGTCCAGTTCTGACCACGAGATGGTCACCCCGCTAGCGTGATCCGAAACCCGATTGTCGGCCTCATGATACGTCCGCACTAGCTCGGATGAACGCGGGAACTTCGTCTCACCGATCTGCGCCCTGATCCACTCAAGCAGTTTCGGGCGCAGTCGCTCGAATGCATTGCGCTGGTTTGTGATGCGGTCGCGATTGTCCTGCGCCGTTACCGTGATCCCGCTTGGAATGTGCGTTAGGCGCAAGCAGTTCTGGTGCTTGTTTCGGTGCTGCCCGCCTGCACCCGTTCCGGAAAACCAGTCGAGCTTGAAGTCCTTCTTCCGGTAGGAGAACTGCGGCAGGTATTCTCGGGTTTGTGTCGTCGCCATGGCGCATCAGCCCTTCATCTCAGTTTGATTTTTACCACGCTCCCCGCATCCGCGCACGGGGGCATAGCGGCTGTTGGCGCGGATAATTTTGGAGAATGAAATGCCTTTCCTCACGCCTGAACAAAAGAACTCAATGGGGCCGCTGCTTGGCCTGTTCTACGTTCTGCTGTCCGCCGCTGGCGGCGTCGCCGTCTATACCGTTGTCGGTGGCGAGCCGATCCCGGTGATCTCGCCGTTCAGCGCGATCATCCTGGGTGTCGTCGCCGCCTTCATGATCTACAAACAGGTCAAGGAGTGACCATCGAACGCTGGCACGTCCCGCCGCCCCGGAAGCCAATCTGGAGGCGGCGGGATATCTGGCTAGCGGCTGCATGCTGTGTCGTCGTGATGGCTATTTGGAGCTGGCAGGCGGGGTAGGGTCACCACTCATCTCCCCAGCCAATTTCTCCACCACCACATGGGTTTCCGATAGGGCGGCGAGGAAGGCGTCTATGGCAGAGTTAACTGCCATGTCGGGCTCAACCTCTGGTATCCAAGGCTCGGCC
>CAZJZQ010000108.1:0-11256 GCA_964550535.1 uncultured Rhizobium sp.
CGCGGCTTCTCGCTGAAATTCTATACCAGCGAGAAGCCGCGCACGTCGCGCCAGGTGTCGGGGCTCCCCTGTTCGCCGGCCACGGTGGAAAAACGCGCCAGCATCTCGGTCGAGGCGCCCTTCTGGAACAGAGCCGCTCTGGTAAAGCGCGACATGTCTTCGGTCGTCTCGAAAACGCCGAACGCGCCCGAGCCCTTGGCGTGAGGTTGACGTTCGGGAACTTTCTCGCGGTTGAAGTGCGCCATCTGCTCCAGGAAATGAACATCATGGAGCAGGATGGGACCGTTAGGCCCGATCGTCAGCGAATTGCGGTCACTGGCTGCTGGAGCGCCGGCGCCCGTGGTTGAACCGGCGGCGGACGTATCCCGTGTGCTGCTTTGCTTTGACATTTCACCCTCACCAAGATCACGACAAAACGCGGCACGCCGTTACGACAGTCGCGCCGATCAGCAACATGCTACCATAAGAACGGCGCAGGACGAGCCATGCGAACGAATTTGCGCAAAAGGTTTTGGCCTGGCGGCGAGCATCGCGTCTTCGATTTCGAAGCTGACCTCGCGCAATGTTCTGCGGTGCGCCGCCAATGTTGCGCACTTCAATCTCGACCGTTGCGCAATTGAGTTGCGTAATCAAACGGTCGCACTGGCGATGGCCCAGATTGGCGCCAGGAACTACGCCGCTGGAACAGCGGCTAGCCTTTGAAACCCCTTTCCTCCAGGCCGCCGGCAACGGGGCGCTGGTTGTAGAAATCGACCTGCATCCGCATCGGACCGTCAACCTCGACGAAGTGAGGCTGGTCGGGAAGAACCAGCCCCGGCTGTTCGGGACCAAGGACCTGCTGCTCGCCAGTCTCGGTGTAGATCAGCTTCAACCGCCCTTCCAGAACGCGGATCACGCCCCAGACACCCTTCTTGGTGCGATGCTCCCGCCTGAGAGCGGCCGGAAGAGTGACTTCATCGAACACAGGCGTCGATCTGTAAGGACTCGGCGGCGGACAGTCGTTCACATCAGACCTCCCGTTTTACAGGCAGGCTCGGCGAACCGAACATCGCAAGTTGCAGGCTCTCCGCGATGCGCCGGGCGCGAACCATGAAATATTCGACGGCCTCTGGCGTCGGCGCGGTTTCTTCCAGCGTTTCCTCGAACAGCTTCAGCCATATCGAGAAGTGTCCCTTATCAACCTGCGTCAGCTTCTTGTGGGCCGGGACTGGCTGCCCGCTGTAAACGCCCGCGCTGAGCGCAACAGAGGCCCAGAAGCTTTTCATGCGCGGCAGGTGGTGGCCCCAACGGTCGCCGATCGCGTCATCGAAGATCGGACCAAGCGTCTTGGTGTTGCGAACACGCTTGTAGAACTCATCGACCAGAAGCGAGATATAGGCTTCATCGACGCCAATCGCGTTGGCCCGCCGCCGGATATCCGCCCGCCTCTCATGCGCGCTGTTCAACGGATCGCTCATCGGACTGCCTCCACTTCGAGAAGGACACGCAATTTCGGGCTCTGCACAAGGTCCGCAAGGGTATAGCCGTCAAGGACAGCAAGGAACGCACGCAGCGCCTCGTGCAACGCTTTCTTGAGCCGGCACGCCCCCGAGATCAGGCACCCGCCTCCATCCTCCGAGAAGCATTCGACGAGGTGGATGCCGCCCTCCATCCGCCGCACGACATCGCCGACACGGATATCTTGCGGACTGCAAGCAAGACGAAGCCCGCCCGAACGCCCGCGCACCGTCTGTATCAGCCCCTCCCGGCCGAGCAGATGCGCGACCTTCATCAGATGGTTGCGGGAAATCCGGAACCGGTCCGCGACATCGCTAATACGGACCAACCGCTCGGAATTCGCAGCCAGATGCATCAGTAGCCTGAGCGCATAATCGGTCTGGAGATTGAGACGCATTGCCGCTCCAAAAGATGTATTTTAAATATTGCTTTTAATGCCCGTGAGCGCAAGATGCAGAACCGGCGGAAAACACTCCGCCGGCAGCGAGGACGACCGCCATGCTCCGTATCCTGATGAAGCCCGCCAATGCGGTCTGCGATGTGATGCGCATCAAGGATCAAAACGAACGAGGCGTGGTTCGCATGCTCGTCAACATGATGCTTCTGACGCTGCTTTTCGTTTTTGCCTTCATCGTGATCCAGCGCGGCTTCTAGCCGCTGCCCGGCAAGGCAAGGCAACTATTGCGTTAGGTTTTCGGAAGTTTAGTGTTTGATCGACTCACCGTTGCTCACCGGCACGGATGGGCCTTACTTCACTGAGTCAGCGGCACGATGGGAACCCGGTGATGATCGCAAGCCTGACCCGGACGGAGCGGCGCCTGGCGCTCTGGATTTCGATGGCGGTGGCGATTACGGGACTCGCGCTCGCAATCGCCGGACGCAACGACCCGCTGTTCATCCACGGCCTGCTTGTCCTGCTGTTCGGCCTCGTCTGCTCATACCTCGTGATGTACCGCTACGAGGAGCGGCCGCCGGGCAGCGAGCGTCTGTCGCTGTACTATGACGACCCCATCAAGGCGGGCATCATTTTCGCGATGGTGTGGGCCGTCTTCGCCATGTTCATGGGCGTCTGGGTCGCCGCGCAACTCGCCTGGCCTGACCTGGCGTTCGACGCGGGCTGGTCCAGTTTCGGGCGCCTTCGGCCGACACACACCACGGGCGTCATCTTCGGGTTTGGCGGCAACGCACTGATCGCGACATCATTCCATGTCGTGCAGCGCACGTCGCGCGCGCGCCTGCCTGACCAGCTTTCGCCGTGGTTCGTGCTGGTGGGCTACAACATGTACTGCCTGATGGCGATCGCCGGCTATTTCACCGGCATCACGCAGTCGAAAGAGTACGCCGAATCCGAGTGGTACGCGGATATCTGGCTCGTCATCGTCTGGGTGACCTATTTCGTCCTCTACATCCGCACGCTCGCCCGGCGCAAGGAACCTCATATCTATGTCGCCAACTGGTACTTCATGGCGTTCATTCTGGTCGTAGCGATCCTGCACATCGTCAACAATCTCGCCGTGCCGGTCTCACTGGGACACGCGAAAAGCTACACCGTCTGGCCGGGCGTGCAGGATGCGATGGTCCAGTGGTGGTACGGCCACAACGCGGTCGCGTTCTTCCTCACGGCCGGCTTCCTCGGGATGCTGTATTACTACCTGCCCGTCCGTGCCCAGCGTCCGATCTTCTCCTACAGGCTTTCAATTCTGAGCTTCTGGGGGATCACCTTCTTTTACATGTGGGCGGGCTCTCACCACCTGCACTACACCGCCCTGCCCCACTGGGTGCAGACATTGGGCATGACATTTTCGATCATGCTTCTGGTCCCGTCATGGGCGTCCGCCGGCAACGCGCTTCTTACGCTCAACGGCGCCTGGCATCGCGTGCGCGACGACGCCACGCTGCGCTTCATGATGATCGCCGCCGTTTTCTATGGCCTGTCCACGTTCGAAGGCTCGTTCATGGCGATCCGTCCCGTGAACTCTCTCTCTCACTATACGGACTGGACCGTCGGCCACGTTCACGCAGGCGCCCTCGGCTGGGTGGCGCTGATCACCTTCGGCTCTTTCTACACGCTTGTTCCGTCTCTCTGGAAACGCGAGAGAATGCATTCGCCTGCTCTGGTCGAATGGCACTTCTGGCTGGCTCTGGCCGGGACGCTTATCTACATCTTCGCGATGTGGAATTCCGGGATCATCCAGGGCCTGATGTGGCGCACCTACACGGAAGAGAACACGCTCGCCTATTCCTTCGTGGATTCACTCAACGCAATGTGGCCCTACTACGTTGCGCGCGCTTTTGGCGGCTTGCTGTTCCTCATCGGGGCCATCATTGGCCTTTACAATATCCTGATGACCATCCGCACGGCGCCGGCCATCGCGAACAATCACGCGGATCTGCCGCAGCCAGCCTTCCTGGCTGAAGCGAGGGAGTAACGTATGAGCGAATTCCTCCATCGCAAGCTGGAACGTTCAGCGATCGGCTTCGTGCTGGCGATCATCGCCGCGGCCAGCGTGGGCGGCATTGTGGAGATCGCCCCGCTTTTCACGATCGACGAAACAGTCGAGGAAGCGCCGGATCTGCGCCTCTACACGCCTCTCGAACTGGCCGGCCGCAACATCTACATCCGCGAGGGGTGCTACGCCTGCCATAGCCAGATGATCCGCACATTGCGCGACGAGGTGGAGCGTTACGGTCCCTATTCGCTTGCCGTTGAGTCAAAGTACGATCACCCGATGTTGTGGGGCTCGAAACGGACCGGACCTGATCTCGCCCGCGTGGGGGGCAAGTACAGCGATTTCTGGCATGTTGCGCACCTCACCTATCCCCGCGATGTGGTCCCGGAATCGAACATGCCGGCCTATCGCTGGCTGGCGCGGACAACGCTGCGTATCGACGATCTCTCGCAACACCTCGCCGCCCAGCGCGCCGTCGGCGTTCCCTACACAGACGCCATGATCGAGAACGCGGAAGCAGACGCCTACGCCCAGGCCAACCCCGACGCGGATCTGACCGGCCTTCAGGAGCGTTATGGCAGAGACACGCAAATCCGGGCGTTCGACGGCGTCACCAGCCAGCTGACGGAAATGGATGCGGTCGTCGCCTATCTACAGGTTCTTGGACGCCTTACGGGAGCGGCGCACGAAAACACCGCCGCCGCCGAAAAGCCGCCCGAGGCGATCAACTGAGGCCCCGCCATGACCCACGATTTTCTGGTCGCGTTCTCGAAGAGCTGGGGGCTGTTCTATCTGATCGCCTTCTTCGTCTGCGTCATTGTCTATGCGTTCTGGCCAGCGAACAGATCGCGCTTTCACGACGCCAAAACCGCCATCCTCGAACCGGAGGATGAACCATGAACGAAGAAGAACGCGATCCCGTCAGCGGTGAACGGCTGACGGGCCACGAGTGGAACGGCATCAAGGAACTCGACACGCCCGTGCCTCGCGGCGTATTGATCTTTCTGATCGTGACCCACATCGTCGCCGTTGTCTTCTGGGTGATCGCTCCGGCCTGGCCTCTCGGCAACACCTACACGCGCGGGCTTCTGGGCATCGACCAGCGCAGGACCGTTGAGCAGGAAGTCGTCGAGTCCAAGAACCAGCGAGCCGCATGGGTGAGCCGGATCGAAACGTCCAGCTACGCCGAAATCCAGGCGGATCCGCAACTCATGGCCATCGTCGCCAGCACCGGACGTCAGCTGTATGGAGACAATTGCGCCGCCTGCCACGGCGTAAGCGGGAAAGCGCAAGCCAACTATCCCGACCTGACCGACGACGACTGGCTGTGGGGCGGCGGCGTCGAGCGCATCGCAGAGACAATCAGCGTCGGCGTGAACGCCGCGCACCCGGGAAGCCGGATCGCCGAGATGCCCCGCTTTGGCGTCGACGACATGCTGCCGCGCGAGGACATCAACACAGCGGCGGCCTTCGTTTTCTCATTGAGCAACCCGGATCTGTCGACAGCAAGCGCCGAGACCATCGAGACCGGGCGCGCCGTATTCCAGGCAAATTGCGCGACGTGTCACGGAGAGGATGCGCGCGGAAAGTCCGAGGTCGGGGCCCCGAACCTCACCGACCAGTACTGGCTGTATGGCGGCGCCCTGGATACGATAATCGCGACGATCCACGGCGGCCGGCGCGGCCACATGCCGACCTGGGACGAGCGGCTGTCGCCAGCCGAAATCAGAATACTCGCCCTGTATGTCCATTCGCTAGGCGAGCACGGGTCCAATGCGGGGCCGGAGAAATGAGGCTGCGAATCTGGATACTCGTCGGCGCCGCGTTTCTGATCTTCGCGGCGGCGAACGCGCATCTAGTCTATGTGGCGTTTGAATCGCAGCCTGAATGCGTGGCCCATTCCACTGAAGCGGATGGGCGCGCAGAATTCAGGGCGGCGAAACCGGCTTGCTGAGGACCCGGGCGATGACCGAAAATCAAGACGCATATGGATTGCTGAGCGAGACGTCAGGCATTGATCGCACGCGCGATACCCGTATGCAGCGGAACCTTCCCGCGACAGCGGGCCTGACCTGGCTGGCGCAAGGGTGGCGGGACATGGTTCGCCAACCTCTGCTGAGTCTCTCCTATGGCTTTGGCATAGCGATCATATCGGCGCTCTTCGTGGGGCTCCTGTTCCTCCTGGAATACGATTATATCCTCTTCCCCGCGCTCGCTGGCTTCCTGATCGTCGGCCCGTTGCTTGGAGTCGGCTTGTACGCGAAAAGCCGCGCGCTGGAGCGGGGCGAAACGACGACGCTGAGCCGGATGCTGTTCGTGAAGCTGGGTTCGGGGCCGCAGATATTCTTCGCCGGCCTGCTGCTCTGCTTGCTCACCCTGCTGTGGATGCGTGCAGCCGTTCTGCTGTACGCGCTCTTCTTCGGCGTCAGACCGTTTCCCGGCCTCTCCCACATCGTCGAGTTGTTGATAGCCGGACCGGCCGGCTGGTTCATGCTGACCGTCGGAACCGCGATCGGCGGCCTTTTCGCCGCCTTCGCTTTCGCTATCAGCGCCTTTTCCATCCCCATGCTTCTCGACCGCAAGACAGACGCTTTCACCGCGATGGGAACCAGCATGGCGCTCGTCTGGAATAATCTGGCGCCGATGATCGTGTGGGGCGCCATCATTCTTGCTCTCTGCCTGGTTGGACTCGCGACCTTTCTTATCGGCTTCATCGTTATCTTCCCCCTGCTCGGGCACGCCAGCTGGCACGCCTACAGAGCGGTCGCCGACGTGGAGGCGTGAACATGGCCGGCCAACAGGAAAGCGCCGCCCGCAGCCCAAGCGCACCTCCTGCCGGCGAAATCATGCTTGCAAGCCGCGCGGTTTCCGGCGGGCTTCTCGAAACCGATATATCCGTGCCCGGCGCGCGCTGCGCCTCCTGTATCAAAACGATTGAAACCGCCCTGTCCCGGATCGATCAGGTGGTCGAGGCCCGGGTCAATCTCACGACGCGCCGCGTGAAAGTGAAGTGGCGCCGGACTAACACGCCCCCGCCCCTGATCGAAGCGCTTGCGCAGGCCGGGTTTGACGCCACGCTGTCCAGCGGGCCGGCGGACGCTCGCGACGAAGAGATGGGCCGGCTTGTCCGCGCAACCGCCGTGGCAGGCTTCGCCATGATGAACATCATGCTGTTGTCGGTTTCGGTGTGGTCTGGCGCCGACCCCGAACTGCGCCAGGTTTTCCATGTACTCTCCGCCATTCTCGCCGCCCCGGTCATCATCTACTCCGGGCGGATATTCTTCTTTTCCGCGTGGACGGCGCTCAAGGCCGGAAAAGTGAACATGGACGTGCCGGTGTCGGTCGGCATCCTGCTGACCTTCGCGCTGAGCGCATACGATACCGCCATCAAGGGCCCACACGCTTATTTCGATGCGGCGACATCATTGATCTTTGTCCTGCTGGTGGGACGTACGCTCGATCACATGATGCGCCGGAAAGCCAGAACGGCGGTTCTCGGCCTCGCGCGTCTCATGCCTCGCGGAGCAACCGTCCTTGCGGCGGACGGGACCCGCACCTTCACCCCCATCGACCGGATTCAGCCGGGACAGATTATCAAGATAGCGTCCGGCGACCGTATTCCCCTTGATGGAGCGGTAACCGCCGGAGAGGCGGATATCGACGCCGCAATCGTCAGCGGCGAGTCGTCTCCCCTGCGTGTCCGCGCCGGAAGCGCCGTCCTTGGCGGAATGCTGACGCTCAATGGCGACATCAGCGTGCGCGTCACGCACGCCATGCACGACTCGTTTGTCGCGACGATGATCAACATGATGGAGGCGGCGGAGCATGGCCGGGCGCGCTACCGCCGGCTTTCCGACCGCGCCGCGGTGCTCTACGCGCCTGTCGTTCACACGCTGGCGGCCGCCAGTTTCGCGGCGTGGTTCTTCGTCACCGGCGATTGGCATCATGCACTTACGATCGCGGTGTCCGTTCTGATTATCACCTGCCCTTGCGCGCTCGGTCTTGCGGTGCCGATGGTGCATGTGATGGCGGCGCAGCGCCTGTTTGAATTGAACATCGCCGTGAAAGATGGCGACGCGCTCGAACGCCTCGCCAGCGCCGACGCCGCGGTTTTCGACAAGACCGGCACGCTGACGCTCGGCCGGCTGACCGTTACCGGCCGCACAGCCGGCGGCGCCGCGCTCGATGCGGCTGCGGCTCTGGCGGCGCAATCCCGTCACCCCGTCGCGCAGGCCGTCGCCGCTCTGCGCGAGAGGGACTCCGCGCTGGATGTGCAAGAGTTTGTCGAGCATCCCGGCTTGGGACTGGAAGGACGGATCGGCGATCACCTCTACCGGCTCGGCCGCGCCGGATGGGCGCAGGGCGGCCAGCCCACCGCCGGACCCGCCACATTCACGCGGGACGGGACGGCTTTGGGAACTTTCGAGTTCTCGGACATGCTGCGCCCGCAGGCCGGCCGCGCGGTCGAAGCGATCCGCGCACGGGGCCTCCCTGTCGAGATTCTCTCCGGTGACAACGAAGCCAACGTCGCCGGAATCGCGCACGCCCTCGGCGTGAAAGACTACAGCTATGGTCTTACGCCAGAGGAGAAGGTGCGCCGCCTCGAAGATCTCCGCCGGGCAGGACGGAAGGTTCTGATGGTCGGCGACGGCCTGAACGATGCGCCGGCGCTGTCCGCCGCCCATGTGTCGATCGCCCCTGCCAGCGCGGCAGATGTCGGCCGGGCCGCTGCGGACTTCGTTTTTCTCGACACCAGTCTGAACGCCGTCCCGAACGCTCTGGCCATCGCCGAAAGGACGCGCGAACTTGTTCACCAGAACTTCGCAATCGCTGTCCTTTACAACATCATCGCCATACCGGTCGCCCTAGCGGGCTTTGTGACGCCTTTGCTGGCGGCGGTTGCGATGTCGGCTTCGTCTATTATCGTCGTTCTGAACTCCCTGAGATGGACAAACGGCTCCGCGCTGGCCAGACCGGCGGCGCGACCCGTCAGCGTCAGGTTGCAGACCAGGGAGGCGCCGCCGTGACCGCACTCGTATGGCTCGTGCCGATTGCGCTCCTCATGGGAATTGCAGGCCTTGGCGCTTTTTTCTGGTCACTGAAAAGCGGCCAGTATGACGACATGTCGGGCGCAGCTCACCGGATACTGCTTTCCGACGATGAGGCTGCGGATGCGCCGCAGCCAGCGGGGCAAAGCGTTGCAAAGAAGCTTTCTGGCGCGGGGAGACGCGGCGATGGGTGATAATTCCCTGAACCCCAGCAAACACAAAAGTCAGCATGCGCCGAAGCGGAAAGCTGGTTTGACGGTCGTGTTAACGTTCATCTTCGGCGCGGCGGTCATCATCCCGAGCATGATCGCGCTCGCCATCAGCATCTTCTCGGCTGCGGCTGCTTTTTTTGAATAATCCGGGCGAGGGAAAGACAGTCGCCGGTTTCGATGCGAGGGGCTGGCCCTCGCCTCTGCATCAGGCTTCATGACTGACGCTCATCTGACAGTTGGGCGAGCCGTTCTGGCGCTCCGCCATCCATGGCCGCCCTAACCGCCCGCTGTCCTGGCCGGAAACGTCCCCTTCAACCCTGTGTTGCTGCGACAGAGTCTCCTCTGGCGCCTTCGGCCGCATCCCCTAGAAACGAAGCGCTTTTTTAAGGAGGCCTGCGGGTGAAGATCGACGAGAAGCTGGAACCCATCCTGGCCGAAGTGCTAAACCGCAACGCTGGTGAAGACGAGTTTCACCAGGCCGTCCGGGAGGTTCTGGAAAGCCTCGGGCGTGTGGTGGCCAAGCATCCGCACTACGCCGACAACGCCCTTATTGAACGCATCTGCGAGCCGGAACGCCAGATTATTTTCCGGGTGCCCTGGGTCGATGACCGGGGGGCGGTGCAGATCAATCGCGGTTTCCGAGTGCAGTTCAATTCGGCGCTGGGCCCCTACAAGGGCGGCATCCGGTTTCACCCATCCGTCAATCTCGGAATTATCAAGTTTCTTGGCTTCGAGCAGATTTTCAAGAATGCGCTCACCGGCATGCCGATCGGCGGCGGCAAGGGAGGCTCGGATTTCAATCCGCGCGGCCGGTCGGACGGCGAGGTCATGCGTTTCTGCCAGTCCTTCATGACCGAACTTCATCGCCATATCGGGGAGTACACGGACGTGCCGGCCGGCGATATTGGAGTCGGCGGGCGCGAGGTCGGGTATATGTTCGGCCAGTACAAACGGCTGACCAATCGCTATGAGGCCGGCGTCCTGACGGGCAAGGGCCTTGTCTATGGCGGCTCGCAGGCGCGGCGTGAGGCGACAGGCTACGGCGCCGTGTATTTTGTCGAGCGTATGCTGGCGCGGCGCAATGAGAGCCTCGAAGGCCGCAGGGCCATCGTTTCCGGCTCTGGCAATGTCGCCATTTATACGATCGCGAAGTTGCAGCAGTTCGGCGCGCGCGTGGTGGCGTGCTCCGACTCCAATGGCTATGTCGTCGATGATGATGGGATCGACCTTGAACTCCTGAAGGAGATCAAGGAGGTGCGCCGCGACCGGATCGCGGACTATGCCGAACTGAAGGGCGGCAAGTCGCGCTATATCGACGGCGGCTGCATCTGGGATGTCCCCTGTCAGATCGCCATGCCTTCCGCAACGCAGAACGAACTGACAGGCAAGGACGCCACAACGCTGGTGAAGAACGGCGTGGCGGTGGTTGGCGAAGGCGCGAACATGCCGAGCACTTCGGAAGCCGTGAAAATCTTTCAGGCGTCCGGCGTATGCTTCGCGCCGGGCAAGGCGGCGAACGCGGGCGGCGTTGCGACGTCCGCTCTTGAGATGCAGCAGAACGCCTCGCGGGATAGCTGGTCCTTTGAGCAGACCGAAGCCCGGCTTGCCGACATCATGCACGGCATCCATGACCGGTGCGCCGAGACGGCGGAGGAATACGGCGCGCCCGGCGACTACGTCCTGGGCGCCAACATCGCCGGTTTCGTGAGGGTGGCGGAAGCCATGCGGGCGTTCGGCGTGATCTGACGCCCGGCAAACGCCAAACGTTGTTTCAGCGCGAATGGCATTGAGCCTGACATTGGGCGGGGCGCATTTTTGTTGCCGGAAAAATGGGCGGGCCCGGTTTGCGGCCCTCCCCTGCTTCCTGAATTCCAGCGCACGAGCCGGTTTTCGGTCCGCGCGACAAGGTTCCGGGGCGGCCCGGCCCTTCGCCCCGCGAAGGGACGTGCTGGATAAACTGTCTGAAATCCGGACGTTGTGCGCCAGGAGAGGAGTGGTGGGCGGTGACGGGATCGAACCGCCGACATCCTGCGTGTAAAGCAGGCGCTC
>CAZJZQ010000109.1:0-6640 GCA_964550535.1 uncultured Rhizobium sp.
CCCCCGTTTTCAGGCCCGCCCGAACACCCGCCTGAAGATCACGTCGACACCCTTGAAGTGATAATCGAGGTCAAACATCTCACCCAGCGCATCAGCGCTGAGCAGTTTCGACACGTCCGCATCGTCCCGCAGATTGCGCAGGAAATCGCCTTCGCCGCGCTTCGGATCGGCCCAGACTTTCATCGCGTTACGCTGGACCAGACGATAGGCGTCCTCCCGCGACGCGCCTTTCTCGACAAGCGCCAGCAGAACGCGCTGCGAGTTGTGCAGCCCGCCGAGACGGTCGAGGTTGGCCTTCATGTTCTCCGGGTAGATCAGCAGGTTCTCGATCACGCCCGCAAGCCGGTTCAGCGCGAAATCCAGATGGATCGTCGCATCCGGCCCGATGCCGCGCTCGACCGACGAGTGCGAAATATCCCGCTCATGCCAGAGCGCGACATTCTCCATCGCCGGCACGACCGCCGAACGCACCAGACGCGCAAGACCCGTGAGGTTTTCAGTCAGCACCGGATTCCGCTTGTGCGGCATCGCCGACGACCCCTTCTGCCCCGCCGAGAAATACTCCTCCGCTTCCAGCACTTCGGTGCGTTGCAGATGGCGGATCTCTGTCGCGACGCGCTCGATCGTCGAAGCAATGACGGCCAGCGCCGCAAAATAGGCCGCATGCCGGTCGCGCGGGATCACCTGCGTGGAGACAGGCTCCGGCGCGAGGCCCAGTTTCTCTGCGACCATTTCCTCGATGCGCGGATCAATGTTCGCGAACGTGCCGACCGCGCCCGAAATCGCGCAAGTGGCAATCTCCTCGCGCGCCGTTTCCAGCCGCTTGCGGTTGCGCTGCATCTCGGCATGGAAGCCGGCCAGCTTCACGCCGAACGTGGTTGGCTCGGCATGGATGCCATGGCTCCGCCCGATGGCCGGCGTCAGCTTGTGCTCGAACGCGCGTTTCTCCAGCGCCGCCAGAACACGATCCACGCCTTTCAGAAGAATGTCCGACGCTCGCACCAGCTGCACCGACAGGCAGGTGTCCAGAACGTCCGACGACGTCATTCCCATATGGAGGAAGCGCGCTTCCGGCCCGACATGCTCGGCCACCGAGGTCAGGAAGGCGATCACATCGTGCTTAACCTCGCGCTCGATCTCGTCGATGCGGGCGACATCGAAACCGCCGCGGGCGCGGACCGCCTTGGGAACGTCCGCCGGGATCATGCCGAGTTCGGCCATGGCCTCCGCAGCCAGGGTCTCGATTTCCAGCCAGATGGCGTAACGGGATTCCGGCTCCCAGATGGCCGACATTTCAGGGCGGGCGTAACGGGGGATCATGGGCGGCTCCGGTTCACGCAGCAGCCTTTAAGCGCCGCGGCCGGAAATGTCATCCCGCCAAGGTCCCCCTTGGCGATAACCGCCCTACCCCACGTTCAGCGCATAACCCGCCGAACGCACCGTCCGCACCGGATCATCCCCGCCGCCCTTGGACAGGGCCTTGCGCAGGCGGCCGATGTGCACGTCAACCGTGCGGGTCTCGACATAGACGTCCGAGCCCCACACCGCGTCCAGAAGCTGCTCGCGGCTGAACACGCGGCCCGGATGCTGGATAAAATGGTCCAGCAGGCGGAACTCGGTCGGCCCCAGATGAACTTCCACGCCATTGCGCATCACGCGGTGCGCCGTGCGGTCGATCTCGATATCGCCGACCTTCACCTTGTCCTCGGCCAGCGCCGGGCGGATGCGGCGCATCACGGCGCGGATCCGGGCCACCAGCTCGGTCATGGAGAACGGCTTGGTCATATAGTCGTCGGCGCCCGTATCGAGGCCCCGGATACGATCCGTTTCCTCGGCCTTCGCCGTCAGCATGATGACCGGCAGGTTGCGCGTCGCAGGCCGCGAGCGCAGGCGGCGGCAAACCTCGATGCCCGCCAGCTTGGGCAGCATCCAGTCGAGCAGCACGATATCGGGCTGGCGCTCCTCGATCATCAGCAGCGCTTCTTCGCCGTCTGTGGCGGCGTCGACGTCATAGCCTTCACGTTCGAGATTGTAGCGGATCAGTTCAACCAGCGCCGACTCGTCCTCTACGATGAGGGCGTAGGGGCGGACCGCAGCGCCGCGTGACGGCGGACGGGCCAGATCAATTGCTGTTGAGGGCATCGACTTTCGGCCTTTCGGAGACGAGCGGTTCACCAGTCACGAGGAAATGGATTTCCTCCGCGATGTTGGTGCAGTGGTCGCCAATCCGCTCGAGATTCTTGGCGACAAAAAGCAGGTGCGCGCAGCCGGAAATCGTGCGCGGATCTTCCATCATGTAGGTCAGCACTTCACGGAACAGCGCCTGATAGTGTTCGTCGACTTCTTCGTCGCGGGTCCACACCTTGTTGGCGGCGTCCGTCTCCAGCGCGGAGTATGCATCCAGAACGCGCTTCAGCTGCGCGCTCACCAGACGCCCCATGCGCGCCACGCCTTTCAGCGGACCCGCAGGCTCGACCATTTCGACCACCTTGGCTCGCTTGGCGATGTTCTTGGCGAGGTCGCCGATACGCTCCAGCTCGGCGGCGATCTTCAGCGCCGAAATCGTCTGGCGCAGGTCGCGCGCGAGCGGCTGGCGCAGGGCGAGCAGGCGCAGGATCTTTTTCTCGGCCTCGATCTGAAGCCCGTCGATCTGCGGATCGCGGCCGACCACCGTGTCGGCGAGCGCGAGATCCCGCGTCGTCACAGCCTGAACGGCGTCGGACAGCATGTCCTCGGCCAGCCCGCCCATGCGGGCCAGATCGCCGGACAGATCCTCCAGATCAGCCGAGAAGGACCTGACAGTATGCTCGGTCATGCCGCGTCTCCTTCGCCCGCCTGGGCAACCGTTCGGGGGCAGTCTATCCGAAACGGCCGGTGATGTAGTCCTGGGTGCGCGGATCGCGCGGATTGGTGAATATGGTCTCAGTCTGACCCGCTTCAATCAGTTTACCCATGTGGAAGAAGGCCGTCTGCTGCGAAACGCGGGCGGCCTGGGCCATGGAATGGGTAACGATGACAATGCAATAATTCGACCGCAGCTCGTCGATCAGTTCCTCGATCTTGGCCGTCGCCATGGGATCGAGCGCCGAGCACGGTTCGTCCATCAGGATCACTTCCGGGCTGACGGCGATGGCGCGGGCGATCACGAGGCGCTGCTGCTGGCCGCCCGACAGGCCTGTACCGGGCTGGTGCAGCCGCTCCTTCACCTCTTTCCAGAGGCCGGCGCGCTCCAGCGATTTCTGGACGATGTCCTCAAGGTCCTTCTTCGAGGACGCCAGACCGTGGATGCGGGCGCCGTAGGCCACATTGTCGAAGATCGACTTGGGGAACGGGTTGGGCTTCTGGAACACCATGCCGACGCGCGCGCGCAACAGCACCGGGTCCACCGCCCGGTCGTTCACATCTTCGCCGTCGATGCAGATCTCGCCCTCCACCCGCGCGCCTTCGATCGTGTCGTTCATCCGGTTGATCGAGCGCAGGAAGGTGGACTTGCCGCACCCCGATGGTCCGATCAGCGCCGTGACCGACTTCTCGGGCACGTCGAGCGACACGCCGAACAGGGCCTGCTTCTCGCCGTAGAAGACGGAAACGTCCTTCGCCTGCACTTTGGTCTTCAGGCGGGTCATTTGGTTCGCTGCCACGCTGGTGTCTCCGGGGCGTTGCTGAACGACTGCATCGATACGGCTCATCACCATCTCCGTTCGAGGCGGCGGCGCAAATATACGGCCAGCGCGTTCATGGCGAACATGAAGACCAGCAGAACAATGATCGCCGCCGAAGTCATGGGTTGCCAGGCGCGCTCGGCGGCGCTGGACCACTTGTACACCAGAACCGGCAGCGCTGTCGCGCTGTCGAACATGCTGGCCGGAGGTTCCGCCACGAAGGCCACCATGCCGATCAGCAGCAGAGGCGCGGTTTCGCCAAGGGCGCGGGCCAGACCGATGATGGCCCCGGTCAGGATGCCCGGCGCCGCCAGCGGCAGCACATGGTGGAACACCGTCTGGGGCAGCGACGCCCCTACCGCCAGCGCGCCCTCGCGGATCGACGGCGGCACGGCGCCCAGCGCGGCGCGCGTCGCGATGATGATCGTCGGCAGCGTAATCAGCGACAGCACCAGACCGCCGATCAGCGGCGCGGATCGCGGCAGGTTGAAGAAGTTGATGAACACCGCCGCTCCCAGCAGGCCGAACACGATCGAGGGCACGGCCGCCAGGTTGTTGATGTTCACCTCGATGAAGTCGGTGATGCGGTTACGCGGCGCGAACTCTTCCAGATAGATTGCGGCCATCACGCCGATGGGCAGCGACAGCGCCAGCGTGACGATCATGATCCAGAACGATCCGGCCAGCGCCGCCGCCAGACCCGCCAGTTCCGGGTAGGTCGAGTCCGCGCGCGTGAAGAGATCGAAGTTCAGCTTGCGCTGGATATCGCCCGAAGCCTTCAGCGCATTGGCCCACGCGGCCTGCCGGTCGGTGACCAGACGGTCGCCTTCCGGCGTCTCCAGTTCGCGCACGCGCCATTCGCCGGCCGGAACATCGGACAGCGACTTCAGGGTCAGCAGCTCTTCGCCAGCAATGCCGTCCGGCGAGATCGTTCGCGCTTTCACCACGCCGCCGCCGGCCTCAACCAGAACGGACGGCGAGAACTCGTCCAGCGTCAGCGTCGCGCCCGGCGAGGCCACGCGGTCCAGCAGCGCGCGCGCCGCATCGCTGTCGCGGTCCCGTTTGCGCTCCAGCCGCGCAATATCGCGGTTCAGGGCGTCGCGATCCAGATCGACACGCGCCACCAGCAGCGAGCGCAGCGCATCGTCCGCGCCCTGCCCGTCGCCCTCCGACGCGCCAAGCGCATAGGCCACCGCCAGAGGTCCGCCGACATCGAGCCCGAGCTGCGCCTGCGCTTCCGCCATTGCAAGATCGCCAGGATCAGCCGGAACCACGGGGGCCGCCGGATCAACCGGAGCCGCAGGAGCAGGAACGATCGCGCCCGGCGCCAGGCGGGCGCCAGCTTCCTGAAGCGTTTCCAGGTCACGCAACAGGCGGTTCATCCGCGAATTGGCCGAAGCCGCCGCCTCGCTCCGCAGGGCGTCCGCGCGCTCCGGCGACTGCGCGCGCAGCACGGACGCCTCGGCGGTCAGGCCGTCAATCCGGATCTGCTGCTCGCGGATGGCGGCCTGCGCCCCGGCGACTTCATAAGCGTTCACCCGCATCACGGCGGCGACGCGCTGCGCATCATCCCGCGCCGACGTCAGCGCGCCCATCGGCGCCAGCGGACGGCCCACGATCTGCGAGGCGGCGACCACCAGTTCCGCAGGCGCCAGCATGTTCACATCATTCACGGCCGCCTCAAGCACGCGCGCATCGACACGGCGGCGGTCGCCCGCGAGATAGGCGGCGCTCGACTGGATACGGCGCGTCTCCGCCGTGGGCTCGCCCCGCGCAAGCGCAACAGCAGCACGGCGGGCATAGTCATCACCGCGCGCGACCAGTGCGGTTGCTTCCGTTGAAACCTCGGCGGCCATGGCCTGAAGCTGCGCTCGCACTTCATCGCGCAGCGGCTGCATGTCGCCCGTGGCTTCGGCGCGGCCGGCGATGCGCGCCAGACGCGCCTGACCGGCATCAGCCTGTTCCACCGCATCTTCCGCCGCAGCCGTCACAACAGCCATATCGGCGGCGGCCAGACGCGCCCGCTCGCCGTCAAGCGACCCCATGCGCTCATTCAGCCGTGCAATCGCGGCCACGGAAAGATCCGCCGCCCGCTCGCGCACAGAAGCTTCGTCGCGCACCCGCGTCACGATCCGCTCGTGAACCCCTGCAAAGCCGCCCGGCGCGCGCACCGTCACGCCTTCGCCATCGCGCGCGAGCGCCGCAACCATGGCGCCGTCCTCGACCACCTGCCCGGTGATCAGGCCTTTCAGATAAAGGTCGATGATATCGGCCACCGGAACGCTGACGCGGACAGTCGTGCCGATCAGGCCGGGGTTCTTCGCAGCGCGTTCCGCAAGGCCATCGCCCGCCAGCGTCGACACCATGCGCGACAGCTGGCGGCGCAGCGCCAGATCGCCCGCAGCCTCCGGGAACCGCTCGCGCAGCTCGTTGCGCAGCAGGTCGGAGAACACTGACACGCTGGCGCGGATTTCTTCCGGGTCGCGGTCGCCATCGGGATCAACCACCGACGGATCGAGCATCACCTCGACCGTCAACTCATTCTTCACGAACGCCGACACCGCCTCGACCACGATCGAGGTCAGCAGCACGCCGAGCGAAACGATCGCGAACACGATCGCGGCGACGCCATAAAATCGGAAGCGCCCCTCTTCGCGATAGCGGCGCTTCAGCCGCTTGCGCGCCTGTTCGGCGGTCGGCGGAATCCGTTCGGCGCTAGTCATACTTTTCACGGTAAGCTTTGACCACGCGCTGGGCGATCAGGTTGAAGACGAGCGTGATGAGGAACAGGCCGAAGCCGAGCGCAAAGGCCGAAAGCGTTTTCGGGCTGTCGAACTCGGTGTCGCCGGTCAGGAGATCGACGATCTGCACCGTGATGGTCGTAACGTCCTCGAACGGGTTGGCGGTGATCTGCGCGCGCTGGCCCGCGGCCATCACCACGATCATCGTCTCGCCGTGTCGCGCGCGGTGGGCGAGAC
>CAZJZQ010000109.1:6650-11201 GCA_964550535.1 uncultured Rhizobium sp.
TCTCGCCCACCGCGCGCGACACGGCGAGCAGCAGCGCCGCCACCACGCCAGGCAGCGCCGCCGGCAGGATCACATGCCGGACCGTCTCGGACTTCGTGGCGCCCAGCGCAAACGCCCCATCTCGCAGCGTCTGCGGCGCGGCGTTGATGACGTCGTCCGACAGCGACGAGACGAACGGAATGATCATCACGCCCATGACGAGACCCGCCGCCAGCGCGCTGGTCGGCTGCGCCTCGATGATCGGCCCCTCGACCCATGGCATCAGCGCCATCAGCACGCCGTTCAGCCAGTCGCCGAACGCCCGCACCGCAGGCGCCACCGTCAGCAGCGCAAAGAAGCCGTAAACCACAGTCGGCACGCCCGCGAGCACTTCCAGAACCGGCTTCAGCGTCCGGCGCGCACGCGGGCTGGCGTATTCCGAGAGATAGATCGCCGAGAACAATCCCACCGGCGCCGCCACCAGCATCGCGATGAAGGTGATCATCAGCGTGCCATAGATCAGCGGCACCGCGCCGAACGAGCCCGACGCGCCCACCTGATCAGGACGGATCTGCGTCTGCGCGCTCCACTTCAGGCCGAACAGGAATTCCAGCGGCGAGACTTCCTCGAAGAAGCGCAGCGTCTCGAACACCAGCGACAGGATGATCCCCACCGTCGTCGCAATCGCCACGCCCGAGCACAGGAGAAGCAGCATCTTGATCGCCGCTTCCACGCCGTTGCGCGCGCGGTGGTCCTTGCGAACCCGCGCCAGACCGAAGGCGAATCCGGCCAGCGCCAGACCGCCCGACAGGAGCACCGCAATCAGCTTCACGAAGCCGCGCTGTGTCGCGATGCCGCCGGCCAGCTCGCGGGTCGCGGCGGCGGCGCCTTCGCCTCCGTCCATGGCGGTCCCGCCCGCTATCGCGCGGGCGGCGTCGATCTGGACTGACGCCTCGAAGCCCGGCAGCGCCGCAATCCCGGCGGGCGTCTCACGCAACGCAAGACTGTCCGCGATGAAGTTTCCGGCCGACGCATAGAAAAGCAGGACCAGCAGCGACGGCCCCAGCGTCCACAGCGCAACCAGATAGCCGTGATAGTTGGGACGCGAGTGCAGCGTCCGCGGATTACCGCCCGCCAGGACGATCGCCCGGCGGCGCCCCATGAAAAATGCTGCTGAAGCAACCGCGAGGAGCGCGGCGAGCAAGGCGAGAGCAAGCCTTGAGTGAGCGATCTGTTCGTACATGAACCCGCAGCCGCGCGTGACCCCTTCCGGGGCGCCTGCGGGGGTCTTAGAGACGGCGTTTGACAGTCTTGTGACAGTTTCGCGACGGCGCGACGAAGCGTTGTTGTGACAGGTGCGCTATCCTGACGCGGCGTCATCCCGGATGGCGGCGCGTTGCCCTGAAGACGCTGCGGATTCCGTCCCGGCCAGTGGCAGAACGACGCCAAAGGCCGATCCGCGCCCAACCTCGCTCTCCACAAGGAAAGCGCCCCGGTGACGGGTCACCACGTGTTTCACGATGGCCAGACCCAGCCCGGTGCCGGGCCGCAGCCCCCGCCCCGGGTCCACCCGGTAGAAGCGCTCGGCCAGCCTGGGCAGGTGCTGGCGGTCGATTCCCGGCCCGGCATCGGAAACGCGCAACACCGCAAAGCGTCCGGCATCCGCCGCCGCTGCCGCCGTTGCGATGGACATGCGCCCCGCATCATCCCACCGGCGCCCCGCCTCCAGCATCGCCTGTTCACGGGTCAGCGCGGACAGCACTTCTATCTCCACCACATCGCCGCGCTCGGAATACTTGATGGCGTTGTCGATGAGATTCTGCGCCACCTGGCTCAGTTCGTCGCGCACCCCGGTCACCATCACCGGCGACGCATGGCCCGACACGCGCAGCTTCACGCCCTTGTCCTGCGAGATCGGCAACAGCGCGTCCGCGGCCTCCGCGACCACCCGTCCCAGATCGGCGCTGCCCTCCGGCAGGCGGTGCTCCATCAGTTCGATCCGCGACAGCGACAGCAGGTCGCTGATCAGGCGGCGCATCCGGTCGGCCTGATTCTGCATGATCTCCAGAAACCGGTCCCACGCCGCCGGGTCTTCCCGCGCAGGCCCGCGCAACGTCTCGATAAAGCCCGACAGCGACGTCAGCGGCGTGCGCAGCTCGTGGCTGGCGTTGGCGAGGAAGTCCACGCGCGCCAGCTCCGCGCGTTTGATCTCCGTGAAATCATGCATGCTCAGCAAAACGCCCGATGCGCCGCCAACCTCCAGCGGCGCCGCCACGCACGAGAAATAGCGATCCGTCTCGTCGCGCTCGACAAACTCGAACACATGCGCCCGGCTTTCACGGCGCGCGGCGGCGACTGAATCCAGCAATTCCGGCCGCCGCACCACGGCCGACAGCAAAGGCCCCTGCCCGACAAAGCGGAATTGCTTGCGGGCGGCGGCGTTCGCCGCCTCAACCTTGCCCTGCGCGTCGATATACATGGCTGGCTCGGGCAGCGCGTCGATGATCGCGGCGCGGATCGAGCGGGCGCTTTCCGCGCGCATCATCCTGTCCTTGTCGTTCGCCGCATCCTGCGCTGCGCGGATCGCCTCCCGCTCCATGTCGGCGGTGCCCGCGAAGTAGGCGAAGACGAAAGCGACAACGACCAGCATCGCCAGCCCCGCCGCCCACAGCGCCAGTTCGCCCAGCGCAGCCAACCCGGCCAGCACCAGGATGGCGGCCACCGCCAGCACCATGAAATCCGACGCGCGCCGCCCACGCGTCACGAGCGCGAACGCGTCGGCGTTCATGTCGCCATGGCCGCCAGCGGCGTCGCCTCCGGGATCACCCGTGGAGCCGCCTGCTGAACCACCTGTGTCTTTGTCAGTCATTGATCGGGAAGAACCGGTCTGGGGCGCGATCCGTCCAGCTACCGGCTGAACAAATGGAATCATACGCCTAAACCCGTTTCGTGTCGTTTCGGCAAGCGGGCGCGCCCGTGCGTAGTTATTGATTTTCGATGCGAAGCGTTGACTTCCAGCGCAGCGGGGCGGCAAATCCCGCCTCAAACGCGCACGAAGCGCGGCGATTCATTTCCAGAGGCTCCGCTAATGAGACTGTTCGTCCTGCTGACCGTGTCCGCGGCCGCGCTGCTTGCCGCATGTGGTGAAACGCCCGCAGCCGGGCCGAAGCCCGAACTGGGCGCGTTCGGCATCGAGACCATCCACATCGACCAGGCCGTGAAGCCGGGCGACGATTTCAACAAGTATGTGAACGGCAAGTGGCTCTCCACTTTCCAGATCCCGGCCGACAAAGCCCGCTATGGCATTTTCGACCTGCTGCGTGATCGCGCGGAAGAAGACGTCCACGCCATCGTCACCGAACTGGCCGGCGCGTCGCCCGCCGCCGGAACGACCGGCCAGAAAGTCGCCGGCATCTTCGGAAGCTGGATGGACGAAGCCGCCATCGAAGCGCGTGGGCTCGAACCGCTCCAGCCCTACCTTGCCCGTATCAACGCGATCGCCACCCGCGCCGACCTGATGAACCTGCTGGCTGGCCGCGACTTCACCGCGCCGTTCGGCGCCGGCATCGAAACCGATCCGAACGACCCGGCGCGCTATACGGTCTGGGTCGGCCAGGGCGGTCTCGGCATGCCGAACCGCGACTACTATCTCAACGAGGGCGAGAAGCTCGAAAGCTACCGCACAGCCTACAAGGCCTATGTCACGAGAATTTTCGAATTGATTGGCGACGCCAACCCGGCGCGCTCCGCCGAAGCGGTCATCGGCTTCGAGAAACTGATCGCCACCGCGCACTGGACGCCGGAACGCCAGCGCGTGATCCAGGACATCATTAATCCGATGGATCGTGCGGGCCTCAAGAAACTCGCCCCCGCCGCGGACTGGGATATCCTGCTCGCGGGCCTCGGCCTCGGCGAGCATCAGGACTTTGTGGTCACCGAAACCACCGCCGTTCGCGATGGCGCGCAATTCCTCGACACCATCCCGCTGAACATCTGGAAAAGCTATCTCACCTTCCATCTCGTCAACGACGCCACGGCGACGCTGCCCAAAGCCTATGACGACGCCAGCTTCGCCTTCTATTCCAAGACCCTGCGCGGCGTGGAAGTGCAGCGCGAGCGCTGGAAGCGCGGCGTGCAGCTGCTCGACGGCCTGATCGGTGAAGGCGTCGGCCAGATCTACGTCACACGCCACTTCCCGGCCGATCACAAGGCGAAGATGGACGATCTCGTCGCCAACCTGCGCGCCGCGCTGCAATCGCGTCTTGAAACGCTGGCGTGGATGGACGACGCCACGCGCGCCGAAGCGCTGAAGAAGCTCGGCACGTTCGAGCCGCGCATCGGTTATCCGGTGAAATGGCGCGACTACTCCGCGATGACCATCGAGCAGGGCAAGCTGTTCGAGAACATCAAGGCGGCCAACGACTTCGAATGGAACCGCCAGCTCGCCCGCCTCAACCAACCGGTTGATCGCGACGAGTGGGGCATGAACGCGCAGACGGTGAACGCGACCTACAATCCGCTGATGAACCAGATCACCTTCCCGGCCGCGATCCTGCAGCCGCCCTTCTTCGA
>CAZJZQ010000110.1:0-11173 GCA_964550535.1 uncultured Rhizobium sp.
CCAATTTCAAGGCGCTCACCGTCCTGCCGTTCGACGTGTTCAAGATCGACCAGCAATTCGTCCGCGCGCTCGCCACCGATGCGCAGGCGCCGGCCATCGTCGAGATGATCCTCGCCATGGCTGAATCGATGGGTCAGGAAACCGTGGCCGAGGGCGTCGAAACACGCGAGCAGGCCGAGTTCCTGCTGCGCCGCAACTGCACCATCGGCCAGGGCTATTATTTCTCGCCGCCACTGCCGGCGGACGAATTCGACGCCTTCCTGCGCAGCTGGCGCCCGCGTCCCGCCAACCGCTTTGCGGCGTAGCGCCTAACTCCTGCAGAAATCCGTCTTCTGCTGAACGCCCACGCGCGTCACGCGGCCCGAACTGTTGTCGACCTCGAAATACGCATTGCGATAGTCGTAGATCGTCGTCGCGCCGCGCGTCACCACGCACTCCGGCTTGCCCATCGCCGCGCGGGCATAGATCTGCTCAGATCCCGGCGACACGCCGCTCACCGTGCGAAACCGCGAGTCCTCAGCGATGATCCAGTAAACCTCGTCATGCGCGCCAACCGTGACGCCGTCGAAGGTATAGCTCGTCGCCGCCGTCCCCACGATCGGCGAAGTGCTGCGCGGCTGCCCCATTACCGAGAGCAGCTCGGCCAGCGGCATGCCGATCTCGATCTGTCCCACACGCTGTCCGGGCACGACCAGCGCATCATCCAGTAGCGGCCGCGCGCTGGCGCAGGCGGCGACGGCCAGCGCGGTCACCATCGCGGCCGCGCACGAAATTGCGGACACGGCGCGCTGCACGCCCGGTCCGCCAGAGGCAGAGGTTCGGCCGGAAGAAAGGGAAGGGCTGGGATTGGTCTGCATCGCGGGCATCCACCGTATCGCGCCCCCAGCGCGCCGCCCCGCAGCGGCCTGAACTGAAAAACGAAAACGCAGGGCTGTCGAGCAGAATTCGGGCCGCCGCCGCAAATCTTCCAGGCCCGGCGATCGGGCCTCCGGACACCGGATTCGGGCGCTGAATTATCGATATTCAATAAAATTCTTGCGGCGCGATTTGGAAAAGTCTAGATTGCTCCCTGGTCAGGAAATCAGGTTCACACATGTCGAAATCCCCCGAATGGCACTCCACCACCATCCTGGCGGTGAAGAAGGGGGGCAAGCTGACGCTGATCGGCGACGGCCAGGTCTCGATGGGCCAGACCGTGATGAAGGGCAACGCCCGCAAGGTGCGCCGCATCGGGGAGAAGGGCGACATCCTCGCCGGCTTCGCGGGCGCCACCGCCGACGCCTTCACGCTCTTTGAGCGCCTCGAACAAAAGCTCGAACGTTTCCCCGGCAATCTCCAGCGCGCAGCGGTCGAACTGGCCAAAGACTGGCGCACCGACAAATACCTCCGCAATCTCGAAGCGCTCATCATCGTGGCCGACGCCGCCTCGCTCCTCGTCGTGACGGGCAGGGGCGACGTGCTGGAGCCCGAACACCCCGTCACCGCCATCGGATCGGGCGGCAATTACGCGCTCGCCGCCGCCCGCGCGCTTTACCCCCATCTCGACGACGCCGAAGCCATCGCCCGCCAGGCGATGACCATCGCGGCGGAGATCTGCGTCTATACCAATTCAAATTTCGTCGTGGAGACACTCGATGTTTGACCGGACGGATCTGATGGCGGCGGTCGAGGCCGGCGCCATCTCGCGCGACAACGCGCAGCGCCTCGAAGCCTTCCTCAAGGCGCGCAACGATCCCGAACGTGGTCTTGATTCCGAAAACCTCCGCTTCCTCACCAACTTCAACGACGTCTTCCTCACCATCGGCCTCGCCGTCCTGATGACCGGGCTCAGCGTCCTCTCGGGCCTCACCGCCTGGAACATTTTCGGCCTCGACCGGATCGCGCAGGGCGGCAGCGCTGCGGCGTTCGGCGTCCTCAGCAACGCCAAGATGGCCGCCATTCTCACGCCCATCCCTGTCCTCATCGCCGCTTGGCTTCTGGCGGAATATTTCTGCGGCCGCCGCCGCCTGCTGCTGCCCTCCATGGCCCTGTCGATTGTGATCGTCGTCGCCACCGGCATGCTGATCGCCGCGATCCTGATGCCTCCGAGCGAGGCCATGATCGTGAACATCTTCAGCCAGACCTTCGACACCGTTATCCAGCAGATCAGCTATCTCGCCTTCGGCGCCGGCGCGCTGGCGGCGTGCGCGATCTTCCTGCGCTTCCGCCTGCCGTTCTCGCTGTTCCTGCTGGCGCTCTCGGTCGCGGGGCTGTTCTACACGGCGGTTGCGCGCATCGATAACGGCAACCTCATCTTCGGCGGCATCGCCACCCTGATCGCCGGCGCCGCCACGCTCGCCATCGCCATCTGGTTCGACGCGCGCGATCCGATGCGCGCCAGCCGCACGTCGGATCACGCCTTCTGGCTGCACATGGCCGCCGCGCCGCAGATCATCTTCGGCATGCGCGGCCTTGTGCTCGGCTCCGGTTTCGCGCCTGCGGGTCCGGCCGACGCCACGGTGATGCTGCTCGTGCTGATCGCCTTCGCCATCATTTCGCTGTTGCTCAACCGCCGCGCGCTGATCGTTTCCGGCCTCGTCTCCTTCGCCACTGCGCTCTGGGTGCTGGTGAACGAGGTGGGCGGGGGAGGGCTCAACACGCTGATGCTCACCGCGCTTCTGGTCGGCGGGGCCATCGTTCTGCTCGGCGGCGGCTGGCGCACGGCTCGCCGCTTCGTCCTGCGCTACGTTCCCCCGACCGGCCTCACGGGCCGCGTCTTCCCGCCCGAACCGGCTTAGCTGGGCAACGGCTCCACAAACCCGCTTGCCGCCATGCACGGCCATGAGCTAGCGAAACCCTGTCCGCCTTCCTAGCTTCTGGTGATCATGTCCGTCTTCACTCCGCGCGAAATCGTTTCCGAACTCGACCGCTTCATTGTCGGCCAGCCGGAGGCCAAGCGCGCCGTGGCGCTGGCCCTGCGCAACCGTTGGCGCCGCAAGCAGCTGCCCGAGGAATTGCGCGAGGAAGTGACGCCCAAGAACATCCTGATGATCGGCCCCACGGGCGTGGGCAAGACCGAGATTTCCCGCCGCCTCGCCAAGCTGGCGAAAGCTCCGTTTCTCAAGGTTGAGGCCACCAAGTTCACCGAGGTCGGCTATGTCGGCCGCGACGTCGAACAGATCATCCGCGACCTTGTCGAGATCGCCATCGGCCAGGTCCGCGAAACCCGCCGCCGCGATGTCGAGGCCCGCGCGGAGGGCGCGGCCGAGGAGCGCGTGCTCAACGCCCTTGTCGGCGCCACCGCCCAGCCCGCAACGCGCGAAAGCTTCCGCACCAAGCTGCGCAAGGGCGAACTCGACGACAAGGAAGTCGAGATCGACCTCGCCGAAACCGCATCGCCTTTCGCCGGCATGGACATACCGGGCCAGCCGGGCTCCGGCATGGGCATGATCAATCTCGGTGATCTGCTGAAGGGCATGGGCGGCCGCACCAAGCGCATCCGCACCACGGTGAAGGAGGCGTACAAGCCGCTCATCGCCGAAGAGTCCGACAAGCTGCTCGATCAGGATGTTATCAAGACGGAGGCTGTCCGTCTCACCGAGAATGACGGCATCGTCTTCCTCGACGAGATCGACAAGATCGCCTCGCGCTCCGAACGCGCCGGCGCGGACGTCTCCCGCGAAGGCGTGCAGCGCGATCTGCTCCCGCTGATCGAAGGCACAACCGTCGCCACCAAGCATGGCCCGGTGAAGACCGATCATGTCCTCTTCATCGCGTCCGGCGCCTTCCACGTCGCCAAGCCCTCGGACCTCCTGCCAGAACTGCAAGGCCGCCTGCCGATCCGGGTCGAGCTGAAGGCCCTCACGCGCGACGATTTCAAACGCATCCTGACCGAGCCCGAAGCCAACCTCGTCATGCAGTATTCGGCGCTGATGAAATCCGAAGGCTTCGATCTCACCTTCACGCCAGACGCCGTCGAGGCCATCGCCGACATCGCCGTGCAGGTGAACGAGACGGTCGAAAATATCGGCGCCCGCCGCCTGCATACGGTGATCGAACGCGTGCTGGATGAGATTTCCTTCACCGCCTCCGACCGCGCCGGCGAAAGCTTCTCCGTCACCGGCGACTATGTCCGAGACCGCGTCGGCGCCATGGCCGGCAACAAGGACCTGTCGAAGTATATTCTCTGAAGCGGCGCAACGCGCCTGCTCACCATGAGTTTGTGGGCGTAGCGCTCATCCTGAGCAGGCCCAAAGGGCCGTCCGTCGAAGGACGAGCGCCCCGCGTCTTTACCGCTCCACGAAGCGCGCCAGATTGGCCAGCGACTGCGACAGTCCCTCGTCGTGGTCTTCCTTCCTGATCCCCGGCGGCACGTTCTCGGCGATCAGCGTCACCTTCGTGGCTTCGTCCAGCGGTTCGATGCGCCACGTCATCCGCATCACGCCGCCGAAGGCCGGATCGTCCGACTCGAACTCGCCCTCCTGCACGATGCGCTCGCCCTCGACGATCTCGATGAAGCGCGACTCGACAATGTCCTCATCCGCGCTCGCCTTGCCGGGCAGGGCGTGATCGCCCGTATAGGTCAGCCTCATGCGATACCCGCCGCCCGGCCGGAAATCGAACCGCTCGAACCGCCCCGTCATCCCGTCCGGCGGCAACCACGTGGCCAGCGCGCGCTCATCGCTGATCGCCCCCCACACCACCTCCGGCCCCGCGCGGACGACGCGCGAAGCGGTATCGGTCCGGCGCTGGCTGGTATCGGCTGTCATCTGTTCGCGTGCTCCGTCGAAGGCCGCCGGACTAACGCCTGGACGCGCCGCAAGTCACGCAACGCCCGCCGCCGGTTTCCGAACCGGTTTCCTGACCGGCAGATGCTTCTTTCCCCAATCCCGCAGCCCCAGCAGGGCGGGGGCGAAGTCCCGGCCTTTTGCGGTCAGCACATAGTCGTACCGGGGTGGTTTCACGCTATATGGGTTCTTTTTCAGAACTCCTGCTTCCACCAGCCGCTTCAACCGCGTCGCCAGCACATGCCGGGTGATGCCCAGGCTTTGCTGAAACTGATCGAACCTTGATTTCCCCAGAAAACAATCCCGCACGATCAGCATCGTCCAGCGGTCCCCGATCACCGACATGGCGCGCGCCACCGGACACCAGTCGTCGGCGAGGTCATCCCATCGGGCAGGCGTAGAGGATTTCATTCGGGAACTTCCTTCTCTCCATAATGGCTGATTTGCCTTCCATCTCAAAGCATGTAAGTTCCATTTATGAATGGAGTCTTGGGAATGACCGGGGCTGAACGCAGATCCATCCTTGTCGTCGGCGCGGGAGACGCCACCGGCGGCGCCATCGCCCGCCGCTTCGCGCGTGAAGGCTACGCCGCCGTCTGCACCCGCCGCGACGCCGCCCGCCTCGACTCCTTGCTGGCCCGTATTCGCGCCGATGGCGGAGAGGCGCATGGCTTTGGCTCGGACGCCCGCGTCGAGGAAGACGTCGTCGCCCTTTTCAAAAAGATCGAAACTGAAATCGCGCCGCTCGAAGCGGTCGTCTTCAACATCGGCGCGAATGTAAATTTCCCGATCCGCGAGACCACTGCGCGCGTCTATCGGAAAGTGTGGGAGATGGCGGCCTTCGCCGGCTTCCTCGCCGGGCGCGAAGCCGCGAAGGTCATGGTTCCTCGCGGCCGCGGCACCATCATCTTCACCGGCGCCACCGCGTCGATCCGGGGCAGGGAAGGCTTCTCGGCTTTCTCCGGCGCCAAGTTCGCCCTCCGCGCCCTCGCGCAATCAATGGCGCGAGAACTGGGGCCGCAGGGCGTCCACGTCGCGCACACCATCATCGACGGCGCCATCGACACGGATTGGATCGCGCAAAACTTCCCGCAGCGCCACGCGCTGAAGGATCAGGACGGCATCCTCAATCCGGACCACATCGCCGGCGCCTACTGGATGCTGCACGCCCAGCCCCGCGACGCATGGACCCACGAGCTCGATCTGCGGCCGTGGATGGAAAAAATGGCATGAGGAACATCACATGAGCAGGACGGTCGAATTCTTCTTCGACGTGGTCAGCCCCACGGCCTATCTGGCCTGGGTCCGGCTTCCCGGCGTCATCGCCCGCACCGGCGCGCGGCTTGTCTATCGTCCGATGTTTCTCGGCGGCGTCATGCAGGCCACGGAAAACCGCCCGCCCGGAACCGTTGCGGCCAAGGGGCGCTGGATGCAGGCCGATCTGGAGCGCTGGGCGAAACGCTTCAACACGCCCTTCCAGCGCAATCCGCATTTCCCGATGCTGACGCTTCGGGCGCAACGCGCCGCCGCCGGTCTGCTCGGCGCGGCCGATTTCGACCCCTATCTGGCCGCCGTCTTCAAGGCCGCGTGGACAGAAGGAAAGGACATCGCGAAGCCGGATGTGTTTGCTGAAGTGGTTGCATCCGCCGGTCTGGACGCGTCGCGCATCCTCGCGCTCTCGGATGATCCGGCGAACAAGGACAGGCTGAAAGTCATCACGAATGAAGCCGTCGCTCGCGGCGTGTTCGGCGCGCCCACCTTCTTCGTGGGGGACGAAATGCACTTCGGTCAGGACCGGCTGGATTTTGTGGAGGAAGCCCTGAGGGCCTGAACCACAAAGGTTTTCGCAGCCTACGACTTTTTTGCTACGCGATCCGCCAGCGTCCCGATATCGCGCGTGGTGAACTTCGCGATCACCTGCTTCGCCTCGGCCAGCGCGGCCTCCGTGGTTTTCGTGCCTGCCTGCACTTCGTCCGCCAGCTCCAGAAGCGGCGCGTAAAGCGGTTCCGGCTCGCCCTGCACGGTCAGGCCGAACACCTTGCCTTCCCTTTCAAGCCGGTCCCAGTCCGCGCGCACGCCTTTCCAGAACGGCTCCGTCGCGGCGAGATAATTGGTGGCGATCGACGCGTCGAACTTGTCATAGCGGCGGTAGATGTTCACGCCGACCTCGCGCACCAGCAATTCCGGTTTGCCATTGGTCAGCGCCAGTTTCGAATTCTCCTGCTCATGCACCCAGCCCTCCGGCGTCAGCGCATGACGGTTGATGGCGAGAATGGCGTGATAGTCGTCGCGCTTCGTCGCATCGCGGCGGGGCAGGGGGCGCCACTCGGCCTTGCCCGTCCATTCCGACACGCCATTGTCGTACGTCCATGCGCCGACCGCGCCGTAACGCGGCGAATCTTCCACCTGATAGACAGTTTGCGACCACTTGCCCGCGCGCTCGGCTTCGGGCACCGCGCGCGTCTCCCACGCATTGCCGCCGATGAACACCAGCACGCTCGCCGGTTCGTATTCCCAATCCTGGCGCCAGTGCTTGATCGGCATCTTCATGCCGCCGCCTTCAACAACCAGAATGTGCTGTAGGCTGATGAACCGGCCCGTATCCTCGATCACGCGCACCACTTCATGCCCGCCCGAAAGCTGCGAGGGCTTCAGCTTGTAGCCCGGCGCGAAGGCCACCGTTTCGGTGAAGTCGAAATCCACGTCGAAGTCGCCGGCCATGGCGATGATCGATTTGCGGTCCTGCTCAAATCGCGCCTGCTTCGTGGCGTCTGAAGCGGCGTCTGAAACCGCCGCTGTTTCCGCTCCGCCCGTCGTGGTGGTCGCGCATCCGGCCATCGCCGCGGTCATCCCCACCGCAAGGGCGAGCGCTCCCGCCCTGGCCAGAAGAACAGCAGTTGCGCGGCGTTTCATGGGAATGCTCCGGATTTGTCGGGCGGGTGATGCTTCCTACCGAAAGTGAGATTCATTCGCAAGTGCGACCTTAACAGCACACTTCTGCACTTGCGAACCAATCTCACCGGGTATAGTGGCGACTGGAAACCCGGGCGTTTCGCGCTGCGCTGACCATCGCAGCCCATCAATAACCGCCCGGCGCCTCGTATCTGGACCAGAGACACAGGAAGAAGTGGGGATCATGCGCACAGCGATCATCGCCTCCGCTCTCGCCGCCGCATCCATCGCGACGCTCGCTCCGTCCGCGCTGGCGGATACGTCCTATCTGCGGCCCAACTGGTTCACCACCGCCACCGCCGGCATCGTGACGGCGCAGTCCTCCTTCACCGAAGACTTCGCCAATCCCTCCGTCGCCGTGCGCTCGGATGTGTGGACGGTGCTCGGCCCCGATGGCCAGCCCGCGAAATTCGGCCGCGTCGAAGCGCTGTCGCAAGTCACCATTCTCGAAGCCGCCACGGCGGAGCAGGGCACCTATCGTCTGTCGACGGGCGAACGTCTCGGCCGTTCAGGTCCTCAGGTTCTCGAAAACGGCGTGTGGGTTCCTTTCGCGCCTGACCGCGAAATTCCGCCCGGCGCGCAGACGCGGATGAGCCAGACCGCAACCATCGCCGATGTCTATGTCACGCGCGGCGCGCCCACGACGGCGCCCGTTGATGCGCGTCTGGGCCGGTTGGAGATCAAGACCTCGGCGCACCCCAACGACATCTATCTCGACAAACCGCTGACGGTCCGTGTCGTGCTCGATGGCAAGCCAGTCGCGGACCAGCAGGTCGAACTCTGGCGCGAAGGCGGCGCCTATGACGATCCCGCTTTCCGCAAGCAAGCCAACACCGGCGCCGACGGCGCCGTGACATTCAGTTTCGACCGCGCTGGCGTCTATCTCGTCTGGACGCGCATGTCGGCGGAATCGCCCCCCGGCGCCAGCACCCCGATCCGCTCCTACACCACGTCACTCACCTTCGAAGTCGCGCCGTAGCGCGGCGCAAGCCAACCCCGGCTGCCAGCCGGCCTAAAACCCATGTTTGCGAATGCAACGCATTAATATTATCTGAAAGGGACGATCCATGCGCCTGCGTCTTTTCACCGGTACGGTGATGTCGACCATCTCGCTCGCCGCTCTCGGCGCGCTCGCCATTCCCGCCGCCTTCGCCCAGTCGGGTCCGGCGCCGGACGCGCCGGATCAGGCCGGAACCGAAAAGGTCGTGGTCACCGCCACCCGCACCGAAAAGCAGCTCGACGAAGTGGCCGCCACGGTCAGCGTGTTCACCGCCGCGGATATCGAGAACAACCTCGTCACCGACATCAAGGATCTGGTGCGTTTTGAGCCGGGCGTCTCGGTGCGCAGCTCGCCCTCGCGCTTTTCCACCGCCCAGCCGCCCGCGACCGGCCGTGACGGAAATTCCGGCTTCAACATTCGCGGCCTCGAAGGCAACCGCGTGCTGATGCTGGTCGATGGCGTGCGCGTGCCCGACGGCTACGATTTCGGCGCCCAGGGCGTCGGGCGCGGCGACTATGTCGATCTCGATCTGGTGAAGTCTGTCGAAATCCTGCGCGGCCCCACATCCGCGCTTTACGGTTCGGATGGTCTGGCCGGTGCGGTCAGCTTCATCACGCGCGATCCTGGCGACATGGTTCCCGAAGGCCGCAATTTCGGCGCGCGCGCGCGTTCGTCCTACGCCTCGGCGGATGAAAGCTGGGCCAACTCGCTCATCGGCGCAGGCAAGGCTGGCGACTGGTCCGCCATGCTCGCCTACACGCGCCGCGACAGCGAGGCGCCCGAGAATATGGGCGTGGTCGATACGCCCGACAACCGCCGCACCACGCCCAACCCGACAGAGCGCGAGCAGAATTCCTACCTCGCGAAAGTGGTGTGGAAACCCGGCGAAAACCACCGGTTCCGCCTCACCTTCGACCAGTCGCAGAGCGTCACCCAGTACGACGTCCTCTCCGCCCAGGCCGTTATCCCGCCGCTGCCCGCGACACCGGCCGCGTCCGCCGTCATCGATCTCGAATCGCGCGACACCTCGCTGCGCAAGCGGGTGGCGTTCGATCACTTCATGACGTTCGGCGAGGGCTTCCTCCGCTCGGCGCAATGGAACATCTACCAGCAGGAAAGCGACACGCGGCAATACACGTCCGAGAACCGCTACACCTCGGCTGACCGCATTCGCGACAACACGTACGACACTGATGTCATCGGCGCCTCCGGCCAGATCGCGGCCTACGCCGTCACCGGCGCGCTGGAACACAACTTCCTGTTCGGCGCCGATTGGTCCGAAACCCGCCAGTCCAACATCCGCCGCGGCACGGTTCCGCCCACCGGCGAGACCTTCCCGAACCGCGCGTCGCCGCTCACCGATTTCACCCTCGCCGGCGTCTTTCTTCAGGACGAGATCAGCCTGCTCGACGGCCAGCTGCTGCTCTATCCGGTGGTGCGTTACGACAGCTACGAAATCGACCCCATCCGCGACGCGCTCTATCCCGCGACGTTCGACGCCGAACCGTCCGACGGCGACCAGATCTCGCCCAAGCTCGGCATCGTCGCCTGGCCCACGAACTGGCTCGGCGCGTATTTCAACTACGCCGAAGGTTTCAAGGCGCCGGCTCCGGGTCAGGTGAACGAAGGTTTTGAAAACCTGATGTTCGGCTACACCACCATCGCCAACCCGAACCTCAGGCCGGAATCCAGCCAGTCGACGGAAGTGGGCGTTCGCCTGCGCGACGTCCCGCTCTTCGGCGGCGAATGGTCGGGCAGCGTTGCGGCCTACGCAACGGACTTCGATGACTTCATCATCAACGATATTGTCTCCGGCACAGGCGCGCCCGGAGATCCGCTCGTCTTCCAGTATATCAACGTCGACGCCGTCGCGATCGAGGGCGTCGAGGCCCAGATCAACGCACAGTGGGACAACGGTTTCGGCCTGCGCCTCGCCGCCTCGAAATCCGAGGGCGTGGTGAACGCCTCGCCCGGTTCGCCGCTTGAGACCATCGATCCCGCCCAGCTCGTCGCCGGCCTGCTGTACAATGATCCCCAGGGCCGCTTCGGCGGGCAGTTGATCGCCACCCTCGTCGACGGCAAGGGCATGGAAGATATCGCCGAGAACCTCGACACCAACCCCGCCAACGATCTCTTCGCGCCCGGCGGTTTCACCACGCTCGACCTGACGGCCTACTGGAACATCAGCAACGCACTCACCCTGCGGGGCGGCGTGTTCAACATCACGGACGAGAAATACTGGTGGTGGGGCGACGTGCGCGGCCAGCTCGCCTCGTCGGCGACGCTCGACGCCTTCACGCAGCCGGGCACGAACTACTCGGCCTCGCTGACCTTCAAATACTAGACCTTGTAGCCGAGGACCTGCGCCCGCTCGCGCAGGTTCACCTCCGGCCGCGGACCGATGTGAGAAATCACCTCGCCCGCGGCCACATGGCCCAGGCGCGCGCACTCCGGC
>CAZJZQ010000111.1:0-10957 GCA_964550535.1 uncultured Rhizobium sp.
TCCTTCGGTTGACCGGGCTGTCAGCGGCGGCCCCACGGTTTCGCCGCGAAGACGCGGTGATCTACCTCGCCCGCGCTTCGCAAGGAGAGGATAACGGGAAGCTGTTACGATCGAAGCGGAAGCTAGGCCGCGGCCTTCGCCGAGAGTTCGGTGTAGCGGCGGAGGTGCCAGTCGACGTTGCCGTACTGGCTGTCGATCATGGTGAGGCGTTTGAAGAAGTGGCCGACATTGAGTTCGTCGGTCATGCCCATGCCGCCATGGATCTGGACAGCGTCCTGGCCGATGAGTTTGCCGGCCTTGCCGATCTGGATTTTCGCGCCGGAGGCGGCGAGCGAACGGGCGCGGTCGTCCTCGTCGAGTTTCAGGGTGACCATGTAGGTCATCGAGACAGACTGTTCGGCGGCCATGAACATGTCGACCATGCGGTGTTGCAGCACCTGGAAGTTGCCGATGGGCTGGCCGAACTGCTTGCGCTGTTTGGAATAGCCGATGGTCGCTTCGTTCAGCATCTTCATGCAGCCGACGGCTTCGGCGCAGAGACCGGCGATGCCATTGTCGACCGCTTTCGTGATGAGCGGCAGGCCGTTGTCGACCTGGCCGAGCACGGCGTCAGCGCCGACGGAGACGTTCTCGAAATAGACTTCCGACGCGCGCAGGCCATCGACGGTTGGGTAATCGCGCGTGGAGACGCCCTTCGCATCCTTGGGCACGAGGAAGACGGTGACGCCGTTTGCATCACGCTGGCCGCCGGACGTGCGGGCGCTTACGACAAGGTGCGAGGCGAAGGGGGCTCCGATGACGACCGCCTTCTGGCCGTTCAGCACGTAGCCCGCGCCATCCTTCTTCGCCGTCGTGGAGACGTCGTGCAGGTCGTAGCGGCTTTTCGGTTCGGCCTGGGCGAAAGCGAGGATGCGCTCGCCGCCGACAATGGCGGGGAAATATTCGTCCTTCTGCGCAGCCGTACCGCCATGGCGCAGGAAGGCGCCGCCGATGATGGCGGTCTGCAGGAAGGGCTCGATGACGAGGCCCTTGCCGAATTCTTCCATGAGGATCATCGCCTCGACGGGACCGCCGAAGCCGCCCTCTTCTTCCGAGAAGGGCGCGGCGAGAAGACCGAGTTCAGCGAACTGGGCCCACATCTCGGGACGCCAGCCGGCTTCGGTTTTGGCGATCTTACGACGAGTCTCGAAATCGTACTGCTCACGGACCAGGCGGGCGACCGTGTCGCGCAGCATGTCCTGTTCGGAGGTGAAGCTGAAATCCATGAGACGATACTCCTTGCGCGACCACTTCTAGGGGCTTTGCCGGGCTGTGCAAGCGCCGGGATGGCGCACCGGGGCACTAATGGCTGGAGGGCGGACGAGTCGCTTGTTTGCGAACAAGCAGGTTGCCGCCCAGCCTAGGCCGGAGCGGCCCGGCAGGGACGTTCCCGCAGGCGAATCCAGATTTTCGCGACAACCAGATTGGGAATCCAGCACAGCCAGGCGATGGCCGTGTAGCCAGTGACCAAATCGCCCGCGAAGGGCAGATAGATGCGCAGGATGACCGCGGCGAAAGTGAGCGCGAAAGAACGGATCATCCAGCGTTCGTGCGCGACAAAATCGCGTCGCATGGCGACGGAATACGGAGAGAGTTCCCTCCAAGCCCGCAACAGAGATTCTCGAGTCGAGCCCGAGAATAACTTCGTTGGAGACGGGAATGACTCTGTTGGGGCCCCGAGAAGATTCCGTGAGAGAACAGAGACCGCTCAGAAACCCAGCACCATCTTGGCGATGATGTTGCGCTGGATTTCGTTGGAGCCGCCATAGATCGAGGTCTTGCGCATGTTGGCGTAAGTGGGCGCCGCGAGGTGGGCGTAGTCCGGCCCGATCGGAAACTCGTTCGCGCCTTCTTTCGGGAAGCCGCGGAAATACGGCGCGCCGTAATTGCCCACCGCTTCCAGCGTCAGCTCGGTGATGCGCTGCTGGATCTCCGTGCCCTTGATCTTGAGGATGGAGCTTTCGGGGCCGGGGCCTTTGCCGCTCGCCTCGCCCGCCAGCGTGCGGAGTTCGGTGAACTCCAGCGCGGTGAGATCGACTTCGAGTTCGGAAACCTTGCGGGCGAATTCCGGGTTGGCGATGATCGGTTCGCCACGGTCCAGCTCCTTCGAGGCGATCTCGCGCAAGCGCTCAATGCCTTTCTTGGAGCGCGCGACGCCGGCGATGCCGGAACGTTCGTGCGCGAGGAGATATTTCGCGTAGGTCCAGCCCTTGTTCTCTTCGCCGACGAGATTTTCAACCGGCACCTTCACGTCGGTGAACCAGGTTTCGTTGACCTCGTGGCCGCCGTCGATGGTGATGATCGGACGGACTTCCACGCCCGGCGTCTTCATGTCGACGAGAATGAAGGAGATGCCTTCCTGCGGCTTTTTCGCCGTGGAGTCGGTGCGGCAGAGCACGAAAATCCAGTCGGCGAAGTGACCGAGCGTGGTCCAGGTCTTCTGGCCGTTGATGATGTAATGGTCGCCGGCGCGCTCCGCCTTTGTCTTCAGGCTGGCGAGGTCGGAGCCGGCGCCGGGTTCGGAATAGCCCTGGCACCAGAAGTCTTCGCCGCGGATCATGCGGTCGAGATAGTAGTCTTTCTGCTTGTCATTGCCGAAAGCCATGAGCACGGGCGCGAGCATGACCGGGCCGAAGGGCGGAATCGGCAGGGTTTCGGCGCGGGCGCATTCTTCCTGGAAGATGTATTTCTGGATCGAGGTCCAGCCCGGGCCGCCATGCTTTTTCGGCCAGCTGGGCGCGCCCCAGCCGCGATCGAACAGGATTTTCTGCCACTTCAGGAAGTCTTCGCGGGTATAGTCGTCGCGCGAAACCTTGGAGCGGAACTCCTTCGGGTAGCTGGTTTCGAGGAACTGGCGGACCTCGTCGCGGAACGCGATATCTTCCGGGCTGAAGTTCAGGTCCATGGCGAGCCTCCGGGCGGATTGCGGGCGTGTGCTTACGGGCCCTATAGCCCCTGCGGCAACCTTTACGTCAACCTGAATGCGCGTCATGACGTTGCGTCCGTCAAGACCCATCGCGGCCTAATCCTGCATCTGCGCCTTGAGGTCGCGGATGGACGGGGGCGCCGCCCGCCCTATGTTCCGGTCATGCGCCAGCCGATCAAGACCCCCTGCGTGAAGGTTTGCGTCGTGGACGGGCCGACGGGCTACTGCCTCGGCTGCGGCCGCATCCTGAAGGAAATCGCGTTGTGGGCGAGGCTGAGCGATGCGGAGCGCGACACGGTGATGGCCGCCCTGCCCGGGAGAATCAGCGAACTGAAGGCTGCGGGGAAGCTGGGATAGGCTTGGCGGCGGCGGAGGCTGGATGAAGATCGCAGGCGTGGCGTAGAGCAGCCAAAGCCGAAACAGCCCATAGCTCCGCGACCGTCCACTTGTTCTTGTGCTTCTTGAGCCGGCTGGCTTTGTAATGTCCGGTCTGGAGGAATTCCTGCAACGACATCGTACCCTTGGCGACATTGCAGGAGCGGCAAGCCGGGATCGTCACCCTGCCTGCCTTGTGCGCCTTCGGAATGACGTGGTCTTTCGTCTTCAACGTCTTTGGCTGGGAACCGTCAGCCTCGGCGCGGCGGCGCATCGGAATGCCGCAATAGGCGCACCAGTTGCGCCGATGGTCATTCCACCAGTCGCCGCCAAGCTCCTTGCGAAGCTCGCGCGCAATCGCTTCGATCTTGTCCCTACCCATGGGCGCACGCTGCGCCTGAAATCTCACCAAAGGGCGTTCAGGGTCGATAAACTTTCAAGGAAGATGCTTGGAGCATATCTGGATGCTTAACCATGCGATCCGCTATCCTCCCCGCTGTTCTGATGTTTGGCGCCTGCGCCGCCGGGCTGCTGTTTGTGCGGGAGCAAATGGCGCCAGTGGTTGAGGCGCCTGCGACAGTCGCGATTGCGGAAACAGTGTCCGCGCCTGCTCCCGTTGTTCAACTCGGACCGAAACAGGCGGTGCTGCGCAAGGAACGTGACGGGCATTACTGGGCGAGGCCGATGTGAACGGCGTCGCGGTGCGCATGATGGTGGATACGGGCGCGAGCCTGGTCGTGCTGACCGGGAAGGATGCGCGGAAGATCGGCTTCTATCCCGAGGACCTGCCGCAGACGATCAGGGCGAGCACGGCGGGCGGTGTTAAAACGGCCGGCGCCGTCAGGCTGAACCGCGTGGTGGTCGATGGCGTCGAAGCAGTGAACGTGGAAGCGGCAGTGATGGATGAGAGCCTGCCCCACTCCCTGCTCGGCATGACTTTCCTGTCGCAACTGTCCGGCGTGCAGGTGACCGAAGGCGCGATGGTGCTGAGACAATAGCGGTTCTCAGGCGGTCGCCGCTTCGCGCGGAACGACGGCGGCCAGCGCTTCATCATAGATCGCAATCGCGGATGCGCCGTGCGCGCGCGGCGCTTTCTCCGACAGAATGCGCCGCCACTGACGCGCGCCCGGACGGCTGGCGAAGAGGCCGAGCATGTGGCGCGTGATGGCGTGCAGCGGCATGCCCTGCTCCAGCCGCTTCACGATCCACGGACGGAAGGTTGCGGCGGCTTCATCGGCGGTGCGCACGGGCGATGTCTCACCGAAGAAACGGCGATCCGCCTCAAGCAGGATCGCGGGCGTGTGATAGGCGGCGCGGCCGAGCATCACGCCATCGACGCGCGGCAGTTCGCGTTCCGCCGTATCGAGATCGGCGATGCCGCCATTGAGGATGATGGTGAGATCGGGATGCGCGCGTTTCAGCTCCGCCACGATATCGTAATCGAGCGGCGGGACTTCGCGGTTCTCCTTCGGGCTCAGGCCCTTCAGCCACGCCATGCGCGCGTGAACCACGAAGACAGTTGTGCCGGCCTTCGCCTGCGTCTCCACGAACGAGAACAGGCGTTCGCGCGGATCATCATCATCGACGCCGAGACGGTGCTTCACGGTGACGGGGACAGGCTTGCCTGCGTGGATGGCCGCCTCGCGCATGGCGGACAGGCAATCAGCGACCAGACCGGGCTCGCGCATCAGGCAGGCGCCAAACGCGCCGGACTGCACCCGCTCCGACGGGCAGCCGACATTCAGGTTGATCTCGTCATAGCCAAGCTCCGCCCCGAGGCGTGCGGCGGCGGCCAGCTTATCCGGCTCCGACCCGCCCAGTTGCAGCGCGACGGGATGCTCCGCCGGGTCATAGCCAAGCAGCCGCTCACGATCGCCATGCAGCACCGCATCCGCGGTGACCATCTCCGTATAAAGCAGCGCATGCCGCGACAGATGCCGGTGGAAAGCCCGGCAATTCCGGTCGGTCCAGTCCATCATAGGCGCGACGCAAAACCTACGCGATTGATTTTTCATCGAAAATATCGGAACATCAGGGCATTAGACCGTGTGACCGTGTCACAATGTTCTCTCATGGTTCCTCCCGTTTCCGGGTGTTTCCGTTTTGAGTGTGACCCCAGCGTGACACGGATTGGGTAGTTGGGGAGTGTGACAGGTGGCTTCAATCGACAAGCGCAAGGGAGCCTGGCGAGTCCAGGTCAGGCGCGGCCGGAAATCGTGGAACAAGACATTCCGCATGAAGGCGGACGGTGAAGCCTGGGCGCGGGAAATCGAACGCGCCGTCGACCGGGACGTCGATCCGCTGGCCTCGCGCATCACGACAAAGGACTCGTTCGCTTCACTCATCAACCGGCACATGGATGACCTTGCGACCTACGGCAAGCCTCTGCGCCGGTCAAAGGAAGCCGTCCTGAGGCGTCTGGAGGCCGAACTTGGATCGGAAACCATCGCAGGTCTCACCCGCGATCGTCTCATCCAGTACGGCCGAGACCGCGTGAAAGCTGGCGCTGGTCCCGCAACGCTGGCAATCGACATTTCGTTTATCGGTACAGTGATGACCCATGCCGCCGCGCTGCATGGCCTGCAGGTCGATGCGGATGCCGTGCGGCTTGCGCGTGTCGCGCTTCGGCGCATGGGCGCCATCGGCCGTGGCCAGGAGCGGGATCGCCGACCTACCGAAGATGAACTCAAGAAGCTGTACGCTGAGTTTGACGCAAATACCCGCAACACAATGCCGATGACCGCGATCACCCAGTTCGCGATCGCGACGGCGATGCGCCTCGACGAAATCGTCCGGATCGAATGGCGGCATCTTGATCCCAAGTCGCGCACGATCCTCGTCGAAAATCGGAAGGATCCGCGCAACAAGGATGGCAACGACCAGCGCGTGCCGTTGCTCGCGGCGACAGGATACGACGCCTATCAGATCCTCCAGGAGCAACGCCAGCGTATCGGAGGCAACGGCGGACGTTGCTTCCCGTACAACGGCCGATCCGTCGGCACAAACTTTCGGCGGACTTGCCAGGAGCTCAAGATCGAAAATCTTCACTTCCATGACCTTCGGCACGAAGGCACCAGTCGCCTGTTTGAGGCAGGCTTGACCATCGAGCAGGTTCCGCTCGTGACGGGACACAAGGACTGGAAGATGCTGAAGCGGTACACGCAGCTCCGTCCTGAAAATCTGCACGCACTTCTCAGCAAAAAAGCCTAACCCCGGCTGTCTGACGTAGACGGCTTCTCCGCGTGTCTGCACCGTTGGCAACGAGCGCGATATGATGGCCCTTTCAGCGAGGGCAGCATGGCGACAGTGACACGCGAAACACTCTACGATCAGGTGTGGGCCAGACCCATGATGACCGTCGCCGCCGAGTACGGAGTTACCGGCACCGCGTTGAAGAAGACTTGCAAGCGGCATGACATCCCCACACCACCGCGCGGATACTGGCAGCAGATCGCTCACGGGCAGACGATCAAACAAGCGCCACTCCCCGAAAGGCCTAGAGCATCAGGCTCCATCACAATTTCAGGAAGCAACAGACCGCCGCCTGTCGATCCCATTGAGCAAGCCGACGTAACAAGCGCCTGGTCGCTTGCAGCCCAGGCAATTAGTGGTCCTGTATCTGAACCACGCATACTCGCTGCAACGCGCAAGGCAGCTTCAAAGGGACGCGCCGACCACCAAGGCTTCGTGAGTGTTCGCGGCCCGGCCCTGCTGGGACTGAAGGTGAGTAAGGATACCCTTGAACGCGCGCTGCAGATTGCGTCCCGCCTGATTGCTGTTGCTGAAGCCTGCGGCAAACCCCTCTTTTCTACGGACAGCGGTTTCGCTCTCGACTTTGACGGCACGTTGGTCGCGTTCCGTATCGATGAAGAGAGTCGGCAGGAGCCACACACTCCCACAGAGGCGGAGCTCAAGCGTGGAAAGGAAAATGCTCGCTGGGGAATGTCATCCACCCCATGGCCCAAATACGACCATTCGCCGTCCGGACGTCTGGCAATACTCATAGAAGCGAACTCCTACTCTGGCCTTCGCCGGACCTACGCCGACGGCAAGAAGCAGATGCTTGAAGACATGCTAGCGAAGATCCTGCAGGGCTTTGCCGATCATGCTGCCTATGCACTCGAACAGAAACGTGCTGCAGACGAACGAGCGCGCGTCTATGCAGAAGCTGAGGCAAGGCGCCAACGTCAACAAGCCTGGGAAGCACACGAGAAGCGGCGTTTGGAGTTCGCCGACGCGATCCATGAACAGCTAACGCGGCGACAACGCCTCGAGAGCGTTCTTGGACACCTGGAACAGGATCCGGGTCAGCCGCTCCCCATGGCAGCTTGGATCCATCATCAGATTGCGTTGATCAACGCACTTATCAGCCGCGATTTTCTGGACATGTCTGCCCGGTCGGCGGGCATCAATTTCAAGGACGAGGAGATTAAGCCGGAAGATCGCTATCGGTACTACGAAGCGATTTCCCTTCGCTATTGGAGCATCGACGAAGGGCGAGGCCAAGCGACTGCAATCTCCGGACAGGAATGGCTTGAGCTCCAGAAAAACTCGGAAGCCCGCGCGTCATCTGGCGACTAGCGAGCGATTGCTGCGACGCACGGGTGATCACGCTGGAAGCTCGTCCGTCGTTCTTGACTGCCGGCGTGTTTCCGCAAACGCAGCGAGATCGGCGGGATCATACCTGACCGCTTTGCCGGTTGCGCGAATGAACCGCGGTCCCACACCATAGCAGCGCATCTTGTCGAGCGTCGATTTCGACAATCCAAGCCAGGCGGCTGCGGCACGCACATCCAACAGATGCGGCGCACGCTTCGGTGGCGCGGACATGTCTGCGTACAGGAGTTCGCTCGACGCCACCTTGGCCGGGCCAACGGCTTCGATGCCACGCTCCCGCCTGGACGAAGCGCCACTACTTGCGGCATTGGTTGCCCGATCTGCGAACGCCGCGCGCGTTGCCCCATCTGGCTCCTTGGCAAACAGATCCGGCTGCGTGTGATTGCCTGATCGAGAAGGTCTGCGAGACATGGCGAGCCACTCCTGCGCGTTTCCAACGCACCCGTCTGACAGTTCTTCGGATGCTGCCGCACTACTGAGGATGACCGCATCAAACGCTATCGCCATCACTTTCATCCACAGCCTGAATGTACGGTGGATACACGGTGCGCCTCACGCGCGTGAGGCGACTACATTGGTGGAAGGCTTATGCCTAGCCCGCGCGACAGGCCCCATGAGATGCCCTGCCCGCGCCACGTCCCCTCGATCTCGCGACCTGCAAATCGCTCCATCACTGGCCGCCATGGGACAAGGCTGGCCTGCCTGTCGCCAATCACCAGCGCCATGCGTCCCTGCGCAAGATCGATCCTGCGCGCATAGACGCCCTGGATGTAGTTGAGCCTTACGGTCAGCACCGGCTTGCCGATCTCTTTCGAAAGGTCGTCGGCCACAGCGCGTAACTCGTTGGCCGCCATCCAGCCGAGCGTCGATTGGGGAAGCAAGGGCTGATCTCCGCCCAGCCATCCCTGCTCCATCAGGAACAGCCGGCGTTGCTGGAGAGCGGAAGCGTACTGGCGGGCGAAGGCGCCTTCGCCTTCAGGTAGGGCGGCTTCGCCCGCCAGTACGCGGTCGAGCCGCGTGGGACCCAGAGCCTGAATCTGCTCATCCAGCGTCCAGTAGGAAGCAACACTGGCAACCAGCGGGTAACGCCGGGAAACACGCTCATCGAATAAGGTTGCCCGCTTGAGGTGGTCATGCCCTACAATGAACACCCCATCCGCATTACGCGAGACAAGGCTCATCCGGCGCATGGCTTCGAGCCTGCGGATATTGGACTCAACGAGGCCGCGGCTGACGGCGGGCGTCTCGGCCACATGATGCTCGGCTGAATAGAGCCCGCCTGTCCGTTCAGCGATGGCGGCGATGGCGTGGTCCGCTGGCCTCGGCGCGGGCACGTTGGGCTCTAGCGCGACGATGGATCCAGGAACGACCCCATCCAGCGTCACGAGATCCGCCTCGCGGGCGATACGCGCATAACGGAGCTCACCCTGGCCCGTCTCGACCACTGCAAGGAAGACGCCGCCGAGATCATCGGCCGGGCTGAAGTGGACCAACTGTCCCTCTATTGCCCGCGCCGGATCGGCCGCCAGCAGCGGTAGGAGTTCGCCCGGCCTGCGATGGGCTGAGACAGCCTGCTCGACCGCCTGGTGCTCATCCATCAACTTGAGCTTGCCGAACAAGTCGCCGGCCACACGCCAGCCTCGACTTCCGCGTTGGGCGAGCCCCCAGCCCTCTAGCCGTTCCAATCGCGCGATCAGGTCGGCACGGTAGACATTGATGACGCCTTGCCCGTCCTTGGCCGCGGCCAGCTCCCGGTCGAGCGGCGTTGCGGCCATCCGGCTGATCTCGCGCCAGCGCTCCTGCCGGAGGTTGGCCTCCAGCCGGGGACCCAGCACGCGAGTGACAACCTCCTGCGCATACTCGCGGATGCCCGAGGAGATCAGCTTCGAGGGAATGAACAGGTCCTGTCCGTCAGCGCACTTCCCGCGAACAAGCACATGGGTGTGCGGATTATCCGTGTCCCAGTGATCGACAGCCAGCCATTCCAGCTTGGTTCCGAGCTTGGCCTCCAGGCCCGCCATCACTTCCCGGATGAAGGGCTTCAGGTCGCCGAGCGCCTCGCCGTCCTCCGCCGACACGATCAGCCGGAAATGCAGACGGTCGTCCGCCCAGCCAGCGGTGATCGCCTTGCCATCAACGCCCGCATCAGACCGGTCGTAAAAGCTAAACTGGTCATTGCCCGGTGTTTCCGCGCGTTGCAGATAATCGACAGAGCGCTCCAGCCCCGGCTCACCGCGTTCTGCAGCTTTACCCTCCCGCGCCAGATAGCTCACATGCGCCCTTAGCGGCGCGCCCTTGCCAGACCCATGCATCGCAAAGCGCGCCTTCACGACAACGCGGCGCTGCGTGGCGATTACCGGCCTCGCCTTCCCCGCCGACCCCGGCCGGAAATGCGAGCGGATACCCGTCTTCGGTGCCACGCGCGCCTTCGGTCCGACCTTCACACCCGCACGCTGGCGCACCGTCGCGCGCACACGCGCCAGGTTCGACGACCGCTCATGACCGATGCGGCCCAGCCTCAGCTCGAACTCGTTGTCGTGTGTCGCCATGTCGACGAGAATGCCGACTCCGCGCAGGACTTCCAGCGCTTCCACCTGCACGTTGCGCGCGTTGCACGTCAACCGCACTCGACACGCTAATCCACGGTGCAGCATCTCTATGTGCAGACAGGACTTTTAGTCCGTCGCACCGTAGGTGCTTTATCTTGCGATCTGCCGCACTCCCCACCCGCACTCCTATCCCCGATTCATCAATGCTCTCACTGCAGCACAGACAACGTCTCCGCTGTGCCAGTCGGATACGGCAGCTCTCGTGCCGGCCGCCGCAGCCAACGCGCCACGCACGTGGCGCCCAGTAAAGAAGTAGGCTGCAAGGAGCCTGCGCACCGGGTCTATCCGGTGCTGCATGGCGGAAAGCGCCGTCGGGCGGCTGGCTGCGCGAAACGCCCGTAGGGTCACGCTCGGTCCCACCGCCCAAGAGCGGCTCCTTCGGGCGCGACCC
>CAZJZQ010000112.1:0-10935 GCA_964550535.1 uncultured Rhizobium sp.
TGTTCTCGTGGGTGGAATTGCTGATCGCGCGCACGCTGACCACCACCGACGCCAAGCCCATCGCCGCGGTCATGACCCGCACGGTTTCCGCATCGGGCATGGACTGGGGCGTGCTGGCCGCCGCCGGGGTCTTGACGATCATCCCGGGCGCGATCGTGATATGGTTTGTCCGCAACTACATCGCCAAGGGTTTCGCGCTTGGCCGCGTCTAGAGGGGAAACAATGACCGCCCGCTATGTTCCTGGCGATCTGAAGGCCGTCCAGAAGGACCGTATTGGCCGCAAGCTTGTGGTGTTCGGCGTCATCGCTTTTGGCGCTGGCGTGATCGGCGCGGTGCTGGCCACGGTTCTGAAAGTCGTGTGGCTGGGTATTCTTGGCGGTCCGATTGGGAGCCTCAGCTGGCTGGCGGTTGCCGGCGGCGGCGCCTGCGCGGTCGCTGGTTTCCTGATGGTCAAGAGCGCGCGAGAGACACGCGGCGGATGAGCGATTTTTCCTGGATGGCATGGACGCAGCCGACCGCCTTGTTTTTTGGCGGCATCGCGCTGGTGTTGGTCCTGATGGGACTGTGGCAGCGTAACAGCCCGAAAAATCCGCCGCGCGTGGGCGTGCTGGGCGTCGCGACGCAGCGGGGCGACCGGCTGTTTCTGTCGCTGCTTGGCAGCGCTTTTATCCATCTCGGTTGGATCGCGCTGCGGCCGGACGAGGCGCCTTTGTGGATCGCTTCCCTTGCGTCGATAGTTTACGCAGGCCTCGTTTTCCGGTTTGTTTGATCCCGAAGATTCCGGCGCCGCGAGAGCGCCGGGCGAGGGAGGCGTCCATGCGTCATTCAATCAGACGCGCGCGCGCGTTTCTGCTGGCCTGTGCGCCGGTTCTGGCGCTGGGCGCGGCAGCCTGCGGGCCGCAGCAGCAGGCGGGCGGTCAGGTCGACATGGCTCGCGCGCCCAACCCGAATGCGGCGGCGGAGATCGCCAGCTTCCTTGATCGCCAGATCGCAGGAATGTCCGTGCTGGATCGCCCGGCGCAAGAAGCGGAGCTGATGTGGTTCGCCACCGCCAGCGCGCCGTATCAGGGCATGGAAATCAAGGTCGTCTCCGAGACCATCGCGACGCACGAGTATGAGAGCAAGGTGCTTGCCCCCGCCTTCACCGCCATCACCGGAATCAAGGTGACGCACGACCTGATCGGCGAGGGCGATGTCGTGGAGAAGTTGCAGACCCAGATGCAGTCCGGCCAGAATATCTACGACGCCTATGTCAATGACAGCGACCTGATCGGCACGCACTGGCGCTATCAGCAGGTGCGCAACCTGACGGACTGGATGGCGGGCGAGGGCGCGGCGGTCACCAGCCCGACGCTGGACCTCAACGACTTCATCGGCATCGAGTTCGCCACCGGACCAGACGGCAAGGTATATCAGCTTCCCGATCAGCAGTTCGCGAACCTTTACTGGTTCCGCTATGACTGGTTCTCTGACGCTACGAACAAGGCGGACTTCAAGGCGAAGTATGGATACGACCTCGGCGTCCCGGTGAACTGGTCCGCCTATGAGGACATCGCCGAGTTCTTCACCGGCCGCGATATTGACGGAAAAAAAGTCTTCGGCCATATGGACTATGGCAAGAAGGACCCGTCGCTCGGCTGGCGCTTTACCGACGCATGGTTGTCCATGGCCGGCAATGGCGACAAGGGCGAGCCCAACGGTCTGCCGGTGGACGAGTGGGGCATCCGCGTTGACGAAAATTCTCGGCCCGTGGGTTCGTGCGTCGCGCGCGGCGGCGACACCAATGGCCCCGCAGCTGTCTATGCCATCACGAAATATCTTGAGTGGCTGAAGAAGTACGCTCCGCCACAGGCGCAGGGCATGACGTTCTCCGAATCCGGCCCCGTGCCGTCACAGGGCGAAGTCGCGCAGCAGATGTTCTGGTACACCACTTTCACCGCCGACATGGTGAAGGAAGGTTTGCCCGTGGTGAATGCGGACGGCACGCCGAAATGGCGCGTCGCGCCTTCGCCGCACGGCGCCTATTGGGAGGAAGGCCAGAAGCTCGGCTATCAGGACGCCGGCGCGTGGACGCTAATGAAGTCGACGCCGGCTGAGAGGGCTCAGGCCGCGTGGCTCTATGCGCAGTTCGTTACATCGAAGACGGTGGATCTGAAGAAGGCTCACACCGGCCTCACTTTCATCCGCGAGAGCACGATCCAGGACCCCAGCTTCACGGATCGCGCGCCCAAGCTTGGCGGTCTGGTTGAGTTCTATCGTTCACCGGCCCGCGTGCAGTGGTCGCCCACGGGAACCAACGTGCCGGACTATCCCAAACTCGCGCAGCTGTGGTGGCAGAATATTGGCGACGCAGCCGCTGGCGCAAAGACGCCGCAACAGGCGATGGATGCACTCTGCGCCGCGCAGGAAGACGTGCTGGAGCGGCTGGAGCGCGCGGGCGTGCAGGGCGATCTCGGCCCGAAACTCAACACGCGCGAAGAACCGCAAGTCTGGTTTGATCGCCCCGGCGCCCCGAAAGCCAAACTGGCCAACGAGGACCCGGCTCCGGAAACGATCGACTACGACACGCTGATCCAGAGCTGGAAGTAGAAGCCTGCTCGATCGGCAATCGCGAATCTTCCCCTGCCCCTTTCAGGGGGAGGGCTCCCGTTGCGACACCGCCCTTAATTCTCCTCCGCCTCCTGCGGCGGTCCCCTCCGCGCAGGGCGGGGTTGCATCGACAGCACGATGTACTTCGCTGACGCGTCGATTTCCTCGGGTGTCATCGCTGCGGCCATTGAAGGCATCTCGCCGGAGCCCTGCGCGATCACGCGGCGGATTGCCTCGTAATTGTCATTGCCCACCAGTGACGGCGCGTTGCCGCCCTGGATGCCGCGTCCGTCCGAGCCATGGCACAGCGCGCATACCCGGCCGTAAGCAGACTGGCCAAGGGCTAGCTCATCCGGCGTCGCGGTGGGCGGCGGGACCGTGGAGCTGATTGTGGAAGCGGGGGCCGCAGCCAGCTGCACGCCGCCAGCCGGGCGGGAGCCGTTGTCGCTCTCCCCATCGAGTGTGAGTGCCACCAGTTCGGCAGGCTCACCGCGCTTCGACACCGTGACCACAATATATTGCCGGCCATTGTGCTCATAGGTGAGCGGCGAGCCGGTCACCAGCGTCGGCATCTTTTCTTCCCACACCACTTTGCCGTCGCGCTTGTCATAGGCGCGGAACATCGGCCCGCCGGAACCGCCCCCAATGTTTCCAGACTCGCCGAGGAACAGCAGCTCCTTCGTCAGTAGAGGCGCCGGCCGCACGTCGAACTTGCCCATGCTGGCGAAGTCGAGCCCCAGCCCCTGTAGCGCGGGATGGTTCTTCACGAAGTCATCCGCATCCCCGATCGGGATGCGCCACAGATGTTTGCCCGTGCTCATGTCTGTTGCGACCAGAACCGAGTAGGGCGGCTTCATGATCGGCAAGCCGCGCGGGCCGCTGATCGGTGCGCCGCCGCCGCCGCCGTAATAGTCCATGTTGGTGGTCGCGGGATCGCCCTTGCGCAATCCCGCAGACTGCGGCTTCAAGCGAAGCGGCGTGTACAGGATCTGTGTTTCAGGATCGAACGACGCGCCATTCCAGTTCGGTCCGCCGCCCGTGCCGGGGAACAGCCACGTTCCGCGATTGGTGGGGGTGATCAGTGTCGGCGTCGTATAGAGATCGCCCTTGGTGAACTGGTCCGCGATAGCCTTTCCTTCGGCGCGCAGCTCCGGTGTGAAGTCGATCAGGTCTTCTTCCGCATAACCGAGCCGCAGGAAGGGTTCGGGCAGCGTCGGGAAGGGCTGTGTCGGCGACGCCCGCTCGCCAGGAATGTCGGACGCTGGAACGAGACGGTCCTCGATTGGCCATACCGGTTCGCCGGTCTTGCGGTCGAACACGAATGTCAGGCCCTGCTTGGTCAGAACCGTCACTGCCTTGATGGTTTTGCCGTCCTTGCGGATGTCATGCAGGATCGGCGCGGCGGGCAGGTCATAGTCCCAGATTCCGTGGCGCACGATCTGATAGTGCCACACGCGCTTGCCCGTCTTTGCGTCGAGGCAGACGATGGCCTCGCCGAACAGGCCGTCACCGGGGCGGTGTCCGCCATAGAACTCGTTCGTCGGCGTCTCGTGCGGGATGTAGATATATCCCAACTCCGGGTCCGCGCTCATCATCGTCCATGCGCCGGCGGCGCCAGTATAGGTGTTGCTGTCCTCCAGCCAGGTTTCGCCGCCCACTTCGCCTTTTTGAGCGATGGGATTGAATTTCCAGACCTCCTTGCCGGTGCGCACATCGAAGCCGCGGATATATCCCGGCGCGCTTTCCTTGTTCCGGCCGCCCGCGACGATGACCTGAGCCACAATGATGTCGCCCACCACGATGGCGGGTGAGACGGAACTCACGTCCGTCACCGGCGTGCCCTCAACGACGCCCTCGCGCAGATCGACCCAGCCGCCGGAGCCGAACGCCGTGTCGATCTTGCCGGTCTTGCCATCCACCGCGATCAGCCGGCCGTCCTGGGAATTGTGGTAGAGACGCACGGCGTCGCCTCTGGTCCACATCGCCAGCGTGCGCGGGGCGAGGGAGGCGCCGCGTCCGCCCCCGGCATTGGCGGGCGGCTCGAATGTCCAGATCGTCTTGCCCGTGCCCGCGTCGATGGCGGCCATGCCGTGGTTCAGCCACGGAATGTACAGCACGCCCTCGTGCAGCACTGGCGAGGCCTTGTAGTTCGACGAGGCGGACGAGCCTGACGTGTCCGCTGACCACCGCCAGGCGATATCCAGCCGGTTCACATTTGCGACATTGATCTGGTTCAGAGGCGCATATCGCGTCTGTCCCGCATCGCCGCCCCAATACGCCCAGGTCTGTGGATCGTATTTCGCGGCCGCCGATTCTGTGGGCGCCGGTCCGTCCACGCCGCCGGGCAGCGTGCAGGCAAACGCCAGAAACGCCGCGGAAACAGCGCACGCGGACGCCCCCGCGAGCTTGCGCATCATTTTCATACTTCCTCCCCGCCGGCCATCTGGAGCCGTGTCGTGTGCCGCAGCGAAAATGTAGCCAAAACGGCGTTTGCGCCAGAGCGCCGGGCAAAACGCGGTTTCGGCTCGCGCCCGGGGTGAAAGACTTTGATTTTTGTGGAGGCGGAGCGTCTGGTCGCCTCCGGCGAGCTATCCCATATGGGGCGGTGGAGGGCAGGACGATGAGCCGGACTCCGGTCATCAGGCGGTTGGGCGTGGCCGTGGCGGCGGCGTTTACGATTGCTGGAGCGGCCGTTCTGACGACGCCGGCGCATGAAGCACAGGCTGACAATCGCGAAGAGCCCGGCCCCTCAGCCAACACCGGCAAGGAGGCTGGCGAGGCGTTTTACTTCGACCTGCGCCGGGGATTCGATCGCGAAAATCACTGGAAGGCCGACTATGTGATGGACGCGCCGTGGTTCGCCACGGGCTACACGCCGCGCAATGTGCGTTTCAATTCGGCGGGCATGGATCTCATTCTGCAGAAGAAGCGGATGAAGCAGCATCCTTTCACGGGCGCCGAGTTCCACGTCAGCGGCTTTTTCGGCTTCGGCCGGTACGAGACGATCATGCGCGCGGCCAAGGGATCGGGCGTCGTCTCGTCCTTTTTCACGCATACCGACGGTTATTTCGACGATCCGCATGACGAGATCGATTTCGAATTTCTCGGCAAGAACACCCGTGCGGTCGAGCTGAATTATTTCGCGGGCAAGCGTCAGCAGGGGGCCAAGGTCATCCCGCTGGAATTTGATGCAGCGGAGGAGTATCATCTCTACGCGTTTGAATGGGCGCCTACCCACATCAAGTGGTTCATTGACGGCGTGGAAGTTCATGCAGTCCACGGCGTCAACGCAGAAACACCGATCCCGACCTCGTCGCAGCGCGTGATCGCCAATATATGGGCGGCCAAGGGTACGGCGCTGCGATGGACCGGCCCTGCCGAGTTCGAGACAACCACCGCCAGCTATCTGTGCATGTCGCATGTGCCGATGGGGCAGGCTGGGCGTCAGTGCAGCACGCAGTTCCGGCGATAGGCAGCACGTCAGGCCGGTTTGCGTCGCGCCTTGGCGCCGATTCTGGCGGCGGCTATCTTCCCGAACCATGAGAGCGTGAACGGCCATGCTGCGGGATCTGACGCCAGCGTGCTCACGATGCGTCCGGGGTTACGCGCGCTGATGGCGTCGATCGTTCCGACAAACTGGTGGACGTCGCGCAGCTGCCGCATGCGGGCCTTCATCGCGCTTTGTTGAGCAGGCGACAACGACGCTGCATGCCGGGCGGCAAAGGCCGTCTCCGCCGCCAGCCAGGCCTGCGTCTGCTCCGGCTTCAGCCGGTGCGATGTTGACCCGGTCGAGCGCGTGTAGCGGTATCCGGAGTGCGGCGTGTAGGCCATGCGGGCGCCGGCCGCCAGCATGTGCGCCACGATGTAGTAATCTTCGCTGTTGCGCAGCGCGGTGTCGTACTTCGCGCCCAGCCGGTCCAGCGCCTCGCGGCGGAACAATGGTTTGAGATAGCCGAGGCAGTCGCTCTTCGCCATCGGCTGGTTGTGGCGCACCCATGTTTCGAGCGTGATCGGCTGCGCTTGCTGGAAGGCCGCCGATTTCAGGAACCGGCCATCGCCGATGAGACAGTTCAGTTCGTCGACTTCAAGCAGGTTGTCCGCCACGATATCCGCACCGCTGTCATCCGCCAGCTTGACGAGATCGCGCAGGCGCGCCGGCGTTACCGCGTCGTCGGCGTCCAGCACGGCGATGTACCGGCCTTGCGCCAGCTTGATAGCACGGTTGCGCGCCGCTGAGGGGCCGCCATTGGTGTCCAGCCGTTCCACGCGAAGGCGCGGATTGCTTGCAGCCATCGCCTGCACAACTGCGAATGTATCGTCGGGGGAGGCGTCGTCCACAACGATCACTTCCAGCACGACGTCTTCGGATGCAAGCGCGGACTCGATGGCCCGGCGGATGAACGCGGCGGCTTTCCAGGCCGCGATAATCACGCTGACGTCCGGCGTTCCGGCTTGTGTGGCGATTGGCATGCGCCGGTCCTACTGCCGCGCGCGCGCGACGTTGAAGGTGTGGTTCGGGGGCGGCCGGTACACAGACGGCGGCGCAGCCTGGTGTTGCGGCTGCACCATGCGCACGGCGCCGATGAAGAACAGGATCATGGTGGGGCCGAAGTCGATGACGAGGTCGATTTCGGTGTTCGACCGGATGACCACCAGCGTCGCCAGCACCAGGAAGAAGCCGTTGGAAATGGTCTGGTCCGTGAACCAGTTGCGTACATTGCGGTAGTAGGCCCAGGCAGCGGTGAAGATCAGCGCATACATGCCCGGGTAACCGAGCTGCACGCCGATCTCCAGATAGGAGTTATGGAAGCTGAACTGCGTGAACCCGTCGAAGAAGAAGTAACGGAGGATCGAATTGGCTGCGCCGACTTCCGGCCGCCAGAACGCGTTGGCGCCGAGACCGGTCCACGGATGCTCGTGCATGATCCGCCAAGCGTGATCCCACAGATAGGTCCTTCCCGTCAGGGTGGAGTCCTTGCCGTTGGCTGCGAGGAATTTCTCAAACAGATCGATTTCGGCCACCGCGAAAAGAATGTAGGAGGCTGCCGCAGCCAGTACGGCCAGTGTCGTGATAATCAGGACGCGCATGTGCCGCATCCGACGCGCGGGCTCCCAGATCAGCGCGTGGCCGACCAGCGCGCCAGAGCCTGCGATCATGAATGCAATCGTGGTGGTCGATTTGCTGAGGTAGATCAGATAGGCCGCCCCCGCCGCAGTCCCGATTGCGCCCAGCCGCACGATCCAGCGCAGATCGCGATCAAGGAAGAAGGCGAGACCCGCGCAGTAAAGAATGAACATGTGCGTAGCGAGATAGTTCTTCTGGCCGAAAATGCCTGTCGCCGTTCCATAGATCATGTTCGGCGTCATCAGGCTCAACAGCATCGCGATGGATTCAATCGCGAGATAGCCGAAGATCAGCTGACGCGCCGTCAGGCGTGCGCCGAGATAGACGGCGAAGAACGCCGTCAACGATAGCATCACGCCTTTGCGGATAGCGTCGTTGGCGTAGGGCGCCCACACGGCGGAAACAAAGCACAGCAGCGGGACAAGAAAAATCGGCCAGGCGCGCAACGTCGCCGGCAGCATCTGATTGGGGAAACGCAACAGGCCGATAAGGAAATATCCGGCCAGCGCATAGCGGGCGGGTCCGGCGCCGGGAAGGGTGGGAATGGTGGAACACAGCACCCAGACCAGCAGCGCCATGACGTCCACCAGCATGGGCAACGGCATACGCGGAATCAGACCGAACGACGCCGCATGCAGAAACGCAGGAATGCGTTCGGCGGTCTCGAACATCTTGCCCGTCTGGCGGGGCTGGACCGTTTGCATCGTGACGTTCCTGCGGGCCCTCCGCCCGCGCCGGTTAACCATATTCGCCCCGCCGGAGCAGGACTGCATCTGGTTGGCAGCAATGCTCATACCAAAAAGCTTTCTAACCTGCGAAAGCCTTGCGCAGCGGAGTCTTTGGTGCGGTGATTGCAGCAAAGGCAGGGAGCGCGAATATTCGTTAACCCGAAACCAGACAGGCGAGTCCCGACATGACCCTTCTCCCCGTGGCGTGTGTCCAGATGCGGTCCGGCGTAACCGTGGAGCGGAATGTGGCGGACGCCGCCGCCCTGATCCGCGAGGCGGCGGCCGGCGGAGCCCGGCTGGTCGCAACCCCCGAGATGACGACGTTGCTGGACCGTACGCCCGGTTCTGTCTTCAGACAGTCAGTGGCGGAGGAGGCGGACGCTTCCGTGCCGGTTTTCCAGGCTCTCGCCCGCGAACTGAACATCTGGTTGCTGATCGGCTCCATGCCCTTCCGGGCCAATGATCGCCAGTGTTTCAACCGCAGCTTGTTGATCTCCCCGCGCGGCGGACTGGCGGCGCGCTATGACAAGATTCACATGTTCGACGTCCAGTTGAACGCCGGAAACGTCTATCGCGAGTCCGAAGGCTTCCTTGCGGGCGAGCAGGCTGTGCTGGCCGATGTGGATGGGGCGAAGCTGGGCCTGACGGTCTGTTACGATGTCCGTTTCCCGCATCTGTTCCGCAAACTGGCCAAGGCGGGTGCGCAGATCCTTTCCGTCCCCGCCGCCTTCACGCGCATAACCGGCGAGGCGCACTGGCACGTTCTGCTGCGCGCCCGCGCCATTGAGACGGGCTGTTTCGTGATCGCTCCGGCGCAGGCCGGCAAGCATGAGGATGGCCGCGAAACCTATGGTCATTCGCTTATCATCGCGCCGTGGGGGGAGGTGCTGGCGGATGCAGGCGGCGCGGAGCCGGGCGTTATCTCGGCCGCCCTCGACCTGTCGCTGGTCGACAGCGCACGCGGCAAGGTGCCCGCGCTGACGCACGATCGGGAGATTTCAGGTCTCTAGTTCAGGCTGATCTCAGCTCGCCGCGCGCGAGTTGTGACCCAGCGTGACGCCCAGCTTTTGTAGCAGCTCCACCGCGGCATCCGCGATCACTGTACCCGGCGGGTAGATCGCCGCAGCACCCGCAGCGTACAGTGCCGCATAGTCCTGCGGCGGCACCACGCCGCCGACAACCACAGTAATGTCGCCCCGGCCTTCGCCTGCCAGCGCCGTACGCAGTTCTGGCACCAGGGTCAGGTGACCTGCCGCCAGCGACGAAGCGGCGACCACGTGAACGTCGTTCTCCACCGCTTGTCGCGCGGCTTCCTGCGGCGTCTGGAACAGCGGCCCGATGTCCACGTCCCAGCCGAGGTCGGCGAAGCCCGACGCGACAACCTTCTGCCCTCGATCGTGGCCGTCCTGTCCCATCTTGGCGATGAGGATGCGGGGACGGCGGCCTTCCGCCATTTCGAATGCATCGGCCATCGCGCGCGCGTTGGCCACCTTGTCTGATTTCGCTGTCATGCCCTGAGCATACACGCCCTGAATGGATTTGATCACGGCCTGGTGCCGGCCAACGACTTTCTCGACCGCGTCGCTGATCTCGCCCACGGTCGCCTTGGCGCGCGCCGCTGCAACGCCCAGTTCCAGCAGGTTGCCCTTGCCGTTCGCTGTTGCGTTGGTGATCGCTTCCAGCGCGGCTGCGACCGCTGTTTCATCGCGTTCGCCGCGTAGCCGCTTCAGCTTGTCCAGTTGCAGCTGGCGGACCTTGGCGTTGTCGACTTTCAGAACCGGTACGTCCTCGGCTTCGTTCAGGCGGAACTTGTTCACGCCTACAATTGTCTGCACGCCGCTGTCGATGCGTGCTTGCGTTTTGGCGGCGGCTTCCTCGATGCGCAGCTTGGGCACGCCTTCCTCGATGGCCTTGGCCATGCCGCCCATGCTCTCGACCTCGTTGATGTGCGCCATGGCGCGCTTCGCGAGGTCATAGGTCAGGCGCTCGACATAGTGGCTGCCGCCCCACGGGTCGATGGATCGCGTCACGCCTGCTTCCTGTTGCAGGAAGATCTGCGTGTTGCGCGCGATGCGTGCGGAGAAATCTGTCGGCAGCGCCAGCGCCTCATCGAAAGCGTTGGTGTGCAGCGATTGCGTCTGCCCGCCCGCCGCCGCCATGGCTTCCAGACAGGTGCGGATGACGTTGTTATAGACGTCCTGCGCCGTGAGCGACCAGCCGGAGGTCTGCGAGTGCGTGCGCAGCGACAGTGACTTGTCGCTCTTCGGATTGAATTGTTTCACCAGCCGCGCCCACAACATGCGGGCTGCGCGCATTTTCGCCACTTCCATGAAGTAATTCATGCCGATGGCCCAGAAGAAGCTCAGGCGCGGCGCGAACGCGTCCACGTCCAACCCCGCATCGATGCCCGCGCGGATATATTCGACGCCGTCGGCCAGTGTGTAGGCAAGCTCCAGATCCGCCGTCGCTCCCGCTTCCTGCATGTGATAGCC
>CAZJZQ010000113.1:0-10799 GCA_964550535.1 uncultured Rhizobium sp.
AAGAAAATTCTCGCGGTTCAATCTGTCCTTCGGTTGGCGCCCCACCCACTGAGTCGTTCCCGAGGTCGACCCAAGAATTCCGGCTGGCCCAACAGCGGGGCGAGGGGGGGCATTCCCTTTTGCGTCATTTGACAGGAGCCGTGCGCGGTCCCGCCTTTTTGGTTCTATCCCGGGACGGGGGTGAGTTCTGCGGCGTGTTCGGCGCGGAGGTCTTTTTTCATGATCTTGCCGGTGGCGCCGCGTGGCAGGGGACCGGTGTGGAAGCGGAAGTAGCGGGGGATCTGGAATTTCGCGAGGCGGGATTCCAGGAAGGCGCGGAGTTCCGGTTCCGAGACTGCGCCGGTGACGTAGAGCGTCGCCGCGACTTCCTCGCCGAGGCGCGCGTCGGGCACGCCATAGACGCACGCTTCGTGGACGGCCGGGTGTTCCAGCAGCGCGTATTCCACGGCGCCGCAGCCGATATTCTCGCCGCCGCGGATGACCAGATCCTTCAGGCGGTCGACGATGAAGACGAAGCCTTCATCGTCGATGATGGCGACGTCGCCGGTGCGGAACCAGTCGCCATCGACATAGCTTTCGGCGTTGGCTTCCGGGTTGTTGTAATAGCCCTTCATCATTGACGCGCCGCGCAGTTGCAGCTCGCCGCGCTGGCCCGTGGGCACGGGTTTGTTGTTGTCATCGACGACGCGCAGGTCGAGCACAGCCGATACGCGGCCGGAGCTTTCCGGTTTGCGAAGGTAGTCGCTGGACGCGATGCCGACGCCGATGGCGTTGGTTTCGGTCATGCCCCAGCCGGTGCCGGGGAAGGCTTTCTCGAACACGGCGTCGATGGCGCGGACCTGTTCCGGCGCGCGTGATGCGCCGCCGCCGCCAATGGTGACGAGCGTGGGGAAGGTGAGGCCGTTGGCGCGCGCGTAGGCGACGAGGTCGCCCGTGATGGCGGGCGTCGCCGTCATGTGCGTGACGCCTTCACGCTGGATGATTTCGGCGGCTTTCCCGACATCCCATTTGTACATCATCACCAGACGGCGCTGGAACCGGTAGCAGGACATGTAGCAGGACAGGAGGCCGGTGACGTGGAAAAGCGGGATCGCCAGCAGCATCGCGGATTGCGGCGGCGGGGGGTCGGTGGGCGGACGCGCGAGCAGCCCGGTTTCCCAGGCGGCGTTCAGGTCAAGCTCCCACGACAGCAGGGCCGATAGAATGTTGCGATGGGTGGAGACGACGCCCTTGGGTTTGCCGGTCGAGCCGGAGGTGAAGAGCATTTGCAGGTCGTCGTCCGGCGCCAATTCGACGGCGGGCATGTCGGACTTGCCGGCGCCGCCGACGACATCGTTCCAGGCGCGCGCATTGGCGGGCAGCGGCTTGGCCGTGCGGGCGGCGATGATCCTGAAGGTCTTCGGCGCGTTGGGCGCGGCGGCGAGGCGGTCGAGGCGTTCCTGGTCGGCGATGAGGACGACAGGGCGGGAGAGTTCGAGACCGTAGGCCAGTTCCTCGGGCGTCCACAGCGCGTTGAGCGCGACCAGCACGGCGCCGGCGGAGGTGGCGGCCATATAGGCGATGGCCCATTCGGGATAGTTGCGCATGGAAAGCGCGACGGCGTCGCCCTTCTTCACGCCATAGTCGTCGACCAGCGCGTGGGCGAGGGTGCAGGCGCGCCGCCATATGTCCTCGAATGTGTAGCGCTCGTCCTCATAGATGATGAATGTCTTGTCGCTGCGGGTCTGGGCGAAGATCTCGCGCAGGGTGGAGGGGCCGTTCGCGAACGTGCGGACCCTGCGGCCCCCGGCCGTGATCTCCCGCAGTTCGTAGGTTTGGCCCGGCGCAGTCAGCGCCCGCAGCGCTTCGTCACGTGTCGTCACCCGCATTTCTCCCGGTTCCCGGCTGTTTCCGGCCCCTCTGCATGGAGCGGCCGGTCAACTTGCCGTGGGTCACATGTAACATACCATCTCTTCAGGAAAAGGGCGCGGCTCACGAAAAGAGCGCGCGGCTTTTCTGAGTCTAGCGGCTTGGATCGATAAGGAATTTTTCGCCGGTCGCCTTGCGGTTGTAGGCCTCGATCGTCTTCACATCAAGGACGTCGCGGAGCGAGAGCGTCTGCGTGTAGTGGCTGGCGAAGGTGGTTTTCAGTTCGCTGGCCACGCGCTGGCGCAGGCGGTTGGTTTCCGCCGGCCCGATTTTCTGGAGGAAGGGCGTGAGCAGGAAGCCGCTGACCGCCCAGGCGAAGCCATAGGAGCGGACGAGTTCAGTCGGGCCGGTGTCGAGCGCGCCGTAGATATAGACCTGCTTGAACGTGTTCGAGCCATAGCGGTTGTAGGCGCTGAGCTTGGCGGCCGCGGCCTGTTCCATGGCGGAGAGGATCTGACTGGCCAGCTTGCCGCCGCCAATGGCGTCGAAGGCGATGGTGGCGCCGGTTTCGGTGAGGGCGGCGACCAGATCGGGCATGAAGTTCGCCGAGGTGGAATCGACGATGTGCTTCGCGCCGATGTCGCGCAGGATCCGCGCCTGCTGCTGGCTGCGCACGATGTTCACGAGCTGCACGCCGTCCTTGATGCAGATGCGGTTGAGCATCTGGCCGAGATTGGAGGCGGCGGCGGTGTGGACGAGGGCGGTGTGGTTCTCGCGACGCATCGTCTCGACCATGGCGAGCGCGGTGAGCGGGTTCACGAAGCAGGAGGCGCCGTCAGCGGCCGAGGCGTCCGCTGGGAGCGGCAGCACGTCGGAGGCTTTCAGCTTGCGGTAGGTGGCGTACATGGCGCCGCCGAGCATCGCGACCTTCTTGCCGAGGAGGGCTTGGGCCTCCGGCGAGGAGCCGGCCTGGACCACCGTGCCGGCGCCTTCATTGCCGACGGGCAGGGGCTGGTCGAGACGGGCGGCGACGGCGCGCATCAGGTGCTGCGGAATCTGGAGCGTGACGACGGGCGAGTCCTTCGTGCCGGTCACTTTGGCGGTGGAGAGATCAGCGTCGCCGTGCAGCGAGGGGCCAAGCAGGAGGCCGAGGTCGGACGGGTTGATCGGGGTGGCTTCGACCTTCACCACGATCTCGCCGGCTTCGGGCGGGGCGATGGTGAGGGGCTGGAGGGAGAGTTCGAGTTCGCCCGAACTTTTGACCAGCGAGATAAGCTGGTGTCCCGAAAGCTGCTGATCCTGCGCCATGGCGCTGCTCCCTTGTGCGTCTTTGTCTGAGGTTGGGCGCACCATGGCGTGGCGGCGGCGGCGATGCAATGCGCCTCGCCCCGGCGCGTGCTTGACCCTGCGGCTCGGGCTTTTCTAAACTGGCCGGGAAGAGGGAGAATTCATGAAACGGCTGGCGATTCTGATAAGCGGGATGGCTATTCTGGGCGCGTGCGGCGACCCGGAGCCGATGCTGGAAACGCCTGAGGTCCCGATGGTGCAGCTGGCGCCGGCGGTGAAGCTGTACGCGATGGATTGCGGCCGGTTCAGCACGGGCAATGCGGCGGCGTTCTCGGACGATGGCGCATTCAACGGCGTGCCCGCGGAACTGGTGAACCCCTGTTATCTGATCCGTCATCCGTCTGGCGACCTGATGTGGGACACGGGCATTGCATCGGCCGCCGCGGGTGAGCCGCCGGTGGAAACCAACGGGTTCACGATGGCGCTGGAGCGGTCGCTGGAGGATCAACTGGCGGAGCTGGAGCTGACGCCGGCGGATATCGAGATGGTGTCGTTTTCGCACGCTCACTTCGACCATGCCGGCAACGCCAATGCGTTCGCTCATGCGACATGGATCGTGGACAAGGAGGAGCGCGACTGGATGTTCCGTCCCGAGGCGCGGCAGGGGGCGGACTTCGCGAACTATAGCGCGCTGGAGCAGTCGAAGCAGGTGGTGATCGAGGGCGAGGAGCCGCACGATGTGTTCGGCGACGGGACCGTGGTGATCCATCAGGCGCCGGGACACACGCCGGGCCATACCGTGCTGCTGGTCAAGTTCGCGGTGTCGGGGCCGGTGCTTCTGTCGGGCGACATGTGGCATCTGGCGGAGGCGCGCGTCCGCCGCACGGTGCCGGTGGGCAATGTGGACCGGGACCAGACGCTGGCGTCGATGGATGCGGTGGAGGCGCTGGCCCGGCAGTCAGGCGCGCGCGTGGTGCGCCAGCATGTGCCGGAGGATTTCGCCAGCCTGCCGGCTTTTCCCGCGGCGCTGGAATAGGATAGAGTCTCGCGTCACGGCATTCGCCTCGACGCGCCGTTTGGAGCCTGGGGCATGAAACTCAACATCACCGTGGATTGCACGCCGGAAGAGGCGCGCGCCTTTCTCGGCCTGCCGGATGTGACGCCGATCAACGATACGCTGGTGAAAGCCATCAAGGAGCGGATCGAGCAGAACGTCGAAATGGTCAGCCCCGAGTTCTACCTGAAGCAGTGGTATTCGATGGGCGGGCAGGTGTCGGACTCGTTCATGCAGATGATGACGGCGGGCGCGCGGGCGGCGTCCGGGGATGTGGGCGGGAAAAAGTAGCGGGGCAGTCGTTCGTCGTGAGCCGGGGCTGATTGTCGCGCTGCTGGCGGCAGGGTCCGGGGCGTCGTAAGACGGATTCGGGGCGGCGCTTTGCCGGTACTGCGAGTCACCACGGGGCTGGTCATGTCTGATAGTGCGAAACGCAATGCGGCGGCGGCGGCGCTGGAGCTGGTGCAGCCGGGGATGGTGCTGGGGCTCGGGACCGGGTCCACGGCGGCGATCTTTGTCAGGCTGCTGGCGGAGAAGGTGAAGGCGGGGCTGGATATCGTTGGTACGCCGACCTCCGAGGTGACGGACCGGCTGGCGCGCGAGCTGGGCGTGAAGATCGTGAGTCCTGACGAACTGGATCATATCGACCTGACGATCGATGGCGCGGACGAGTTCGATCCTGATCTCAACCTCATCAAGGGCGGCGGCGCGGCGCTGCTGCGCGAGAAGATCATCGCGGACGCATCATCGCGGATGGTGGTGATCGCGGATGCGGGCAAGGAAGTGAAGCGGCTGGGCAAGTTCCCGCTGCCGGTGGAGATCAATCCGTTCGGGGCCGAGCTGACGCGCAAGCAGGTGCTGCGCGAGATCGAGATGGTGGGGCTGAAGGGCGTGGATGCGAGCTGGCGCATGGCGACGGCGGAGCAGCGGCTGCACACCGATGGCGGGCATCTGATCCTCGACCTGAAATGTGGGGCCATTCCCGACGCGGAGGCGCTGGCGGCGTTGCTCGACCAGATCCCGGGCGTGGTGGAGCACGGGCTTTTCATCGGGCTCGCCGAAATGGTGATCGTGGGCGAGGACGACGGCGCGCGGATCGTGACGGGCGCGTGACGGGCACCGCCTGCGACGCCTGATCATTACCGCGGTTTAGTGTTCTGACTGCTTGTGCCGCGCGATCATGAGCGTACCTTCCGCCGCAAAAGCGCCCCGGAGGGGTGCGGCAAAGGGAGCGAAACATGCGGATTCTTGCAGGAATGGTTGCGGTTGCGGCGATGGCCATGGCGGGCGCCGCGTGGGCTGCGCCTCCGGGCGTGACCGAGAAGGATGGCGCATGGATCGCGCCGGACAATAAGCCGCTCTACACCTTCGCTCGTGACACGACGCCCGGTAAATCGGCCTGCAATGGCGGCTGCGCGACCGCCTGGCCGCCGCTGGCCGCCGCCGAAGGCGCCGCGAATGACGGCGACTGGACCGTGGTGACGCGCGACGACGGCTCGAAAATGTGGGCCTACAAGGACAAGCCTCTCTACACATTTGCCCGCGACACGGCCGGACAGGCCGCTTCGGGCGTCTCCGACGCCTGGCCGCTGGCGGTGAAATAGGGCGCTATTCCCAATCGGGATGAACGTCGCCATATGTGACCCCGGCATCATCACCGGGGTCACCCATGGCGTATGACTACGATCTCTTCACCATAGGCGCAGGATCGGGCGGGGTTCGGGCCTCGCGGGTGGCGGCGATGTCCGGCGCCAAGGTCGCGGTGGCGGAAGAGTATCGCACCGGCGGAACATGCGTGATCCGCGGCTGCGTTCCCAAGAAATACATGGTTTACGCCAGCGAGTTCGGCCGGTCTTTCCATCACATGGAGGGCTATGGCTGGAGCGTCGAGGGCGCGGCCTACGATCACAATGCGTTCATGGACAGGATGCACCGCGAGATCGAGCGGCTGTCCGGGATCTATGCCCGCAACCTGCGCAATGCCGGTGTCGAGATTTTCGACGAACGCGCGGAAGTGGTGGATGCGCATACCGTGAAGCTGGTCACGTCGGGCCGCACGGTGACGGCGGCGCGCATCCTGATCGCCACGGGCGGCGCGCCGGTCATGCCCGATGATGTGGAGGGCGCCGATCTCGCCATCTCGTCCAACGAGATGTTCCACCTCGATCCCCTGCCCAAGCATATCGTGATTGTCGGCGGTGGTTATATCGCGGTGGAGTTCGCCGGGATCATGAACGGACTGGGCGTCGATGTCTGCCTTGTCTATCGCGGCGAAACGGTGCTGCGCGGGTTCGATGATGATGTGCGGACGCACGTGCACGAGGAACTGAAGCGCAAGGGCGTGAAGGTCATCGTGATGGCCTCGCCGAAGAAGATATCGAAGGCGGAAGGACGCCTGCGCATCGATCTGGACAATGGCGAGAGCATTGTTTGCGACAAGGTGTTGATGGCGGTGGGGCGCGAGCCGTTGACCAAGGGGTTGGGGCTGGAGAAGGCCGGAGTGAAGTTGAACGATCGCGGCGCGGTGATCGTGGACGAGTATTCGCGGACCAATGTGCCGAGCATCTGGGCGGTCGGCGACGTGACCGACCGGCTGAACCTGACGCCGGTTGCGATCCGCGAGGGGCAGGCTTTCGCGCATACGGAATTCCTGAAGACGCCCTCCACCTTCGATCATGAGCATGTGCCGCACGCGGTGTTTTCCCAGCCGCCTGTGGGAGTTGTCGGTATGCCGGAGGCGGACGCGCGGCGCGCCTTTGGCAAGGTCGATATCTACAAGACCCGGTTCCGGCCCATGAAAGACATGCTAACGGGGGACGAGGAACGTGTGCTAATGAAGATCGTCGTGCGGGCCGAGGACGAGGTTGTCGTCGGCGTGCATATTGTCGGCCCGGATGCGCCGGAGATCATTCAGGCGGTGGCCATCGCCGTGAAGATGGGCGCGACCAAGCCGGACTTTGACCGCACGTGCGCGCTGCACCCCTCCGTCGCGGAGGAGTTGGTGACGCTGAAGGAAAAATGGGTTCCGCCGGACATGAAAGCCGCGGAATAGCCGGAGCCGCCCGATGCATAAGACGTGGAAGTATTTCGACGGCCTGATCGTGGTGGGCGCGCTGCTTATCGGGTTCCTTGTCTGGTTCATTCCGAACTTCAAGGACTCGAAAGAAATGCGGGACCTGTATCAGGCGGCCAACGAGCGCAAGGACCGCATCGAGGCCCGCGCGGCTGAGGAAAAGCGCGTGGCCAAGGAACGTGAAGACCTGGGCCTCGTGTATCTGCCCCCGGTGGTGGAGGCCGCGCCGCAACCCGTGGAATGAGGTTGGCGGTGGACAAAACAGTCAGAACTGATTGCGAATGCGGGCGGTGACCGCATGGATGTTTGCCGCAGGCGGGGGACGTAGAGATGATCGACGCTTTGCCGCCGTGGACGACGGAGCTGCCGCTTGAAGCGGGGCGGCATGCGGCGTGGCGCTTTCAGGCCGGGGGCGTGCTGGGGACGCGGCTGGACCTTATCGTCGAAGGCGGGTGCGCGATGGACGCGCTGGCGGCGATGGAGGCGGCGCAGGCGGAGATTGCGCGGCTGGATGCGTGCCTGAACTGGCGCCGGCCTGACAGCGAACTGGCGCGGCTGAATGCTTCATCGTCGATGGTGGTGTCGCCTGATCTGTTCGGCGTGCTGGAACGTGCGGCGGCGTGGCGGCGCGCGGCGGATGATGCGTTTGACGAGCGCCTCGGCGCGGTGTCGCGGCTATGGCGTGAGGCGTCGCCGGGGCTGCCGGACAGGGAGGCGCTGACTGCGTTGACCGATGCGGCGCGGGGGGCGGAGATCGGGCTTGATCCGGCGTTGCGTCTTGTGCGGCGCGGCGAGGGCGCGGTGATTGATCTGGATGCGTTCGCCAAGGGGTATGTGATTGATCGTGCATTGCAGGCTGCGCGGGGCGCGGCGCGCGAGGCGGCAGGCGTTCTGGTTGCGATTGGCGGCGACGGCGCGGGCTGGCGCGTGGATGGCGCGGGCGCGGAATGGGCGGTCGGTCTGCCGCGCATGGATGATCCGGCGGACAATGCGCCGGTGGATGCGATAGCGCGCTTTGCGACGGGCGGGTTTGCGACGAGCGGGCGTGGCCCGCGCGATGTTGTGTGCGGCGGACGGCGCATTGGGCCGGCGATCTCAGCGGCTTCGGGCGAGCCGCAGGCGTATGCGATTTCAGCGAGTGTGATGGCGGGGTGCGCAGCGGACGCCGATGCTCTGGCGACGATTGCCCTGTCGCTGCCGCCTGCGCGGGCTGTGGCGCTGGTCGACGGGATGCCGGGCGCGGCGGCGTGCATCGTCGACAAGGCGGGGAAAGTCTGGACGTCGCAGCTGTGGCGCGATGAGGCGCCGCAAGCGGTGCAGGTGCGGCAGACGGCGCAGCCGAAGGGGCCCGCGAAGGCGCCTGAGCCTGCCGGGCGGCCGAAATGGCCATCGGACTGGCGTGTCGAGTTTCACTATACCGCGCCGGAGCGGGCGGCGCGCGACCGGGATTTCCGGCCGCCCTACATGGCGATGTGGGTGACGGATACGGAGAACCGTCCGATCCGCACGTTGTACATGATCGGGCGCGAAGCGAAGTGGCAGCGCGACAATTTCATCTGGTGGCGCACCTTCCGCGACCGGGCGGAGGAGATTGTGGACCTGAAGTCCGAGGCGACGCTGTTGTCGGGGCGGTATGCGCTGCACTGGTGGGGATATGACGACGCGGAGAAGCGTCTGCCGGGCGGCAAGTATATCATCCACCTGGAAACCAGCCGGGAGCGGGGGAAGCATACCTATCGCCGGGTCGAAATCGATATCCAGACGGAGCGGTTCCAGGTGACGCTGCCGGATGATCCGGAGTCCGGCGGGTTTCTGGTGAAGTTCGCGCATGTGAATGACGGGTATTGATGATCGCTGTTGGGGCGCTCCCGTAACTTATGCTGCCGGGGGGCGGTTTGTGCCCCCGTGAGGCGATTTTGGTCCCCTGTCAGTGCTGGCATTGACGGAATACGCCGCGGTGCGTAGAAGCCTCACCCCATGACCGCGACTTTTACCAAGCGCTATTTCTGGAAAACCATTAGCCCGGTGGGGCGGATGGCGCGCTTGGCTTTGTTCGCAAGCTAAGACCAGCCAACCAGCCCCGCCGGAAAACGGAGGGGGAAGGACCGCCCCGTCTCCGGCACACAGGAGACCGCCATGACCCAGACCGTTGACGTCCGTCGTCCCGCCGCAGAGGCGAAGACGAAGACCGTCGCTGTCATTGGCGCCACCGGAGCCGTGGGCGCGGAAATGCTGCGTTGTCTGGAGCAGTCGAGCTTTCCCACCGGCCAGCTGAAGCTGTTTGCGTCCGAGCGTTCGGTCGGCAAGCGCATGGCGTTCCGTGATGGCGAAGTCGAACTGGGCGCGCTGTCGGAAGACTCCTTCGATGGCGTGGATGTGGCGCTGTTCGCGTCGGAGTCCGACATCTCGAAGAAGTTCGTGCCGATTGCGGTGCGGGCGGGCGCCTACGCCATCGACAATTCGTCGGCTTTCCGGATGGACGGCAGCGTGCCGCTGGTGGTGCCGGAAGTGAATGGCGGCCTCATCAAGCGCGACCAGCGCATCTACGCCAACCCTAATTGCGTTGCGGCGATCATGACGGTCGCGCTGTGGCCGCTGCACCAGGCGGGCGGGTTGAAGCGGGTCATCGCGTCGACCTATCAGTCGGCTTCGGGCGCCGGGCGTCCGGCGATGGACGAGCTGGAAGAGGCGACGCGCGCCTATCTGAAAGGCGAAACCTACGAGCACAAGGTTCTGCCGCACCCGTATGCGTTCAACCTGTTCAGCCATAACACCACGATCGGCGACGATGGCTATAACGGCGAGGAGCAGAAGGTTGTGATCGAGATGCGCAAGATCATGGGCCTGCCCGATCTGCGCGTGGGCGTGACCTGTGTTCGCGTGCCGGTGCTGCGCGCGCACTCGATGGCGATCACGGCGGAGTTCAACGACAAGCTGTCGGCCGATACGGCGCGCACGCTTTTGTCGAAGGCGCCGGGCGTGAAGGTGGTGGACGATCGCGAGAAGAACCACTTCCCCATGCCGGTCGAAAGCTCGGGCCAGTATGACGTGCTGGTGGGACGCCTGCGTGAGGACGTGTCGGATCCGACCGGCCATTCGCTGTCGCTGTTTATCTCGGGCGACCAGCTTCTGAAAGGCGCGGCGTTGAACGCGGTGCAGATCGCAGAGAGGCTTGCGTGAGCCTCGACCGGCAAATTGACGCGGGCTTCGGCGATATGGCGCCGGGGCGGGAGACAGATGGTGAGACCATGACGCCAGCAGACCAGACTACGGGGACGCCTCAGGAGAACTGGTCGCCGTCGTCGTGGCGCGCGAAGCCTGCGCTGCATATCCCGGCGGATTATCCGGACCCCGCGAAGCTGGCGGATGTGGAGAGGCAGCTCTCCAGTTATCCGCCGCTGGTTTTTGCTGGCGAGGCGCGGCGTCTGACGCAGCGGCTGGGCGAAGTGGCGCAGGGCAAGGCGTTCCTGCTGCAAGGCGGCGATTGCGCGGAAAGCTTCAAGGAGTTCCATCCGAACAACATCCGCGACACGTTCC
>CAZJZQ010000114.1:0-10658 GCA_964550535.1 uncultured Rhizobium sp.
ATGTGGCTGGCGCTGACGGGCGAGCGGTTGAAAGGCGGCGATGTCGCGGCGGCTGGCGTCGCAACGCACTATGCCGAGTCCGAAGTCGCCGGCGCGCTGAAGGACGCCGTGTGCAACGGCGATCTTGAGATGCTGGACGCGATGGACTGGGACGAGACGGGTTCATTCGAGAAGCACATGGACGCCATGGAGCGCTGCTTCTGGAGGACCACGGTGGAGGAAACCCTCGCGGCGCTGGAAGAGGAAGCCGCCGGCGGCGGAAAGTCCGGCGAATGGGCGAAGGTTCAGCTTGCAACGCTGAGGACGAAGTCGCCGCAGACGCTGAAGGTCGCGCACCGTCAATTGCGCATCGGTCTGCACATGAACAGCTTCCACGACAATATGCGGATGGAATACCGTATCGCCAACCGCGTCGTCTCCCGCCCCGATTTTCAGGAAGGCGTGCGCGCAATCATCATCGAGAAGGACAACGCGCCGAAATGGTCGCCTGAAACGCTGGCCGGCGTCACCGGCGCCATGCTGGATGAAATCTTCGCGCCGCTCGGCGACAGCGAGCTGACGTTCGAGGATTGACCGGCGGACAAATGAAACCGCTCCGGAGTGAACCCCGGAGCGGCTTGGTCTGTGTTTGTACGCTGCACCCTAGTTGTTCGCGATGATCGCCGCGATGACGCCGGTGGCGATGGCTGCGAGGATGATTTCGTCCGTATTGTTGTCGCGAACGTAGTGGTAGCCGCGCGGCGGCGCTTTCAGGCGATAGTCGCGATAATTCACCTCGCGGTGCTTGTAGCGACGGTGGTCGTAGCGGTCGCCCACCTTCCAGTTTTTCTTCTTCACAACCACGACGCGGTTGGACCGGTAATCGCGCCCGTCATAGCCGCGTGCATCATATCCACGGCGATCATGATCGCGCCTGTCGTTGTCGCGCCTGTCGTCATGGCGGTGCGCGCGCGGCGGATCGGCGAAGGCCGGGGCCGCCATCGGAACGCCGAGCGCGATGATTGCGGTGGCGGCGAACACTATGCGTTTGATGTTCATTGTCTGGCTCCTGTTGCTGCGGCGCGAAGGCGCCCGTGCAGTCAAGGAAGCGCCTGCGCACATGAAGGATGACGAGACGTGGCGTTGGTTTCGGTTCATCTGTGTCACGGATGCGGGCAGACCGCTGGTTCTGGCGTCTCCGGCGACAAGTTGCGACACAAATCGCGGGCAAGTGACAGTTGTGACCTGACGCCATGTTCGTCGCCCGCAGGGTTTGATCTGCGCGCCGGCTTCCTGCACCATGTGTCCACACCGGGGCGGATGATGGTCAGCTACAGCAAGCGCGAGAACTTCTTTCAGAAGGCCGAATGGACCTGGATGGTCGAAGACGCAGGGCTGCGCGTGCGCGACTGCCACGGCGCGGATTATCTCGTGCCATGGAGCGACGTCACCGCGATCCGCATAGCGACGGCGCCAACGAACATGAAACCCTGGCGTCAGCTCATGGCGTTAAAGCTGCGGGCGGGCGGCGAGATGGTGATCGACAATGTGCACTTCGCGGGCGTCGGTGAATTCCAGTACCGGGCGGAGACGTTCGCGCCCTTCGTGCGGACCGTTGTGGAGAAGCTGGCGGCGCGGTCTCCGGACATGCAGTGCAATCTCGGTGCGCAGACCGTGGGCTATTGGACCTCCATGGCGCTGCTGACGGCGGGGGCTATCGGTCTGGGTCTGGTTCTGCTGGCTGTTCCTTTCGAGGGCATACCGGGCATCGCCTGGATAAAAATAGGGCTGGTCGCGGCCATGGTCCCGGCGCTGATCCTCTGGATCGTCAAGGCGCGGCCGAGAGGGGTGAGGATCACCGAAGTGCCGGAAAGCGCTTTGCCCCGCGCCTTTGCCTCCGCGCCGTCCCGCCAGCCAGCCGCGCCGCGCACGGAATAGGCTGCGCCGCTTGACCCTTCCCGGTCCGGCGCATAGGCGGGGCGGCAAGGAGTTTTCCGATGTCCCTCGCCGATCTCGCCGCCGCCGCAAAAGCCTGGCCGTTTGAGCAGGCGCGCGAACTGAAGGCGCGTATCGAGAAGCTTGAGAAGGCCGGGCGTCCCAAGGATCAACCGGTGGTCTTCGAGACCGGCTACGGTCCGTCCGGCCTGCCGCACATCGGCACGTTCGGCGAGGTCGTGCGCACCACGATGGTGCGCCGGGCGTTCGAGGAATTGACGGGCGGCGCCTATGTGACGCGCCTGATCTGCGTGTCGGACGACATGGACGGCATGCGGAAGGTGCCGGACACGGTGCCAAATCCCGAGGCGCTGAAAGCGTATCTGCAAAAGCCGCTGACCGACGTGCCCGATCCGTTCGGCACGCATGGCAGCTATGGCCTGAACATGAATGCGCGGCTGCGGGCGTTTCTCGACAGCTTTGGTTTCCGGTATGAATTCGCCTCCGCAACTGATCTCTACAAATCTGGCGCGTATGACGCGATGCTGATCCGCGCGGCGGAGAAGTATGACGAGATCATGGGTGTGATGCTGCCGACGCTGGGCGACGAGCGGCGCGAAACCTATTCCCCCTTCCTGCCCATCTCGCCCACGACGGGCCGCGTCCTGTATGTGGCGATGAAGAGTGTGGACGCCGGGGCGGGCACGGTGACGTTCCCGGATGAAGACGGGACCGAAATCACAGTCCCGGTCACGGGCGGAAATGTGAAGCTGCAATGGAAGCCGGACTTCGGCATGCGCTGGGCCGCGCTGGGCGTCGATTTTGAAATGTTCGGCAAGGACCATCAGGCCAACGCGCCGGTGTACTCAAAGATCTGCCGCATCCTCGGAGCGGAGCCGCCGCAGCAATACGTCTATGAACTCTTCCTCGACGAGAAGGGCGAGAAGATTTCCAAGACCAAGGGCAATGGCATTTCGGTGGAGCAGTGGCTGGCCTATGCGCCACAGGAGAGCCTGTCGCTGTACCAGTTCCAGAAGCCGCGCACGGCGAAGAAGCTGTTCTTTGATGTGATCCCGAAGACGGTCGACGAGTATGTGACCTTCCTCGACAAGTATCCGAAGGAGGCGCCGGAGGCGCAGCTGGAAAATCCGGTGTGGCATATCCATGGCGGTTTCCCGCCTGCTGTGGGCAGCCCTGTGTCGTTCGCGATGTTGTTGAACCTGGTGTCGGCAGCGAACGCGACGAACAAGGACGTGCTGTGGGGCTTCATCCGCCGCGAGGCGCCGGACGCGACGCCCGTCTCGCACCCGCTGCTGGACCGGCTCGTGGGGTATGCGCTGAAATACTATGCGGATTTCGTGAAGCCCGCGAAAGTGTTCCGGGCGCCGGCCGGCAAGGAACGCGCGGCGCTGGAGGATCTGGCGTCACGTCTTGAGTCGTGGACCGGCGCGCTCGACGGCGAGACGCTGCAAACCATGGTGTTCGCCGTGGGTACAGAACATCAGTTCGAACCGCTGCGCGACTGGTTCAAGGCGATCTACGAGGTCTGCCTCGGCCAGAGCCAGGGGCCGCGCTTCGGATCGTTCATCGCGCTGTACGGCGTGAAAGAAAGCGCGCAGCTGATCCGGGATGCTCTCTCGAAACCGTAGGGTGCATTGAGCAAAGCGAAATGCGCCGCTTCTACGGTGTTGCAACCGCCAGCACCGAGAACACCACGGCGACGAGCCAGCCGATGATGGCCAGCGGCCAGAGGCTGGGCAGGAGGCGCGGGGCGTTGGGATCGCGGCGGCGCGCGCGGTCATAGACCACCTCGATCGAGAAGGTGGCGAAGCCGAGCAGGCCCGTGAACGCCAGCTTCATCCAGACCATCGCGCTGGCGAGGTCGATGGGGTCGCCTGTCGCGGCGAGGCCCACGCCAGTTCCGGCGGTCAACAGGAAGCCGAGCGTGGCCATGCGGGCGAAGTTGGCGCCCGCCCCGCGCGCGGGACCGCCTTTCTGCTTCTGCACGGGACGCGCCTGAGCCAGAAGGGCCGTGCCGCCGACGGCGCCGGCGAAGCCGATCATAAGACCTATCAAATGCAGGATCAGCAGCGCGGCTGGCATCGGTCGATGGTCCTAGTGGAAGGCCAGAACGGCGAAGATCACGGCGGCCAGCGAGGACATGCCCGCCATCGGTCCCAGCTTCGAGAAACGGCGGCCGGCCCCGGTGTCGCCCCGCTTCACCTGGCCGTAGGTGAGTTCGATCATCACGGCGGCGAAGGTCAGCGAGCCGGCGGCCGCCATCTTCACCCAGAACATCAAGGGCATGGCGCTGAATGCGGCGTTGTATTTCCAGACGAACAGGCCGGCCCCGGTGACCCACATCAGCACCAGCCCCGACAACGAAAGTCTGGAGAGCGCTGGGCCGAGCGCGCGGATCACCGCGCCCTGTTCGGGCGGCAGCGTCATCGCGCGCCCCATGACGACCGTGCTGCCCAACCCGCCGCCGGCGCCCATCATCAGGCCAACGAAATGTAGGATCAGCAGCGTATCAAAGACCGCCAGACTCATGGATTTCCCTCCCGCGATGGCGACTAAACATGAGGGCGAGGGTCTAGCAACGCGGCGAAATTCCGCCCTCGGGGGCGCCCCGGACTGGCTGGCGCCGGCCCAACCTCATCGGAAAGTCACTTGAGCGATATGCTCTGCGGACTATAACGCGAGGGGCGCGGGAGCCAGACGCTTCCGGTATGGGAGATTCGAACATGAGCACGCGAGCAGCGGCGTTGGGGATTCTGGCGCTTGTGGCGGGATGCGCATCCCAGGACGGGACGCAGGCCGGAGACGTGGGACCGCAGGCCGCGCCGGCGGAAACCCGCCCCCCCAACCTCGCTAGTTATGAACCAGCGTTCGCAGGACAGACCCGCGCGCCAAACTTGCAGGCCAATGCGCCGGTACAGGTGAGCGAGGTCGTGTCCGGCGGCCTCACCAACCCGTTCGGCTTTGCCTTCCTGCCGGATGGCGAGTTCCTCGTGACCGAGCGCCCCGGCGCGCTGCGCATCATCAGTGCGGACGGCAAGGTGTCGGAGCCTGTGCCCGGAACGCCTGCGGTGTCGTTTAACGCGCAGGGCGGTTTGCTGGACGTCGTGCTGGACCCGGATTTCGCGCGCAACCAGACGATCTATCTCAGCTATTCGGAGCCGCAGGCGGGCGGCGCCAACAACACGGCGGTCGCCAAGGCGCGCCTTGTGCGTTCGCCGGAAGCGAAACTCGAAAATGTGGAAGTCATCTATAACCAGACCCCCGCCCTTAACTCGCCTCTCCACTTCGGATCGCGACTGGTGTTCGGCAAGGACGGAACGCTGTTTGTCACGCAGGGCGAACGCTCCATCCCGGCGGGCCGCGTACAGGCTGAAGACCTGAAGAGCGGGCTCGGCAAAATCGTGCGCATCAACACGGACGGCACGATCCCGAAGGACAATCCGTTTGTTGGCCGTGACGACGCGCAGCCGGCGATCTGGTCTTATGGGCATCGCAACGTGCAGGGCGCGTTCCTGCATCCGCAGACCGGTGAGTTGTGGACGGTCGAACATGGCCCGCAAGGCGGCGATGAGATCAACATCGCGCGCAAGGGCAGGGATTATGGCTGGCCGTCGATCACGTATGGCGTGGAGTATGGACGCGCCAACACCAAGATCGGCGAAGGCGCCACGCAAAAGGCCGGTCTTGAGCAACCGCTCTACTACTGGGACCCGGTCGTGGCCCCGGGCGGGATGACCTATTACACGTCGAACGCCATTCCGAAGTGGAAGAATTCGATCTTCGTCGCGGGCCTGAACTCCGGCTATGTCGCGCGCCTGACGATGAAGGGTGAAGAGGTCGTGGGCGAGGAGCGTCTGACCTTTTCCTCGAATCGCGAGCGTTATCGTGACATCGATCAGGGCGCCGACGGCGCGCTCTACATTCTCACCGATGGTTTCGGCGGGACCGGGCGCCTGCTGAAGGTGACGCCGAGCGCCAATGGCGAAACAGTGGGCGTGGCGGCGTGGGAGCCTCCGCCGCCGCCCGCGCAGGCTGCCGCGCCGGTCGAGCCGCCCATGCCGCCGCTGCGCGAGACGGAAGCCGGTGCGGAGTTGAAGGCGCTGGTGACGCTGCCCGCGAAGAATGGCGCGAAGCTGACGGTCACCACGCCCGGCTGGAAGGACGGAGAGAATATCCCGTTCCGTTATACCCAGTATCAGGGGAATACCTTTCCGGGTCTGGAATGGACTGCGGGTCCGGCGGGCACGAAGTCCTACGCCATCATCATGCAGGATACCGATTTCGTGGCGCGCGGCGCTCCGATCCTGCACTGGTCGCTGGTCAACATTCCAGCGGAAGTAACGAAGCTGGATGCGGGGATGGCGCCCGAGGGCAAGCCTGCGGCTGCGATCTATGGTCCGAACTATCAGGGGACGGCGCGTCCGTATCTGGGGCCGCGCACCCCGGCTGGCTTCCGTCACCGCTATCACATGCAGGTCTTTGCGCTGGATGTGGTGCTGCCGCCGGACTTTGCGCCAGCGAACTATGATCAGCTCATTGCGCCGCTGAAAGACCATGTGCTGGCCAGCGGGAGCGTGATGGGAATGGGCCGTGTCGATCCGGCCGCGCCGGCGCCTGCTCCGCGCCCCGCCGCTCCGGCGGCGCCTGCAACCCAGAACTGAGTGGTGATGTGTCTGGCGGTCCGCATGCGCGGGCCGCCAGATGCAGTTGCACGCTCACGAACCGGCGGCGGATGGCCTATATGGGCTGGCAGGCCCCGACAGAAGAGAACGATGACAAAAGCAATTCTTCCCGCGATATTTTCACTGTTGCTCATGTCTGCGGCCGCCGCGCCGGCGGCGCTGGCTGATCCAGTGCAGGGCGAGGCGCTGTTCAAGCAGCGCTGCCAGCTTTGTCATACCGAGGTGGAGTCGGCGGCCCCCTCGTCCGCGAACCTTCGCGAACTCGATGCGGATTATATCCTCCAGCAGATGACGGACGGGGCCATGGCTGCGATGGCGGCGGGGCTGACGGACGAGGACAAGGCGGGGATCGTCGCCTATCTGAAACAGCCCGCCACGCCGCCGGCGGACTCTGAAGGCTGATTGCGGGCTCGGGCGATAAAGCGCTTCCGGTTCCTTCCCGGTTTTCGCCGGGCCGGTTTTCGCCGGGAGAGGGCGGAGCAGAGGCGCGAGACTTCGAGTTGTAACGGCCTAGCTGGCGATGGGGCAGCGGACGAGGTCGACGGCTGCGGAGTCGTTGAAGGTCACCCGCATTTCCTTCAGGTTTTCCTTCACCCGGAAGAACACGAACGCGCGGGATTCCTCGCCCTCGGCCATGCAGGTGGCTTCGGCGGACCATGTGGCTTCGCCCATGTCCGCCGCCTGGCTGACGAAAACGTCGTCAAAGGCGCAGAAGCGCAGAGCCGGGCGGATGCCCATGCGGTGCGCCTCGATCGTCCAGAGCTGGCGGTCGTCGCCGCACTGGTGCCGGGCGGAGGCCCACTGGCCGGCATAGGGAGAGGACCGGTCCACGCCGGGGAGTTGGCCGGCGGCGTCAGCCGAAGCCCCGGACGAGGCGGCGCCGCCATCTGCGGACGCAGGATCGTCCGCTGCCTGGTCGCATGCTGCCAGCAATCCGAACGCCGCCAAGCTTACCGCCAACCCGCGCACACACGTCTCCCGAAACGCGCCCCAGCGGGGCCGCATTAAGCCGAGCAGACGCAGCGCGCGCCATCAGAAGCCGGTTGGATACGGGATGCGGCGCTGCGAGCCGCGATGCAGTTCCGCCCCAGTTCGGCCAGTTGCGCAAGAGGACATGGCGCCTCATTCTGCGATTTCGTTGCGGAGTGACGGAATGCGCGCGTCGGCTGGCGTGGCCCTGCGTTCGGTGGTGATGGCCGCTCTGCTGGCCGCGCCTGCCTTTGGCGCGCCGGAAGTTCCTGAGCATCCGGGGCCCGAGCGGGTGGGGCGGTTTACCGCCGGAGCGTTTCTGGAGGCGGCCGGGCTGGCTGAGGCGGCGGCGACGCCGGACGACCTTGCCTTCGCGGCGCGGTCGGTGCTGGCCTACTGCTTCACCGGGGACGCGACGCCCGATCCGGCCATGGTGGCGCGGGCGCGGCGCAATGCGGAGGCTGCGCTGGCGGCCGATCCGGCCCACAGCGAAAGCCAGTTGCAACTCGCCATCGCGCTCGCCTTGCAGAGCCGCGATATGGGCTCGCTGGATGTGTGGAATTCCGGCATTGGCGAGAAGAGCCGGAAGCTGGCCGAGGGGTTGCTGGTTGCGGACCCCGGCAATTACTACGCCCACGGACTGCTTGCGGTCTGGCATGTCGAGGTGCGGCGCAGGGCGGGCGTCATGGGCTCGGGCCTGATGGGCGCCAGCGTCGAGGAAGGGCGGAAACACTACGCCGAGGCCGCCCGGCTCGCGCCTGATGAGGTGGGCGTGCACTGGCAGTATGCGAGGGCGTTGGCGGCGCTGGATGCGCGCAAATATGCGGATGAGATCAACCGCGCGCTGTCGGCTGCACTCTCCGCTTCGGCGGACGACAAGGTGGAGCAGGTGATGCAGGAGCGCGCCGCACGGCTCTCCGCCGCCATGCAGTCCGGCGCCGGCGGGGCGAACGGTGCGGGCGCGAGGCAGGCGGGCAAGCTGGCGCTGGAGCTGCTGTAAGCGGCAGGCCGGCGAAGGCGAAGCTGCGCCTCTCCTCCATCCCCATCTTCGCAAAGGGAAGGACGGTTCGCTTACTGGCTCGCCCAGAGAATGCGGGCGATCCACTGCACTTCGGAGCGCTTCAGTTCGCGGGGTTTGTAGGAGGGGTTGAGCGAGATGAGTTCGACGGTGCGGGTGTTGAGACGGCCGAGGACTTTGGCGAGGATTTCGCCGTCGCGGGTTCTGGCCACCACGCGGTCGCCCTTGCGGACGGGGAGGCCGGGGGCGACGACGATGCGGTCGCCGGAGCGGTAAACAGGCTCCATCGAGTCGCCCGTGATCTCCAAGGCATAGACGGTTTCCGTGCCGATGCCGGGGAAGCGGACATCGTCCCAGCCATCACCAGCAGGAAAACCGGCGTCGTCAAAATAGCCGTCATCCCCGGCCTTGGCGAAGCCGAGCAGGGGGGCGGTGGCGCCTTTGCGGCCTTCGACCAGTGCGGCGAAATCCTCCAGCGTGGCTCCGACGGCATCAAGCGCGCGCGCGATGCTTTCGGTGGTGAGCCAGCGAGGGCTGCCGTCGGCGGCTTCGCGCTTGGATTTGTTGAAGGCGGTAGGATCAAGGCCGGCGGCTTTGGCGAGCCCGGAAGGCGAAAGGCCGTTGCGCTCGGCCAGATGGTCGATGGCTTTCCAGACGTCGGCGTGGCGCATGCGGTGGGACCCCGAAGGATAGGATAAGATACCTATAGGAAGAAAATCCTACAGACAAGCGTGACTTGTGCTTCCGGGACGGCGAGCCATTGATCGAGGTGTGGTCATGGGAGGGGCGGCGATGATTTTGCTGGTTGTGACGGCGATGGGCGGGATTGCGGGCTTTGGCTGGGCCGGCGGCGCGGTATGTGTAATAACGCGCCTTCCTTGGTTACTTCCCGTTTACAATAACGAACAAATATAAAATCGAAGAAATACATCCAGAAAATTACACGAAACTGGTTTGATTTAGCGATTGCTTAGTCATGTGCGTGTAGTTTCCACCATAAGCCGACAAGAGCGGCAGAAAAAACGAAGACAATGGTGGTGGTGATGTTGAACGCGAAAGTCCGTGAGAGCGGATCGGAAGAAGTTGTCGAGCAGTCCTTCCTGAAAGCCCTGTCGCTGCTGGAGCAGGCGCACCGCCGTCTGCACGACGTGGTGAAGGACAATCTGGAACGCGCCGGCGAACGTTCGCTGACCGGCGTTCAGGCTCTTCTGATCTATGAAATCGGCGAGAGCGAAACTCCGGCCAGCGCCTTGCGCGCTCGCGGTTCGTTCGCGGGCACCTCGATGTCCTACAACCTGAAGAAGCTTCAGGAAGGCGGATACCTAGTGCAGACGCGCTCCAACGACGACCGCCGCACCGTTCGCCTGAAACTGACGCCCTCGGGCAAAGCCGTGCGCAACCGCGTGGCCGACCTGTTCGAGAAGCAGGCGACCGCTCTGGAGCCGACCGCCAGCGTGCGCGCCGACGATCTGGACCAACTGAACAAGACGATCTCGCGTCTTGAGCGCTTCTGGTCCGACCAGATCCGCTACCAGCTCTAATCTCGTTTTCTGCTCGACCCTGGCCTGATAGTCCGGGGCGAGTGAACCTTGGGGAGGAGGCGCGGAGGACTTGCCCGTGAGGGCGACCCGGCCGTGAGGGCGCCCAACCACCGGCTTCGCGCAACCCGCGAAGCCGGCGGTTCTGTTTGTGCAGTGCGGTATGGGCTGGCTCTCGCGGCTGCTCACATCCTGCCTCACGCACGTGTGTCCGAGATTGAGAATTAGTCGCAACCATCTGTGATGTTTGGCGATTTACCGCAGGCGGATCGCAGTCATATTCCCTAGGCGTGCGCTGTAGCCGGGCTTACATTCCGGCCGCAGAGACTAGGGAGCGGCGTGTGCTGAGCGCCGGACAGAAGACCAATGAAACACCTGGCCGCCTTCGAGAACGTCATCGACACCATCCGGTCGGAGGGGCGCTATCGCGTCTTTATCGACCTGAAGCGCCATCGGGGCGAATTTCCCCGCGCTTCCGTCCGGCACGAGGACGGCCGCGAGCAAGACGTGGTGGTG
>CAZJZQ010000115.1:0-8115 GCA_964550535.1 uncultured Rhizobium sp.
AGCTAAAACATGGCAGCATCCCGCAGGGCTCAAGGCCCGTGCGAAGGCCCAACCATATCCACCGCCATCTTCGTGCTCTTTGTGAACCCTTCGCGCCTTGGTGTTTCTCTTCACCGCAGCAAAGACAAACACGAAGACACAAAGGTCCACGAAGGACACGAAGCTTAGGCGAACACCTCACCCGCCATCTCCACCCGCACTGTTCTCTCGTGGAGTCAGGTGAGCGCCGGGCGCGCGTTCAGCCTACCTTCACCGCATCGCCCTTCACGCCGCTCTTGGGTTCGCCGACGACGGCGTTCCAGGCGATCTGTTGCAGGATGCGTTCGCGCGCCGCGGAGTTGGCGTCGGCCGTGTCGATCAGCGCCTGCAAGCCCACGGGGCTTTCGCGGTACATCGCGGCGTACCACACATAGGTGACGATGTTGGATGTCGGCTGCGTCGAGTGTCCGATCGGATCGCGGAACAGTTCCGACTGTTTCGCCACGCCCGGAACCTTGCCCTCCAGCACCGCCTTGCGCAGTTCGTAAACGGCGGTCGAGGACGGCACGACATAGGTGATCTGCTTGCCGGCGCGCGCGTCGATACCTTCCAGTTGCGTGCGCAGGCGGCCGAGATAGTCGCTGCCGCGCGCTTCCTTTCCGGCGAGCCACTGGTCGAGATCCGCCAGCGTGATGTCGTCGCGCTGCGCATTCTCGAAATCGCCGCCGCCCGAGCCCCCCACGCTGGGCGTCGAGCCCTTGCCGTCATAGGCGGACCACGACGCCTGCACCATGATGCGCGCGTTCGGATTGTGCTTGATCACAAAGTCGCCGAACAGGTCCACGCCCTGTTCCGGCATGGTGGCGTTGGGCGACATGGTGAAGACGGTGACCTTGTCGCCGCCTTCGATCAGCGCGGCCTTGGCGATGTTCTTCTTGTCGTCGCCGTTGCCCTGACTCCAGTGCTGCATCGGCGTCGAGCCGCCGATCATCTGCACCGCCAGCGTTTCGTGACCCGCCTTGCCACGCTCCGCCGCGAGGGCGGCGAGCGGGCCCGGCGTCGTGGCGGCGTCGGCGTTGCGCGAACGCACCGGTCCGACGAACACGTTGAACGAATGCGTCGCCATCACGATTTTCTGGCCCTCCGTAATCGGAGCGGTCTGGGACGCGGAGGCGCTGCTGGCCTGCGCAATCGCTGGCGCGGTTGCAAGAGCGCCAAAGCCCAGCGCGAGCGCAAGGCCCGCGGCGCCAAGGCGCAGCAACGGGGCGGGCGAACGGTTCTGGCGAGGCGGCATCGGTATCTCCCCGAAATCCGGCCGGTCAGTTGGCGCCCGCCGTGATGCCCGGAAGCTTAGCCCCGCACCCCGGAAACGCAACGCCAGCCGCTGCCCTGCAATCGCACACTCGCGTGTGGACAGCGGTCCGTCCCGGAGATTGCTTTGCACAGCCTGGACGTCCGGCTGGCCGGGCGCGCAACGCGCCGCACTTCAATATTTCGCCGGGCGGACCTATGACACAGCCTATCAAGCCTCATGAGTCGCAGGGGTTTGCGGCGGAGGCGGAGTTGGACAAGCCGGCGGACACGGATGGGGAAAGCGCGGACGCCGCCTATGACCGCTTTGTCGCCGGGAATCTGAGCCGCAACTACGCCGCGCATTTCACGCACGGGATGCTGGGCATGACCGGCTTCCGGCTGGTGAATGCGCCCACCTTTGTTCCGGCCTGGCTGCACACGATTTCGGGGTCCGACGCGCTGGTGGGCATCGGCCTCTCCCTGCAACAGCTCGGCGGCATTGTTTCGCCCATCGTCGGCGCCGCGCAGATGGAGCACAGGAAGCGCATCCTGCCGATCTCCGTGCGGCTCGGTTCGCTGATGCGTTTGCAGGTGCTGGGACTGGCGTTGACCGCGTGGTTCCTCGGCGGGGTCTGGGCGCTGGGGGCTGCGTTCCTGTTCCTCTTCCTGCTGGGCCTGTTCCAGGGGCCGCAGCGCGTGGCCTTCCAGTTCCTGCTGGCGAAGGTGATCCCGATCCGGCTGCGCGGCCGCCTGCAAGCGTGGCGCAATCTCGTCGGCGGACTGATCGCGGCGGTGCTCTCCTATTATGCGGGGTCATGGCTGATCGCGCATCATGTGCTGGGGAATGGTTATGCGACCACCTTTTTCTTCGCGTTCATCCTCACCAGCTTCGGCCTGTTCGCGCTGCAATTCTTCCTGCGCGAGCCCGATCCGGTCAGCACCCGCCCGCGTGTGACCTTCCGCGAGCGCATGCGCGACGTTCCGGCGTTGCTGCGCAGCGACAAGGGGTTCGCGTGGTTCATGGTGGCCCGCACGCTGGCGATGGGCGTGCGTATCGGCCAGCCCTTCTTCTTCCTCTACGCGGCCGCGTCGCTGGGCGTCTCGGCGGAAAGCGATCCGGCGCAGTTCGGACAGATGCTGGCCGTTCTGTCTTTCGCCTTCATGGGCGCCGACACCGTGATGAACCTTGTGTGGGGCTATCTCGCGGACCGTGGCGGCTTCCGCTCCACCTTCATCATCGCGATGGCGATGAACGCGGTGGCGGTGGCGATCCTGATGATGTTCAGCGACAGTTTCTTCTGGGCGGTGGCCGCCTTTTGCGGCATCGGCGGCGCGTGGTCGGGCTACATCATGTCGTCCACCAACATCGTGCTGGAGTTCGGCCATCGCCATGATGTGCCGATGCGTCTTGCGCTGTCCAACACGGCGGAAGGTTTCATGGGCGCGCTGGCGCCGGTCGTTGGCGGCGTGCTGGCGGTTGTGTGGGGCTATGAGGCGGCGTTCGCAGCCACCATCATCTGCGTGGTCGCATCGCTGGTGATCGCGATCTGGAAGGTGGACGAGCCGCGTAAACGCCCAGGCTGATCCATGCGCCTTCAGAACCCGCAACGGAAAACGGCGGCGCGCCGTGGGACGCGCCGCCGTCTGTCATTGTCGAAGAAGCTGGATCAGCCGGCCGTCTGGATCTTGTCGAACTCGGCTTGCAGTTCTTTGAGTTTTTCCGGCGTCATCATGTCGGGGACGTAGCCCGAGATTTCGGTGAGCGACATGCCCATGCCTTGCTCGATCTGGTCGTTCGCGGCGACTTCCGGGAAGATTTTCGCGAAGGCGGCCTTGGCCTCCGGGTTGGCCCAGATTTCCGAGAGCAGGGTGGTTTCGGTGTTGAACTTGGCCTGGTCGGCGAATGCAGCCGGAGCGAAGGCGACAGCGCCCAGCAGGGCGGCGGCGGCGAGCGTGCGGATCATGTGGTTTTCTCCCTTGCCGGGACGGTCAGCCATCCCCTGACGCTGTCAATAAACCTGCACGATCACCGCGTCGACAAGCCTTGGCGCCCGGCGGCGTGAAAATTCAGTAACAGATGTCGAGTCCGCCGCCGACGTTGCGTCAGCCTGCTCCGCCAGCGTCGCTGTCAGCTTCAGGAGGGGCAGCTTCAGAGGACAGCTTCAGGCGTCAGGTCTTTTTGCCGAGGGTCGAGCCGCCGCCCGCTTTCTTGCGGGCTTCCATGTCGCCGATCATCTGGTTGATGCGGCCGATCAGCTTGTCCACGTCGCCATTGTTGCGGTCGAGGAAGACCTCGAACTGCGCCTGCTGGTCCTGCGCGAGCCAGAGGACGGAGCCGTTCAGGTTCAGGCCGACATCGCGCACGCGATACGACGCGCCGTCCTGCGAGGCGAGCACGTCCCAGATCACCTGCGTGTCCTTGCCCGTCTCCGAGCTGCGGATCGTGCTGCGTACCTGGCTGCGGCGCGCGTCCACATCGGTCGAGCCGTTGATCTTGATGGTTTCGCCGCGGAACTGGGCGAGTTGCACCTCATAGACGGCGATCGCGTAGCTCTGGAACGTCTTGTAGTAGCGGTCGAATTCCGCCTCGCTCAGCGAACGGCCGTGCACGCCCAGCGCCCGCCGGGCGATGGTGGGCATGTGGGCGAACTCGTTCATGTACTGCGAGAACTTCTGTGAACGGGCGTCCTGCGACAGCGACGTGTCGTTGAGCACCTTGAGCACCGAGGTCGCATTCTTTTCGACGAAGGCCTCGGATTTCGTGTCGGCGAAGGCCGGGGCAAGCGCCGGCAGGGCAGCCGCCATCATCACGCCCAAAGCCGTCAAACGCAGGGTTTTCATGAGAATCTCCAGCTCACCCGTATCAGAAGTCTAGTTCGTAATCGGGCACTTCCTCGACTTCTTCTGGATCGGTTGTGATATTTCCGACTTCCGCGGCCCGGTTGCGGACATGAAAACGCCTGAGTGTCGTATAGGGGTCCAACTGCGTATCGCGCGCGTCGTCCACCAGATCGAGATTGCGCTCGCGGGCCGAAATCCCGCCGAGCACGCCCAATCCCAGGCGGGTTTCGTCGTCGCCGTCGAATCTGGCGTGGTTGATCGGGTTCATCGCCACGTCAGCCGCAATGCCCAGCACGTCGCGCGGGCTGGATGCTCCCAGCAGCGGCAGAACCAGATACGGGCCGGACTCAACGCCCCAGACGCCGAGCGTCTGGCCGAAATCCTCATCCGTCCGCTCGATGCCCATGGCGCCGGCGGGGTTGAAGATGCCGGCGACGCCGACCGTGGTGTTGATGACAAACCGCCCGGCCGTGCCGGCGGCGTTGCCCAGCTTTCCCTGTAGCAACTCGTTGGCGAAGGTGACCGGCTCGCCGAGATTGTTCACGAAATTCGTTACGCCTTCGCGCACCGGCTTATTGGTGACGGCGCGATAACCGCGCGCGACGGGGGCCACGACCGCCCGGTCGAGGCTGTCGTTGAAAGCGTACATCTGGCGGTTGAACTGCTCGTAGGGGTCGTCCGGATTGCCTGATGTGGCGCATCCCCCAGCCAGGAAGCCGGCGCCGACAAGCAGTAGTGCTGGCTTCAGGTCCATTACCCAAAACTCCCCGGAGATCGGTGGATATGACCCTCCTGCGCGGTCCGATCAACGGGCGCGGACAGTCCTCTTGGGGATCGTGTCCTGCATACGTCACCAGAGGGTTCACGCTCGTCCCGGTTGAAAATCATATAAAGATATGTTTATATGATGAAATGAGCGCGAAAAGCCTGTCTTTTCTGGTCCAACAGCTACGCGCGGCGGGCGAACCGACGCGGATGCGGATTCTTGCCCTGCTGTTTCGCGGCGAGCTGTCAGTGGGAGAACTGGCCCAGGTGTTGGGACAAAGCCAGCCCCGCCTGTCCCGCCACCTGAAGTTCCTGACCGCCGCCGGCCTGGTCGAGCGGTTGCCGGAAGGGGCGTGGGTGTTCTACCGCCTGCCGGCCGAGCCCGCGAACCGCGTCCTGCTGGACATGCTGGAAGCCGCCGTGGACTGGACCGATCCGGAAATCCGCCGCGACCGCGACCGGCTGGACGAGGTGAAAGCCTCGCGCGCCGACGCCGCCCAGCAATACTTCTCCCGCGTGGCGGGGGAGTGGGACCAACTCCGCGCGTTGCACTATGCCGAGGACGAAATCGAGCAGGCCGTGCTGACGGCGGCCGGCGCGGGGCCTTTCGACCTTGTTCTGGATTTCGGTACGGGCACAGGCCGTATGCTGACGCTGTTCGCCCCGCTCGCGCGCCGCGTCGAAGGCATCGACCTCAGCCACCAGATGCTCACCGTCGCCCGCTCGTCGCTTGAGGCCGCGCGCATCACCAACGCCACCGTGCGCCACGGCGATGCGACCGCGGCGCCCTTCGCGGATGGATGCGCCAGCCTGGTGGTGATCCATCAGGTGCTGCATTTCCTGGATGAGCCCGGCCGCGCCATCAACGAAGCGGCGCGCGTTCTGAAACCCGGCGGCCGGCTGGTGGTGATCGACTTCGCACCGCACCGGCTGGAGCAGCTGCGCGAGGAGCACGCCCATCGCCATCTCGGCGTGTCGGAGGCGGACTTCGCGCACTGGACCGGCCGTGCGGGCCTCACCGTGCGCGAGGCAAAAACATTCAAATCGCCCGCGCTCGACAAGGGCGTGGCTGTGACCATCTGGACAGCCGACGCGGCCGCATCGCGCCGGACAGGGAGAAGCGCAGCATGAAAGCGCCGCAGGTTTCGTTCGAATTTTTCCCGCCCAAGTCGGCCGAACTGGAAGGCAAGCTGTGGGATTCGGTTGAGCGCCTTGCGCCGCTGAACCCGCATTTCGTATCTGTTACCTATGGCGCGGGCGGCTCCACGCGCGAGCGCACGCATGCCATCGTGAAACGCATGGCGGACGAGGCGAAGCTTGCCGCCGCCGGCCACATCACCTGCGTCTCCGCCACGCGCGGCGAGATAGACGATGTGCTGCGCGGTTATTGGGACGCCGGCGTGAAACGCATCGTGGCGCTGCGCGGCGACCCGACGGCGGGCATTGGCGCCCGCTACGAACCGCATCCCGGCGGCTACGCCTATGCGTCTGACCTGATCGGCGGCGCGAAAAAATTGGCGGACTTTGATGTCTCGGTGGGCTGCTATCCCGAAGTCCACCCCAATGCCGGCTCACTGGCCAACGAGGTGGACAATCTGAAGCGCAAGATCGACGCCGGCGCCGACCGCGCGATCACGCAGTTCTTCTTCTATCCCGACGTCTATTTCCGCTTCCTCGACGCTGCGCGCGATGCCGGCATTACCGCGCCGATCATTCCGGGCGTCATGCTCCAGTCGAACTTCAAGGGTCTGCAACGCATGTCCAGACTGTGCGGCGCGGCGGTGCCTTCGCGCATCGCGGATCTATATGAAGGTCTGGACGATGATCCGGAGACGCGCGACCTGGTGACCGCGCACGTCGCCGCCGAGTTGTGCCACAAGCTGGCCGAGCAGGGCGTCGACCAGTTCCACTTCTACACGATGAACCGCGCGGGTCTTTCGCTTTCCACCTGCCGCTTGTTGGGCATCAAGCCGGGAGCGGCGGCATGAGCGGGCCCGCCATCCACATAACGCTGGTGACGCTGGGCGTGACCGATGTGGCGCGCGCGGCCGCTTTCTATGAAGCGCTGGGGCTCAAGCGGTCGTCGTCGAGCAATGACAGCGTCGCCTTCTTCGACATGGGCGGTGTCGCGCTGGGGCTGTTCGGCTGGGACGCGCTGGCGCAGGACGCAAATGTTCCGGCGCAGGGAACGGGGTTTCGCGGCGCTTCGCTCGCATGGAATCAATCGAGCGAAGCGGCGGTCGACGCCGCCATCGCGCGCGCCGTCGAGGCGGGCGGCCAGCTGGTGAAGCCGGCGCACAAGGTTTTCTGGGGCGGATATTCTGGCTATTTCGCTGATCCGGACGGGCATCTGTGGGAAGCGGCGTACAACCCGGCATGGCCGCTCCGCGCCAATGGCGCGATGGAGCTGCCGCCGTCCGATGCCAAAGTCGAACCGTCGGCCCACAACTGGGCTGAAATGGACAGACAGAGCCGCATTGCCATGTCGGCGCTGACTGCTTCCGCCATTCCCTTGGGCCCCGGAGTGTACGCGCTCTATGAGCACGGGAATCGAGTATATGTCGGAAAGGCTGCGTCCTTGCGTCAGAGGATCTGGAACAATCACGCCCGAAAGGGTGCCTCAATGACGAATTCAGCGCTCCGCCGAAATGTTGCACAACATATCGGAATAGGCGCAGCCGCAGACATCAAGGCAGGTCGCTACAAGCCGACGGCCAGCGATGCGGATCGTGTGGGAGTATGGCTGTCAGTCTGTGAAGTTGCATGGCTTGTCTGCGATAGCGAAGATGAAGCGCTGGCGCTGGAGGCGATTCTGAAATCAGAACATAAGCCGCTGCTGACGCGCATCTGAGGAGGCCTGCCATGAATCGCCAGCAACGCATCGACGCACTTAAGGCCGCCGCCAGGGAACGCATCCTGATCCTCGATGGATCATGGGGCGTGATGTTCCAGCGCAAGGGATTGTCGGAAAGCGATTTCCGCGGCGCGCGCTTTCGCGACCATCCGGGCCAGATGAAAGGCAACAACGATATCCTGTGCCTGACACGGCCGGATCTCGTGTCTGAACTTCACGATCTCTATTATGGCGCCGGCGCCGACATTTCAGAGACCAACACCTTTTCCTCAACCGTGATCGCGCAGGACGACTACAAGCTCGATGCGCAGGCGGTGTGGGACATCAATTACGAAGGCGCCCGTCTTGGCCGCGAGGCGGCTGACCGTTGGACGGCGAAAGAG
>CAZJZQ010000115.1:8125-10616 GCA_964550535.1 uncultured Rhizobium sp.
ACGATCCCGGCGCGCGGCTCGTCGTTTTCGACGAAGTCTATCACGCCTATCGCGACCAGATCCGCGCGCTCAACGAGGGCGGGGTGGATCTCTACCTGATCGAGACGATCACCGACACGCTGAACTGCAAGGCGGCGATCAAGGCGATCATGGATCTGGAGTCCGAGGGTCTCGAACACCTGCCGATCTGGATTTCGGGCACGATCACCGACCGTTCCGGCCGCACGCTGTCGGGGCAGACGGCGGAGGCGTTCTGGAATTCGGTGAAGCACGCAAAGCCTTTCGCCATCGGCTTCAACTGCGCGCTGGGCGCGGATCTCATGCGGCCTTTCGTGGCGGAGATGGCGCGCGTGGCCGATACGCTGGTCGCTGCCTATCCCAACGCCGGCCTGCCTAACGAGATGGGCCAGTATGACGAACAACCGCACGAAACCGCGCACGAGGTGGAAAGCTGGGCGAGGGACGGCCTGGTCAACATTCTCGGCGGTTGTTGCGGTACGACGCCCGACCACATCCGCTGCATCGCGGATGGGGTGAAGGACATCGTTCCCCGCCAGCCGCCCGTGCGGGAGAAAGCGCTACGCCTCGCGGGGCTGGAGCCGTTTGAACTCGCCTGACCATACGATCGCCTGCGGCCGAAGGAGGGCGCGCCATGGCAAAGTTCTACGACAGCCTCGACGACAGGCATGTCGCCTTCATCAAGGCGCAGAAGATGTTCTTTGTGGGAACGGCGCCCCTGTCGGATGCGGGGCGCGTGAACCTGTCGCCGAAAGGCTATGACAGTTTCCGCGTGCTCGGCCCGAACCGCGTCGCCTATGCCGATCTCGGCGGCTCAGGCGTCGAGACGGTGTCGCATGTGCGCGAGAACGGCCGCATCACCTTCATGTTCTGCGCTTTCGATGGCGCGGCGAACATCATGCGCTTGTATGGGCGCGGCTCCGTGATGCAGTTCAGCGATCCGGGCTTTGCGGAGGAGATCGCAAAATTTCCATCCGGCAATGAACGCGCCCGCGCCATCGTCTTCGCCGATATCGCACAGGTGCAGGACAGTTGCGGCTGGGCGGTGCCGTTCATGGAATTCAAAAGCGAGCGCGACCAGCTCGCCCGCTATATCGGAAACCGCACACTGGAAGAATGGCATGAGCGCCGTCTGGACAGAGGCGCGCAAAGCATCGATGGACTGCCGGGCATGATCCGGCCCCAGAGCGGCGTGAAAGCCGCGGAGTAGAGTGACGTGACACAATCCACCGCCCAGTTCATCAACATCGGCGAGCGCACGAACGTCACCGGTTCGGCTGCGTTCAAGAAGCTGATCGTCGAAGGCGATTTCGCGAAAGCGGTCGACGTCGCGCGTCAGCAGGTCGAGAACGGCGCGCAGATCATCGATGTGAACATGGATGAAGGCCTGCTCGACGCCAAAGCGGCGATGCGCACCTTCCTGCGCCTGATCGCGGCTGAACCTGACATTGCGCGCGTGCCGGTGATGATCGATTCGTCGAAACGGGATGTGATCGAGGAAGGTCTCAAGAACGGTCAGGGCAAGGCCATCGTCAACTCGATTTCGATGAAAGAGGGCGAGGAGAAATTTCTCGAACAGGCCCGCATCGTTATGAGCTATGGCGCCGCCGTGGTCGTCATGGCTTTCGACGAGGTGGGGCAGGCGGATACGGCCCAGCGCAAGTACGAAATCTGCAAACGCGCCTATGACCTGCTCGTGGCCAACGGCTTCCCGCCGGAAGATATCATCTTCGATCCCAACATCTTCGCCGTGGCGACAGGTATAGAGGAGCACAACAATTACGCCCTCGATTTCTTCGAGGGCGTGAGGATGATAAAGCAGAACCTGCCCTACGCGCGCACCTCGGGCGGCTTGTCCAACGTTTCCTTCTCGTTCCGCGGCAACGAGCCGGTGCGCCGTGCGATGCACTCGGTGTTCCTGTACCACGCCATTCCGCTCGGCTTCGACATGGCGATCGTCAACGCCGGCCAGCTCGACATCTACGACAATATCGATCCTGAATTGCGCGCACGCGTCGAGGACGTGATCCTCAACCGCCGCGAAGACGCGACAGACCGCCTGCTGGAAGTCGCGGAACGGTTTCGCGGTCAGAAAGGCGTCGAGAAGAAGGCCGATCTCAGCTGGCGCGAAAGGCCGGTGAGGGACCGCCTCGCCCACGCTCTGGTCAACGGCCTTACCGAGTTCATCGTCGAAGATACCGAGGCCGCCCGCCTCGAAGCCGAACGCCCGCTGCACGTCATCGAAGGCCCGCTGATGGACGGGATGAACATTGTCGGCGATCTGTTCGGCGCCGGAAAAATGTTCCTGCCGCAAGTGGTGAAATCCGCGCGCGTGATGAAGGCCGCCGTCGCGCACCTGATGCCCTTCATGGAGGAAGAGAAGCTCCGGACTGGCATGGCCGACAAATCGAACGGCAAGATCGTGCTGGCGACGGTGAAGGGCGCGGTGCACGACCTCGGCCAGCACATTGTC
>CAZJZQ010000116.1:0-10552 GCA_964550535.1 uncultured Rhizobium sp.
GCGCCAGCAATTCGGCGGCCTCGTCACGTCCCGCCTTCGTGTCGAACGCCGGCAGGATCGGGGCCCGCCCAAGCGGGCGATAGGCGCAGCGCTTCGCGATTTCCACTGTGTTCGCAACCGCTTCCGGCAGGTCATGGAACGTCTTCGCCATGTCCTCTGCGGATTTCAGATACTGTTCCCGCATTGCGCGCGGACGGTCCGCTGTGGACACATAGGTCGAGTTGGCGATGCATAGCAGCACGTCATGTGTGCCATGCTGGCCCGGCGTTTTGAAGCGCACATCATTGGTCGCAACCAGCGGCAGGTCCATCTCGTAAGCCAGATCGATCAGCACGCCTTCCGCTTGATCTTCTTCCGGCCGGCCGTGGCGTTGCAGTTCGACATAAAGCCGGTCGCCAAACGCCGCCTGAAGCTCGTGCAGGCGGCTACGGACATCATCCACGCGTCCGGCGGCGGCGCGACGGTTCAACAAGCCGCCATAACCACCCGTCAGGCAGATAAGACCCTCGCTCCGGTCCAGAACATTGGCCAGCGTCGTCTGGTTCGCCTCGCCCTTCGCCGGGCTGACAAACGCGTCGGACGTGAGCGCCATCAGGTTGCGATAACCCGTCTCGTCCTGCGCCAGCAGCGCCAGCACGCCGGCCTCGCCATTGAAGCCGGGCTCAACGACTCTCAGCGCGCAGCCGGTGATTGTCTGCACGCCCATCTCGTTCAGCGCTTCAGACAATTCCAGCGCACCGAACAGGTTGTCGTCCGTCACACCGACCGCAGGCGCGCCAACGGCCTGCGCCCATTTCGCAAGGTCCTTGGGACGGATCATCGACTGCAACAGCGACAACGCCGTGCGGACGCGCAGATGGATGAATCCGGGGCTGCCTGACATGACTTTATCCGCTGCTTCGGCGTGGAGCGCAGGCTAGACCGAGTCGGGCGCTCCGGGCGCCTTGGCCGTTTCCAGCCTGCCGTCGTGGAGCGCCAGCACACGGTCCATGTGCGCGGCCAGCTCCAGATTATGCGTCGCCACCAAGACCGCCACCCCTTCGCCGCGGGCGATATCCAGCAAGTTCTGGAAAACTATCGCCGATGTGTTGGGATCAAGGTTCCCGGTCGGCTCATCGGCAATCAGCACCTTGGGCTGGTTCGCCAGCGACCGCGCGATGGCGACACGTTGCTGCTCACCACCTGACAATTGTCCCGGACGGTGGTGGTCGCGGTCCCTCAGGTTCATCCGTTCCAGCAGTTCGTGCGCCCGCTTGCGCGCCTTCCCGCGTGACACGCCGTTCAGCATCAGCGGGGCCGCGATATTGTCGATAGCGTTCAGTTCGGGCAGCAGGTGGTGGAACTGGTACACAAAGCCCAGCATCAGGCGGCGCGCCATCGTGCGGTCGCGGTCGCCCATGCGCAGCGCATCCTTGCCGTTGAGCAGGACAGAGCCGCCATCAGGTTCCTCCAGCAGACCCGCAATGTGCAGCAGCGTGGACTTGCCCGAACCCGAAGGTCCGACCAGTCCCGTGACCTCTCCGGGCCGCAGATCCAGATCGACGCCGCGCAGCACGTCGAGCGTGCGCGCACCGGACTGATAACTCCGCACAATGCCTTTAAGAGAAAGTACAGGGGTTGATGTGGATGCGCCGTCGGCCATTACTCAAACCTCAGCGCTTCGACGGGATTGAGCCGCGCCGCCCACATGGACGGAATGGCCGACATGACAAGTGTGACAAGGAACGCCCCGAACGACACCATGGCGACTTCCGACCACTGAAGCTGGGCCGGGAGGGAGTCGAGCTGATAGATGTCCGCCGGGAACAGCTCAAAGCCGAAAAGACCTTCCAGGAAGTGCTGGATCGGGGCGATAAAGATCACGCACAGAACGCCCACGACGACCCCTACGGCCACGCCCGTCATGCCCAGGATCGTCCCCGTCATCAGGAAGATCCGCACCACGCTGCCCTTGGTCGCCCCGATCGTCCGCAGGATAGCCACATCCCGCGCCTTGTTCTTCACTAACATCAGCACCCCGATGATGATGTTGAGGGAAGTGATGATCACGACAATAAACAAGATCAACCGCATCACATTTCGTTCGACGATCAGCGCGGTGACATAGGTGCCGTGTCTGTCCTGCCATGACTGAGCGTACGGCATGCCGGCGACCATCAACTGACGCGCCGCCTCGTTCGCCTTGTTCGGATCGATGATGCGGATACCGATGCCGGGATAACCTTCATCATGACCGAAGAATGATTTCGCCGCCTCAATAGGAATGAACATCGTGTAGCGGTCATACCGCTCATTCCCGACGTGAAAAATTCCTGACACATAGAAGGCTTTCGTCCGGCCAACCCTGCCTGCAACCGAAGACGCACCGTTCGGCTGTGTCAGCTCGATCCGGTCGCCGACGATCAATCCCAGCGCATTCGCCAACGCGGCGCCGACAATGATGTCGCGCGATAGTTCGTCTTCGGCGCCAAAGCCCTCAAGCGTACCAACATTCACGCCTCGGTCCTCGCTGTAGGACCGCATGCCTCCTGTGATCAGTTCGTTCGCTTGCAGGTCCCCGGCGCGCATACCGCGAACCTGTACGCCTTCGCCGCGACCATGAGCGGAAGCAAGCGCTGTCGCCTCCACCATCGGCTCCACGCTCAGCACGGTCGGTCGCAACTCTACCTCGCCAATCAGCCGGTCCACCTGCTCCTGCGACATGCTGCTGGTGTCCATATAGATATGGGGCTCGAAACCGATGATCTTGGAAATCAGCTCCAACCGGAAACCGTTCATGATCGACATGGTCAGAATGAGCGCCCACACGCCCAGCGTGATCCCGATCACCGATACGACCGAAATGAATGCAAGACCGCCGTGCTCGCGCTTTGCGCCGAGATAGCGCAGCGCAAGCATCCGTTCGAATTGACCGAAGGGATGCTCAACGATCTTTTGCTGGGTTGCGGCGGGCGTCATCATCAGGACTTTCGGGCGGCGAGGCAGCGGTTGATCGCCGATTCCAGGGTCATTTCCTCGCTACCGCCGGACTTACGGTTGCGGTATTCGACGACGCCCGCCTTCACGCCCTTGGGACCAACCACGATTAGGTCCGGGACGCCGATCAACTCCATGGTCGAGAATTTCGCGCCCGGACGCTCCCCGGTGTCGTCATAGAGCGCATCCGAACCAGCCGCCAGGAGCTGGCCATACGCGCCCTCGCAGACCTTGGTGACCTCCGCGTCGTCCGCCCGCAGGCTGACCACCGCCGTCTCAAACGGAGCGACGGCGTGGGGCCAGATTACTCCCTTCTCGTCATGGCTGGCTTCGATGATCGCCCCCACCAGACGCGACACCCCAACGCCGTAGGAACCCATATGCGCCGGAACCGGCTTGCCATCCGGACCGGTGACGAGGGCGTTCATCGGCGCGGAGTATTTCGTGCCGAAGTAGAAAATGTGGCCAACCTCGATCCCGCGCGCCGACAGGCGCTGGTCTTCCGGTAGCGCCTCGAACGTGGCCGCGTCGTGCATCTCTTCGGTCGCGGCATAAAGCGAAGTGCGCTTGTCGACGTGCGGTTGCAGATCGCCATACCAGTCCACATCCGGCCCCGGAGCGCCCATCTCCACCAGATCGCGGTGACAGAACACCTGACTCTCGCCTGTCTCCGCCAGAACGATGAACTCATGGCTGAGGTCGCCGCCAATTGGGCCGGTATCAGCCCGCATCGGAACGGCCTTCAGGCCCATCCGCGCGAACAGGTTGAGATAAGCCACGAACATCCGGTTGTACGCCTTGCGGGCGTTCGGCTCGTCGATGTCGAAGGAATAAGCGTCCTTCATCAGGAACTCACGACCACGCATGACGCCGAAACGCGGACGGCGCTCATCACGGAATTTCCACTGCTGGTGATACAGATTGAGCGGCAGGTCCTTGTAGCTCTTCACATAGGCACGAAAGATCTCGGTGATCATTTCCTCGTTCGTGGGGCCGTACAGCAGCTCACGCTCATGACGGTCGGTGATGCGCAGCATCTCGGGACCGTAGGCGTCATAGCGGCCGGACTCCCGCCACAAGTCGGCGAGTTGCAGCGTCGGCATCAACAGCTCGACCGCGCCCGCGCGATTCATCTCCTCGCGCACGATCTGCTCGACCTTTTTCAGCACGCGAAAGCCGAGAGGCAGCCAGGCATAGATACCGGCCGCTTCCTGCCGGATCATGCCCGCGCGCAGCATGAGTTGGTGCGACACGATCTGCGCATCGGACGGCGCTTCTTTGAGCGCGGGCAGGAAATAGCGGCTGAGGCGCATGGGAGGCCCTTTTTCCTCGCGACGGCATGCCGCGAAGTTAAACGCTGGGATAGCGGCGCAATCAGGGCCGCGCAATGCAGCAAGATCGCCGCTCGGCCCGCCGGCCCTAGCGAATCATCCCGTCCAGCCAGCCCATCGTCAGGACCAGCCAGACTAGCCCCGTGATCGCGAGGGCGCCCCCGGACGCCACCGCTAGCTTCCAGGGCATGCCGGTCTTCACGGGCGCGGCCCGCTCCGTACCGGGAACAACCGAATTGTCTTCCATCTGGCTGCGAGTGCCCGCCGACAGGATCGGCAGGAAGATCAGCCACCAACTGATCACGAAGACGACAATCGCCTCAAACACGCCCATCTCGCCCTCATCCGCCGTACCAGCAGCGGCCGGTTACCGGCTCTCTAGTGCCCGTCCTGGGGTTCTTCCATCAACTCGACCAGAACGCCGTCGGAGTCCTTCGGGTGGATGAAGATCACGAGCGTACCATGTGCGCCGATACGCGGTTCGCCCAGAACCTTGGCGCCGCGCTTTTCCATTTCGGCTTTCGCCTCGTGAATATCCTTTACTTCAAAGGCGACATGATGCTGGCCGCCCTTGGGATTCTTTTCGAGGAAGTTCAGGATCGGCGACTTCTCGCCCAGCGGCTCGATGATTTCGAGCTGGGTGTTCGGCAGGTTCACGAAGCCCACGCGGACCCCCTGCGCCGGCATGTCGAAGGGCTGCACGAAATCGGTCGCGCCATACAGCTTGCGATAGGTTTCAAACGCCGCCTCCACCGAAGGAACAGCGATGCCGATATGGTTCAGGCGTCCGATCATGATGTCCTCTTCGCGTGCTGCGGGAACCGGCGCGGCGATTTCGCGGACGCGGTTCGGAGATGCTTCCGGGTAAATGCCCTAAATCCGGTGGATCGTCACGTCCACCAGCGGGCGCTTGCGGAAGGCGGTTTCCGACACCTTGCGTATCGCGCGCGTCAGGACGCGCTCGACCTTTTCATCATCGCCCAGATCGGATTTGGACAGGTTCTGGAGAGCCGTTTCGGCAGCCTCGTCCATCGGCTCCAGCGATTCATCGGCGGGGCGGCCGTCTTCCTCGGAATAGCCGCGCACGACCACGGTCGGCCCATCCTCGACCTTGCCCTTGGATATCACGACGCTGACTGTGATGTGGCCGTTCCAGCCCATCCGCTTGCGCTCCCAGAGGCCGCCCGCGCCTTCCGGCGTCAGCGTCACACCATCGAGATAGAGCCGGCCGGACGGCACCTCGTCGACTACAGCGACGGGACCGGGCGCGAGACGGATCATCTGGCCGTTGTCGGGCGTCACCGCTTCGGCCACCTGCAATGATTTGGCGAAGCGCGCATGCTCCATCACGTGGCGGCGTTCGCCATGTACCGGAACACTGATCTGCGGCCGCGCCCACTGATACATCCGGCGCAATTCGTCGCGGCACGGATGGCCGGAGACGTGAATGTCATACTGGTTGGGCGTAACCAGTTTGATGTTACGATCCGCCAACAGGTTCTGGATCTGCCCGATCGATCGTTCATTCCCCGGGATGACGCGCGATGAAAAGATGACCGTATCGCCCTGCGACAGCCGGACGGACGGATGATCGCCCCGCGCAATGCGTGCCAGCGCCGCATTCGGCTCCCCCTGCGATCCCGTGCACAGGAACAGCACGCGATGCGGCGGCAGCGATGCGGCGGCATCCGGCTCCAGAAAATCAAACTCCGTAAGCAGACCGACGGAGCGCGCCGCATCGGCGATGCGCAACATCGAGCGGCCGATCAGGCAGATCGACCGGTTATTGGCGCGAGCAGCCTCGCACACCGATTGCACACGCGCGACGTTGGACGCAAACGCAGTCACGGCCACCCTGCCCGTCTGATCCGCGACAGCCTTGCGCAGCGCCTCGCGCGCAACGCCTTCCGACCCGGCCTCGCCTTCCTCGAAGACGTTGGTGGAGTCGCACACCATCGCCAGCACGCCCGCGGCGCCCAGTTCCTCGATCTTCGCCTGATCGAAATCTTCGCCGATCAGCGGATCGAGATCGATCTTCCAATCGCCCGTATGAAGCACCAGTCCAAGGGGCGTGCGGATCGCCAGGCCGTTAGGTTCTGGAATCGAATGCGTAAGCGTCACCAGCTCAACCTCGAAGGGGCCGAACTGGCGTTTCTCGCGAAGCTCCATGGCGCGCAGATCGGCTTCGCTGGTCAGCCCCCGCTCGCGCAGTTTTTCGTTGACCAGATAGGCTGTGAACGGCGTCGCATAGATCGGGGCGCGCAGTTTGGGCCACAGCCACGCGATGGCGCCGATATGATCTTCGTGCGCGTGGGTGAGAATGATCGCTTCGATGTTCTCGCGCTGGCCTTCCAGAAAGGTCGGGTCCGGCATGATGAGATCAATGCCCGGCGTGGATTCATCCCCAAAGGTGACGCCGACATCAACAACGATCCAGCGCCGGTCGTGCGGAGGGCCATAGCCATAGGCGTTGAGGTTCATGCCGATTTCACGGCAGCCACCCAGCGGAAGGAAGACCAGTTCGGCGTCCTTCATTTCAGCTCAGACGCAGATTGCACAATGTTTCTTTCATAGAGGACCCGCAGGCCACGGATCGTGATATCGGAATCGAAGTGATCGATACGGCGCGCCGCGCCCTCGAACAGCGAAGCGACACCGCCAGTGGCGATCGCCTTCATGGGTTCGCCATACTCGGCTTTGATCCGCTCGACCAGCCCGTCGATCAGATCGATATAGCCCCAGAACACGCCAGCCTGCATGGCCGTGACCGTATCCCTGCCAATCACCGTCGCCGGTCTCTGGATCGCCACGCGCGGCAATTTGGCCGCAGCCTCATGAAGCGCCTTCATCGACAGGTTGATGCCGGGCGCAATGATGCCGCCTTCGAAACTGCCGTCAGCCGCCACGATATCAAACGTGGTGGCTGTGCCGGAGTCGATGACGATCAGCGGCCCCTTGTAGGTTTCATGCGCGCCGACGGCGTTGACGAGGCGGTCCGCACCGACCTCGCTCGGCTTCGGAATGCGGACCTCGACGCCCAGCTTCACATTCTCGCCAATCACGAATGGTTCGACCTTGAGATAGCGCCGCGCGAAATTGCGCTGGTTAAACAAGGATTGCGGCACCACTGTCGAGATGATGCAGTCATCGATCATGTCGAGCTGAAGGTTGTTAAGCTCCATCAGCTGGGACAGCCACACGGCATAGTCGTCAGCCGTCTTGCTCATATCCGTGGCGCTGCGCCATTGCGCGCGCCAGTCCTTGCCGTCGTGAACGGCGAAGAGGGTGTTGGTGTTCCCGGTATCGATCGCCAGCAGCATGACTGACGTTCCTTCCTTGCGAGCCTAGCCGTTCAATACAGAAACTTCGCCTGCCCGAACATGATGATAATCGCCGTTGGCGAGTTCCATGATCAGCGAGCCGTCCGCGCCGATGCCGCGCATGACGCCTTCCACCCGCCCGGATGGCGGCGAAACCTCCACCTGCCGGCCCAGATGCGCCGCACGCGAAACCCATGCCTCGCGCGTAGGCTCAAAGCCATTCGCGGCGAGGCTGGCCAGCCGGGCCCGGAAAGCCGTGTCGAGGCGGGATAGAAAATCCAGCGCTGATATGGCCGCCCCGCCCGGCAGACCGGAGATGCATGCCGTCTCACGGCCGGGGGCCTCGGGCGCGTGCGCGATGTTCACGCCGAAGCCGGCGGCGAGCCAGGTCTTGCCCATAGACTGACCGGACTCGATCAGGATGCCAGCCAGCTTGGCCTCTGCGGCCTGCACGTCGTTTGGCCATTTGAGACGCAGCCAGACGCCGTCCACGCCACCGGCCAGCGCGGCGTCGATCACGGCGAGACCGGCGGAGAAGCAGACGCGGGCACAATCCGCCAGCGGCCATGGCGCCTCGAACAGGGCGGTGGCGAACAGGTTGCCCGGGGGAGACACCCACTGCCGGCCGAGACGCCCGCGTCCTGCGGTCTGGCTGGCGGCGATGAGCCAATGCGGACCAAAGTCGCCATCGGCGGCGCGGCGGCGCGCTTCTTCATTGGTGCTGTCCAGCTTGTTGAAGCGGGCGACTGGCCAGGGCCGCGAAAAGGCGGAATGCGCCATTTCGCTATCCCGCGGCCGCCTGCGCCGCGAGGTCGAGCAACGACTGGATCATGATGGTGAGGACCGGGAAGGACAGAATCGCCGAAACCAGCACGGCTCCGCTGACGGTAATGTCGGTGCGGTCCAGTTCGCCCTCTGCTGGCTTCATCATGATCGCCCACACGATGCGCAGGTAATAGCCCAGCGAAACCACGCTCGACACGATGCCGACGACGACCAGCCAGAGAAGGTCTCCCCGCAGACCGGCCTCGAATACCTGCAATTTGCCCCAGAAACCGGCAGCCGGCGGAATGCCCGCCACCGAGAACACGAGAACCACGAGGCCGAGCGCAATTCCCGGCTTTAACCGGGTCAGACCGTTCAGGTCCGTGATATTGTCCACCGCAATCCCGCTACGGCGCAGCGCCAGCACGCCGCCGAACAGGCCGAGCGTCGCGATGACGTAAATAGTCATGTAAACCAGCACCGAAGAAGCGCCCGCCGCTTCCCCCGCCGCCACGCCGATCAGCGCGAAGCCGACGTTGGAAATGGATGAGTAGGCAAGGATGCGTTTCAGGTTGTTCTGCATCAGCGCGCCGAAGGCGCCGACCAGCATGGAAAGCGCTGCGATGATCGCAATGATCCCGCTCCACGACGCCTCTTGTGCGCTGAAAGCGGAGAACAAGACATTGGCGGTCAGCACGACAGCGGCAATTTTTGGAGCTGTTGCAAAGAACGCCACCACGGGCGCAGGCGCGCCTTCATAGACGTCCGGCGTCCACACGTGGAACGGCGCCGCCGAGGCCTTGAACGCCAGGCCGCAGATCAGCAGCACCAGGCCGAACACCATGCCCACCGACATCGGCGCAGCCGCGATAGTTGCGTAGTCCAGACCGCCGGCGAAACCATAAATCAGCGACGAACCGTAGAGCAGCAGACCGGAGGCGAGCGCGCCGAGCACGAAATACTTCAGACCCGCTTCCGCCGACTTCACATTGTCCCGCTGGAACGATGCGAGGACGTAGGACGACAGGCTCAACATCTCGATGCCCATATAAAGCGTCATGAGATTGTTGGCCGACAGCATCATGCCCGATCCCAGCACCGCGAACACGGTCAGCAGGGAATACTCGTAGCGCTCAAGCCCCGCCCGGCGCACAAAGCCGCCGGAGATCAGCAAAGCGACCGCAGCCGTGGCGTAGGCGACTGTCTTGGCGAAGGCCACAAAGGGCGACACCAGATAAAGATCGTTGAACGCCGCCGTCGCCGGCATGCTGATTTGCTGGAACGCCAGCACGGCGGCCCCAACCAGCACGGTCACGCACAGCAGACGCATCAGCACCGACACCCGGTCGCCCGCGATAGCGCCGAAAAGCACCCCGAACAGGCCGGTCGCCGCCAGAAGGACTTCCGGTGCGGATGTTTGAAGATCGGTCAGCAGGTCCATCGCCGTCACCTATCGCCCGATCATCTGGAGGATATCGGCCGTCGAAGCCTTCGTGAGGTCGAGCACCAGCGAAGGAAAAACGCCGAGCAGCAGCACGCCGAACGCCAGGATCGCAAGAATAAAGAACTCATCCCAAGTCACGTCCTTGATGTCGGCCAGCTTCTCGTTGGTCATCTCGCCGAACACCGTCCGCCGATAGAGCGTGAGCATGTAAACGGCCGACAGGATCACGCCGAGCGCGGCGCCAGCAGCCGCCCAGGATGACGCCAGATAGCCGCCAACCATCGTCAGTATCTCGCCCACGAAACCGCTGGTGCCCGGCAGGCCGACATTGGCCATGGAGAACAGCATGAACAGCGCCGCATAGACCGGCATCCGGTGAACGAGGCCGCCATAGAAGGCGATCTCGCGTGTGTGCATCCGGTCATAGATCACGCCGACGCAGAAGAAGAGCGCGCCGGAAATCAGGCCGTGCGAGATCATCTGGAAGATCGCGCCCTGGATGCCCAACTCGTTGAACGCGAAGATGCCGAGCGTCACGAAACCCATGTGAGCGACCGACGAATAGGCCACCAGTTTCTTGATGTCTGTCTGCCGGAAAGCGACGAGTGAGGCGTAAACGATCGCGATCACGCTGAGCAGCAGCATCAACGGCTGGAACAGCACGGACGCATCCGGGAACATGGGCAGGCTGAAGCGCAGGAAGCCGTAGCCGCCCA
>CAZJZQ010000117.1:0-10532 GCA_964550535.1 uncultured Rhizobium sp.
CCGGCGCCGTTGACCATGCAGCCGATCGTGCCGTCGAGGGCGATGTAGGCGAGATCCCAGGCCGAGGCCTCGATCTCTTTCTCGTCTTCCTCGGTCTTGTCCCGCAGGGCCTGGATATCGGGGTGGCGGAACAGCGCGTTGCCGTCGAACGACACTTTCGCATCGAGCACGCGCACGCGGCCGTCCTTCATGACGATGAGCGGGTTGATCTCCAGCATCGCCATGTCTTTTTCGATGAAGGCTTTGTAGAGAATTTTGGCGAGGCCGATCATGTCGGTCTTCGCCTGCCCGCTCAGCTTCAGCGCGTCGGCGAGCTGGGCGGCGTCAGCGTCGGTCACGCCGGAGGCGGGTTCGATCGGGAGGGTGAGGATGCGCTCGGGCGTGTCGTGCGCGACCTGTTCGATATCCATGCCGCCCTCGGTCGAGGCGACGAAGGCGACTTTGCCGGTGCCGCGGTCAACGAGGAGCGAGAGATACAGCTCTTTCTCGATGTCGGCGCCGTCTTCGATATAGATGCGGTTGACCTGCTTGCCGCCGGCTCCCGTCTGGGCCGTCACCAGCGTGTGGCCGAGCATGGCTTTCACGTGCTCGAAAGCCTGTTCTTTCGAGAAGCCGAGGCGGACGCCGCCTTTTTCGCCGGCTTCCTTTTCGATGAACTTGCCCTTGCCGCGGCCGCCGGCGTGGATCTGCGATTTCACCACCCAGAGCGGGCCCGGCAGGCTGTCGATGGCGGCCTTGGCCTCGTCCACCGAAAATACGGCGACCCCGGCCGCGACCGGCGCGCCAAATTCCTTCAGGACAGCTTTCGCCTGATGCTCGTGGATATTCATTGAAAATCGCCCCTGGAGGGAGGCCCTTGGCCCGGACTGGGCTCGCGCTTAGCGCACCCGCCCGGTCAAGGCAACGCTGTGTGCGCCGGAACGGTCACCCGGCGCGCGGACCGCCTGTTTCGCCGCCCGGTTTCCCGTTCGGGCCGCCCTCGCCCGGGGGCAAGGCAACCTCGCCCTGGACGACGCTGGTGGCGCCGACGGGGAGGAAGCGGGCCCGGCGGATCGAGCGCGGGAGGGGCACGGAGGCCAGCCGCCACATATTGGCGATGGACAGCGCCAGATAGGCCGCCGCCACGACCGCAAAGACGCCAGGCTGACCCAGTTGGGTGTCCGCAACCGAACCGGTGACGAGGGGGCCGGCCACGGAGGCGGCGGCCCAGACGAAAAGCATGCCGGACATGACCTGGGCGATTGACCCCGATTCGGCCCGGTCGGTCGCGTGCGAGGCGGAGATGGAATAGAAGGACAGCGCTCCCCCGCCCCAGACCGCCGCGAGCGCCACGGTGACCGCCCACGGCACGGTTCCGGCGGTGAGGTAGAGCGCGAGGCAGGCTCCGACCGACACCAGGCCGAGCACGGCGACCACCAGCCGCCGGTCCACCTTGTCGGAAATCAGCCCGGCGGGCCATTGCGTGACCACGCCGCCCATCCAGGCGGCGATGGAGAGGGAGGCGGCGGCGGTCTGCGCATCCTCGGGCCGCAGGGATTTTGCGTAGAGCGGCAGCTGCGCCATGACGCCGGTGTTGGCGAGGCCGGCAACAATCGCGCCAGCCAGCGCCGCCGGCGGGATCAGCATAACCGACTTGATCGACAGCGCGTCACGATCCGGCAGGACGGGCTGGGCCCGCTGGGTCGCGCACAGCGGCACCACGCCCAGCACCATCAGCAGTCCGCCCCAGACGAAGGGCTTGATGTCGTCCGGTGCGTGGTCGAGCACCAGAAGCGGGCCGCATGACATCGCGACCTTGATGAGCAGTTGGTACATGCCCATCACGCGGCCGCGTTTGAGGCGGGGGGTGGAATCCGCGATCCAGCTTTCGGCGGAGGCGAACATGACCGCGGAGGCCGCACCCTGCACGAGACGCAGGATTGCCCACGACACCGGGTCGAAGGCCAGCGCCATGCCGAGAATGCCCGCGGCGTAGATCGCCGCGGCGGCGGAATAGGCGCGGATGTGGCCGACGCTGCGGACGACGCCCGGAGCGAACCATGCGCCCGCCATGAAGCCCGCCGAGAAGACAGCCGCCACCACGCCGACGCCAAGCGCGCTGGCGCCCATATGGTCGAGGGCGAGCGGGGTCGAGACGCTGAGCACGCCGGCAGCAGCCTGAAGCAGCATCACCGCCAGGACCAGGGACGCGACGTTGCGATAGAGAGTCATGGCGAGGGGCGGCGCGGACTGGCGTTTGTTCTTGTTTGTCCGAATCCTTACGCCGCTTTGAAATCGCGCGCGCCTAAAATCTTGGTGCGGCGGTGAGGAAAAACAGTTCGCTCCGTCCCCGGCCGTCCGCCCCTCGCCTGCCCCTGGCCCGCCTGGAAGCCGGGCCGCCCGTCGCCGTCAACCTGCGCCCGGAGACAGGCGCCGGAAACGGCGTCGAACAGGGAGCACGGATGCATCAAACGGGAGCGTGCTGGTCCTGCGCCGACAGCCTGTCGACCAGTTCGGCCACGAAGCGGATGTGGGCGCGCAGGCGGTAGAGGTCGTCCGCATAGCTGAGCGGGACCTGCACATTGCCGGTTTCACGCTGGAGGTCGGCCAGCCCGGCGCGTACATTGGCGCGCTCTTCCGGCGTGGCGGCGACGCGGCCGGCCTTTTCGAGTTCGCGCAGGTCTTCATACCAGACATAGATCTTGCGCCGGATGCGCCAGCGATAGACAGGCGGCGCGGCCTTCACCAGCGGGAAAGCCAGCGTCAGCAGCGGGATGACCAGCACCCACGCACGTTCCAGGAAGTTCGCGACGTCGTAGGAAAAATAGCGGCGCAGGAAGGTGGGGCCGTCCTCGTAATAGCGGGCGGCCTCGTTGGCGACGGGGATGTCGGCCAGCTCGCGCGCCGGGAAGCGGCCCGCCTCCGCAAGCAGGGAGCCGCCGCCATGTTCGGCGATGGCCGCGTCGATGAGCAGGGACTGGATCGCCGGATGCAGCCCTTCGCGCACCGCGATCTGGGCGGCGGGCGCGATCAGCGTCACATCCTCTTCCGGCACGATGGCGGCGAGATCGAGAACGCCGCGATAGAGCGTGACGGTGTCGAGATAGGAATGGCGCCGGGCCAGCGCGTTGGCCTCGCGCAGCGACAGGAGAGTGATTGCCGGGTCGGCCGCAAGATCGCGGATGAAGGCCGTCGTGGCGCCGGAGACGACGAGGATGGCGTCAGCCTCGTTGGCGCGCAGCGCCTCCGCCGCCGCCGCGCCGCCCAGCGGGACGGGCGTGAAATCGGCTTCGGCCAGCCCGGCTTCGCTCAGCAGGAGTCCGGCCAGCACGCGCAGGCCCGAGCCTTCGGCGCCGATGGCGACGCGCCTGCCCTTGAGATCGCGCAGGCCGGCGACCCGCACGCTGGCGCGATGGAAGACCCAGACGGGTTCGTAGAAGATGGCGCCCAGCGAATGCACGCCGCCTGTTCCGAGATTGCCGGCCAGACCGGACTGGACGATGCCGATGTCCGCCTCCCCCGCTTTCAGCTTTGCGAGGTTCTCGACCGAGCCGGCTGTGTTGAGAATTTCGGCCTGGATCTTCCGGGCGCGCAGGGCCTCGGCGTAGCGTTCGGCGGTCTGGGCGTAGGCGCCGCCGGGGGCGCCGCCCGCGATCACCACGCGCTTGGGCGGCGGCGGCGCCATCAGGATGAAGGCGACCACGATACCGAGCAGAACAATAAGGATCACCGGACCGTAGAGCCGCACGAAATCACGCATAGTTCCGCACCCCTCCGGACTCGGGCGACCACCTTAAAGCACGAGGCCCGGCTTAAAGCACGGCGCCTGAAAGGAATGAAGCGGCGGGGTTTGCTTCACGGATAAACCCGCAGTCAGCACGGCTTTCGCCGCAATCGCCTCGCCGCCGCCGCGAGGCCGCTCCGAAATCCGCCGTGCGGGCCGGCTTGCCTGCCCCCTCACCGGCAATCAGACAGACAAGAGGGACATATGTCGGACGCTGTTGCACCTGCCCGCCCCGGAGACGGCGGCGGTTTCGATCCCGGGCGGTATCTGCCGCAGGGATCTTTCGGACTGAAGCTGTTGCTGGTCTGCGCGCTGGCGCTGGCCATGGCCATACCCGCAGGCGCCGTGTGGACGCTGGCCTATTCTCGGTCGAACGACGCCAACATGGCCTATATGGAGGTCGCTCAGCGCCGGGGCGGCGCACAGGTGATGATGGGCCCGGTTCTGGTGGTGCCGTTCGAGCGCGACGTGCTGCGCGACAACAAGGTGCAGACCGTCACGCAGAGACTGGTGCTCTATCCAGAAACCGGAGAGGTCAGCGCCGCAATAACCGGCGAGCGGCTGTCGATCGGGCTGCACGACGTGCCGGTATATATGGCGGACGCGCGGTTCACGGCGACGTTCGACCCTTCGCGCATTGCGGCCGAGACGCCTTCGGGCGGCAGGCCGCGATGGAGGGAGGCCCGCATCTATATGAGCCTCAGCGATCTGCGCGGCGTGCGCGAGGCGGAGCTGTCGTTTGGCGGACAGGCGATGGAGCTGTCGCCCGCCGAACCTTCGCAGACGATGGCGGACGGATCGATTGCGCCATTGACCTATCAGCGGCTGGTCGGCGCGTCTGCGCCCGGACTTGAACAGGCGGCGGGGCCGGTTGCGGTGACGGCGCGCATCCGCGTGACCGGAGCGCAACGCGCGGCCTTTGCAGCCTTCGCCCGCGATACGACGGTGCGGATGGAGAGCGACTGGGCTTCGCCCAGTTTCGACGGCGGGCTGGCGCCGGATACGCGCAGCGTGAGCGATGCGGGCTTCTCTGCGGAATGGCGCATACCGTATCTGGCGCGGGGTTCGGCCGGCGCGGGAGTGGACCTGTCGTTCGACGCCCTGGTCAACGAAGCGCCGGGCGCGACGCTGCTGGACGACGCCAATCCGTATCGCAGCGTCGAGCGGGCGCTGAAATATTCGCCGATGTTCATCGGACTGGTCTTCCTGACCTATTTCCTGTTCGAAACGACGAGCCGCACGCGCGCTCACCCCGCGCAGTATGTGCTGGTCGGCCTGGCGCAATGCGTCTTCTATCTGCTGCTGTTGTCGGTGTCGGAGATGGCGGGGTTCACGTTGGGCTTCGTCGCGGCGGCGGCGGCGACCGTTCTGGCGCTGTCGCTCTATGCGGGCAGCGTGTTCGGGTCGCGCAAGGCGGCGCTGCGGGCGCTGGGCGTGTTCACCCTGCTCTATGCGCTCATCTATGTGCTGATGCGCATGGAGGATTATGCGCTGCTGGCCGGGTCGATTGCGAGCTTCATCGCCATCGCCGGGACGATGTGGATGACGCGCAAGCTGGACTGGTATGGCGCCGCGCGCGGCGTGCGCAGGCCGCTGGACTGACGATGGGCGCATGAAGATGGCCGCGCCCGCCAGTGAACCTGGCGGGCGCGGTTGTCATGTCTTCAGCGGCTCGAACGGTTTCTCGGGGTCGAACGGCAGGACGTTCTCGACATAGTCGCGCAGGCGGTCCGTCACGGCCTGGGGATCGCCCACCAGATGTTCCGGCGGGATTTGCGGACCGAAGGTGAGATCGAAGCCGTCGCCCTGCTTGTTCATCAACTCACGGAACAGGGTGATGTCGCGCAGCTCCTTGTTGAGATCGCAGAGGCGGTAATAGAGCCAGGAGTTCTTCGCCTTCATGTGCAGCGGCGTGACCGGGGCCTTGTTCTTGCGCGCCAGCGACACCGCGGTCGGATACCAGTCCTTGTCGACGAGGCGGCCATCGACATGGTGCGCCAGGCGTCCGGACGGAAAGATCAGCAACATACCTTCGGCGGCGAAGGTCGCGCCGGCGCGGCGCAGCGTTTCGCGGGTCTTCGCGGGCGCGCGCTTTTCCGCCACCCACTCCACCGGAATGATGACGTCCGCGAAGGCCGGGTTCACGCGGCAGGCGTCGGCATTGGCCATGATTTCGATATCACGGCGCAGCGGCCACAAGGCCGCCAGCACCGCCGTGCCATCGGCCAGACCCGTGGGGTGGTTGGAAATGACGACCGAGCGGCCCGTGACCGGTACGCGTTCGGCGCCGCGCGCATGCACGTCCAGCTTCAGCGCGCGGTCGAGATAGGCGAAGCATTCCTGACCCGTCCGGAGTTGCTGGATTTCATCCGCCCAGCGGCGCGCCTTGGCATAGGCCAGCAGGCTGTAGATGACCGGCCGCGCGGCAGGCCATGTCCAATGTTTGACCAGCGTGGGACATCGTTCTTCGATCAAGATATCGACGATATGACCGTCCCGCGTCTCCGGATCGATGAAGGCCGCCAGCCTTTGATCCGTGATGATATGCGCCTGCTCGGGCATGTCGATTTCGTCCTCCCGCGCCGCCCGGACATATTGCCGCCGTGCTCAGAAAGTTAACTTTCCATAACCGGTCCGGACGCATAAGGGCTGGTGTCGCGCGCCGTGTGATTCGTATCGACGCCGCCGGCAACCGGCAATCCATCCGAAGCGGCATGCGCGCCACGGGGGAAGCGAATGAAGGTACTGTGGATCGAGGATCACCCGCGGGCTGGCGAGCTTTTGGCCGCCGCCGCCGCCGCTGCGTCACGTAAACGGTATGGTATCGATCTGGTGGTCGCCACCTCGCTGCTCGATGCGGAGCGCAAGCTTCGTCTGGAACGTTTCGACCTGGTGATCATCGATCTCTTCCTGCCCGACAGCGCGGATGAGGATGTGACGGTCACGCGCGTGGCCAATATGGGCAAGTTCCGCGTCGCCGTCGTCTCCGCCAGCGACCGCCGGCAGGCCGTCACCGACAGCCTGGTTGCAGCCGGCGTGGACTGCGCGCCGCGCGCCATTGGCAAGGAAGATCTGCCGCTGGGCGACTTCGTGAAACGGCCGGAGCTGTTCCGTGACTTCATCAACGGCCTGATGGACGTGCAGGCGCCGCGCGGCGCGGCTGTGAACTCCTAACCATCCAGCGTCTCATTTCCGCCGGTTTTGCCCGCGAGCCTGAGGCTTCGTGAAGGGGGCGGCATGATGCGTCTGTCGATGCTAATGGGCGTGTTGCTGGCGCTGGCCGCCATCGCCCTTCCCGCTCGCGCGCAAACACCATCGCCGGATGAGACTGCGGTTCGCGCGCTGATCCAGGAATGGTATGCGGAGCAGCGCGCCGGAGAAGACGGCCGGCCGTGGCGGCTGATGGCGCCGGGCGGGATCGATGCGAGCCCGGGCTATCGTTACGCCGACACAGGTTCAGCCGCGCTGGGGCGCCGCATCTATACATCGCTCGCCGCGACAGCGCTGGATTTCAACTACGAGATCGACAGGCTGAAGATCGATGGCGGGTTCGCGCGAGCGAATGTGTGGGAGCGCGGATACAGCTATGCGTTCGCGGTGCAGAGAACCTATGAGAGCGCCGCATCGGCGCTGTTCGTTCTGGAGAGACAGGAGGACGGGCGCTGGCTTGTTCTGGCGCACCAATCCGGGTCCGCCGGCATTCCGCCCAACCGGATCACCGATCCAATGCCGGACCTGCGCGAGCTGTTCTATTCCACCACGGGGAAAACGCGCGATCCGGAGGCCGATGCGCGCGCCGCTGAAAACGGCTTCTGAAGCTCCTATCACGTCCTCGCGCGCTTGCTTCCACGCGGTTGACCTTGCATGGCGCGCAGACGAATGATCCCCGGAAAGACGGATCATCCGGGGAGAATAACCATGCAGCTTCAGATTCAGCGCCGCACATTTCTGGCGGGCCTTGGCGCGGCGGGGGCTGCGGCCTGTGCATCCGGACCGGCGGATCCCGCGCTCGCCGCCATGCCGCCCGTGAAGGGGCTTCCGGCGGCGCGCGCATCCAGCGCCGGACTGTCGGACAATCTCACCTCTTCCATCGCGCAGATGATGCAGGGACATATCGACGGCCAGCGCATTACCGGCGGCGTCACCGCCGTCGCGCGGCGCAACAAGCTGGTGCATTTCAGCGGGCATGGCGTGTTCGACCGCGACGCCGGATCGCCGATGCGCACGGACGGCCTTTTCCGCATGATGTCGTCGACCAAACCGGTGACCGCTGTCGCCCTGCTTCAGCAGCAGGAAGAAGGAAAGCTGGCGCTGGAGGACAAGGTTTCGCGTTTCATTCCTGAACTGAAGGAGATGCGCGTGTGGACGGCCGAGGCGCTTGCTGCGCGCCGCGCGGGCGGTGTCGCGGCGATGCGTGCGCCGGTGCGGCCGGAGGAAACGGTTCCGGCCAATCGCGAACTGACGCTGTTCGATCTCGCCACCCACACGTCGGGCCTGAACGGATCGGCGACGCGCGGGGCGGGGGATACGCTGGCGAGCTATATCCCGCGCCTGAAAGATACCCCGCTGGACTTCCAGCCGGGCGACCGCTGGGCGTATTCCGCGGCGACGGGACCGGACGTGCTGGCGCGCATTGTCGAGATCACGTCCGGCGTTCCTTACGACCGCTATCTGCGCGAACGGATTTTCGAGCCGCTGGGCATGCGCGACACGGCGCACAATCTGAGCGATGAACAACGCACGCGCCTGCTGCCGCGTTATGCGCGGACGCGGGACGGGTCGGCGTGGGAGCTGGCGGATGGTCAGGACGTGCCGCGCCCGACGACGTATTTCGCGGGCGCGTATGGCTTGAGTTCGACGGCGCACGATTATCTGATGTTTGAATCCATGCTGCTCAACAAAGGCGCCTTCAACGGCAAACGCGTGCTGAAGCCTGAGTCCGTGGCGCTGATGTCGTCCAACCTGATCGGCGACAAGTATCGCGGCATTGCGGGCACGACGCGCGGGACGGGTTTTGGCGTTCAGGTGCGCGTAGTTCTGGATGCGGCCAATTGCGGGTGCGGCCGGTCGAACGGCGCGTTCGGATGGGGCGGCGCGTATGGCACCATGACCTGGGCCGATCCGGGCGAAGAACTTGTCGGCGTGCTGATGCTGCAACAGAGCGTGCAGGATGTGCAGAATGATTTCGAGCAGGTGATCCGCGCCGCGATCATGGCCTGATCTTTCTGTTTCGATCCGGCGAGCAACCCGGAGTTGGCGGCATCAGCCCTGCGGTGACTCGCCTTCTTCTGCGAACGCAGCCCGTATTTCGGTGACCGCTATCTGCTTTATCCCACCGGCCGCGAAGTGGCGCGCTGAAGCATTGGCCGTGACCAGAAGCCGGTTTCTCTTGGCCGCGATCCCCGCTACAGCGGGGGCATGACACGCATGAAGCAACTTTACGCTGCCCGGCTGGAGGCTGGCTTGCTACAGCCGGATCCGGCGCAGGCGGATGCGGTGGAACGGCTGGACCGGCTGGCCGCGGCGCTGGGCAAGGGCGGCGGCTTTCTGGGGCTGCGCGGCGGGCCGCCGCCGCGCGGGATTTATGTCTGGGGCGCGGTAGGGCGTGGCAAGTCCATGCTGATGGACATGTTCTGCGAAGCGGCGCCGGTGAAGAAAAAGCGCCGTGTGCACTTCCACGCCTTCATGCTGGAGGCGCACGCCTTCATCCATGAATGGCGCAAGATGGATATGGCGGCGCGGCGCAGGCATCCCGCCTTTGTGCGCGAGGCGGGCGACGACCCGATTGCGCCGGCCGCGCGCAACATCGCCAACACCGCCGCCCTGCTCTGCTTCGACGAGTTACAGGTGACGCAGATTGCCGATGCGATGATCCTCGGCCGCCTGTTCGACCAGTTGTTCGCGCGTGGCGTTGTCATCGTCGCCACGTCCAACCGGGAGCCCTCTGCTCTCTACAGGGACGGCATCAACCGCCAGCTTTTCCTGCCCTTCATCGCGCGCATCGAAAAAGAGCTGGATGTGGTGGAGCTGACGTCGGCGCGGGATTACCGCCTGCATCGCCTCACCGCTGCGCCGGTGTATTATTCGCCGCTGGGCGCCGAGGCTGGCGCGGCGATGGATGCGGCCTTTGCGCGGCTGACGGCGGGAGCGCCGGTGTCCGCGGAGACGCTGGAAGTTCAGGGCCGCAAATTGCCGGTGAAGCGCCAGGCGGCGGGTGTCGCGCGCTTTGCGTTCGAGGAACTGTGCTCCCGCCCTCTGGGCGCGGCGGATTATCTGACGCTGGCGCGGCATTATCATACCGTGCTGATTGAAGGCGTTCCGCAACTCTCGCGCGACCGGCGCAACGAGGCGGCGCGCTTCGTAACGCTGATCGACACGCTGTACGAGACGCGCACCAAGCTGGTGATCTCGGCCGCAGCGCAACCGGATGATCTTTACCCCGCTGGCGACGGCTCGTTCGAGTTCCAGCGCACCGCCAGCCGCCTGCACGAAATGCGCTCAGCGGACTATCTGGCGGCGGAGCGGGAACAGAAGCTGGATGTTGCGGGCTGAAGGGCTGCTGTCGCGGCCGAATCCGGCAGGAGGTCAGGAAAACGTGCGGCCGGGCCGGATTGCCCCCCTGCTCCCGTTGCGCTAACGGTCCCGCGTCCATTTCCGGGGCGGGCATGTTTGGCTGGTTCAAGGGCGGAAAGGGCGAGGCGGATGCGCCGAAGCCCCTGACCGCCTCCGAACGCCGGCAGGCTCCCGATCCCGCGCCCGTTCAGAAACC
>CAZJZQ010000118.1:0-10429 GCA_964550535.1 uncultured Rhizobium sp.
ACGAGAAGATGCTCGACAACAAGCACCTTCCCGGAAACATGGCCGTGCTGGTGACCTCGCCGAAGCCCGGCCTGCGCACCGTGGAAGACGTGCTGGAAGCCGCACCGTCGAAATAGGCGCCGCTGGAATTGAAAAGACCTCAGCCGCCCGGAAGCATACGCTTCCGGGCGGTTTTGCGTTTGGGAACTCGCCTCCCAGCATCATTGACGCCGCGAGGGCTGCGGTGCTTCGCTTTGCGGCGTTAGCGGGGGGCGCCGGGGTGAATGGATTGAAGGGTCTTGTCGCGGCTGCGTGCGTCGCGGCGATTGCGGCGTGCGCAACGCCGGCGCGGTTCGAGTGGGGCGACTATGAGAACGCGCTGCAGGACCATTACGAGCAGCAGGACAAACGCGAGAATTATCGGAAGGCTCTGGTTGAGGCGATCAGGCGGGGGGAGCGGGCGGATCGTGTTGCGCCGGGGCTCTATGCCGAACTCGGCTACCTCCTCCTGGAGGACGGGAAGATCGCGGAAGCGAAGCAGCAGTTCGAGCTGGAGATGGCGGCGTTTCCGGAAAGCCAGAAATTCCTGCGCGGCGTGATGACCCGGCTCGACGCTGGCGCCGGCGCGCAGGAGACGGCCGGCAATCGCGCGGATGATGCCGGAGAAGCTCAGGCTGCCGATCCGGTGAGTTCGTAGAGTTGGGCGTGGGGGATACAGATATGTTTCGTCGCTTTGGCATGATCGCCTTCGCGCTGGCGGCTTCGGCTTGCGCCGTGGCGCCGCAGACTTTCGACTACACCGCCTTCCGGGCGGATCATCCGCGCAGCCTGCTCGTCCTGCCCGCGTTGAACAACACGGCGCCGGTGGAGGCGGCGGATATCTTCCATTCCACCGTGTCGCGGCCGTTCGCGGAACGCGGCTATTACGTGTTTCCCGCGCATATGGTGAAGTCGATTCTGGAACAGGACGGGCTGTCGGATTCCTCGCTGGCGCATCAGGCGGATGCGCGGCGGCTGGAGCGGTTGTTCGGGTGTGATGCGGCGCTCTACATCTCCATCGAGAAATGGGAGTCACAATACCTGCTGCTGTCGATATCGACGAATGTGGAGGTTCTCTACTCGCTGAAAAGCTGCAAGTCGGGCGACGTGCTTTGGACGAGCCATCAGACGATGATGTACCAGCCGCAGCAGGGCAATGGCTCTGGCAACCCGCTGGCGGATATCATCGCGGCGGCGGTGCTGGCCACACTTGAAAAGGCGGCGCCGAACTACATACCGCTGGCGCAGATGGCCAATTTGCAGGCGGCTGGAGCGCTCGGGTCCGGCATTCCGGCAGGTCCTTACCTGCCCGCGCTGTACCAGAAGGACGTGAAGGAATTTCCTGTCGCGGCCCCGCAGGCGCAAAGCGGGAAATAGGCAGCGCGCGCGGAAACCAGGGAAGGAGCATCGCGCCGCGACAGGCGCGGCGGCGGGTTTCTTTTGCGGTTTTAATAATCGCCGCACTGGCCAATCGGCCTGACGCAGCGCACCTTCAGCGCCGCATTGACGACCTTGACCGCTATACGGAGAAGACCTGATGCGCCCCCGTTTCGCCGCCGCCCTTGTCGCCGCTTCGTTGGCTGCGCTGACGGCCTGCAACGAAACTAAAGAGCCCGCAGCACCGGCCGTCGCCAACGCCTTCCCTTCTGATGAAGCTCTGAAAAAGATTCTGGAGACGCGGATCGTGGACGAGAAGCGCCTGCACGGCGTTGTGCTCGGCGTGATCGATGCGGACGGTAGGCGGCGGGTGGTGATGCTGGGCGACCCCGGCGCAGGCGTAAAGCCGCTGTCGGGCGACAGCGTTTACGAGATCGGATCGATCACCAAGGCGTTCACCGGCGTTCTGCTGGCGGAGATGGATGCGCGCGGCGAAGTGGACATGACGGCGCCTGCGCAGGCCTGCGCGCCGGACGGTCTCACCCTGCCCGCGCGCAACGGGCAAGAGATCACGCTGGAGTTGTTGTCGAACCAGCGTTCCGGCCTGCCGCGCCTGCCGTCCAATCTGCAACCTGCGGACATGACGAACCCTTATGCCGACTACACGGCGAAACAGTTGCACGCATTTCTGAATACGCATGAGCTGACGCGCGATCCGGGCGAGGCTTACGAGTATTCCAATGTGGGAGTTGGGCTGCTCGGCTATCTGCTCGCGAATTGTGCAGGCAAGGATTACGAGACGCTGGTGCGCGAGCGCATCCTTGATCCGCTGGGCATGGAGATGACCGGCATCATGATGTCGCCGGCGATGACCGCGAATCTGGTGACCGGGCATAATGCGGCGGGCTCTGCGGTTCCGAACTGGGATAACCCCACGCTGGCCAGTTCCGGCGCACTGCGTTCAAGCGTGAATGACATGCTGGGCTTTCTCGACGCCAATATGGGGGAGCCGGTCAATGATCTGGAGAAGGCCATGCGGGAGTCGCATCGCGCGCGCGATTTCAGTGCAGGGCCGAAGGTCGGGCTTGGCTGGCACATTGAGGAGGTGAACGGTCACTCTATCGTCTCGCACAATGGCGGCACGGGCGGGTATCGCACGTTTGCGGGGTTTGATCCTGTGCGGAATATCGGCGTGGTGATCCTCAACAATTCGGAAGGGCCACCCGATGATATCGCCATGCACTTGCTGGCCGGGGCGCCGCTGACGCCGCCGCCCGCTCCGCCCGTGGCGCGTCAGGAGATCCCCCTGGCGCCGGAGGCGTTGGAGACATTCGTGGGCGATTACACGCTTGAGGCGGCGCCCAACTTCCATCTGGTGTTCACAGTGGAGAATGGCGTGCTGACGTTGACGCCTTCAGGACAGGGCAGCGATCCGCTGTTTCCGGAATCGCCGGTGAAGTTCTTCTCGAAAGCGGTGGATGCTCAGATCGAGTTCACCGATATCCAGAATGGCAAAGCGGGCGCGCTGATCCTGCATCAGGGCGGACAGCACAAGGCGACGCGGATGGAATGAGCGGGCCGGTACGGACCGGGCGTCAGTCGTCGCCGCCGTCGCCGATGTCTTCGTCATCATCGTCGTCGCTGTCGTCGTCTTCGCGTTCGCCGGCCCAGGCGTCTTCGTCATCGACGGGCTGAGGCAGGCGGGCTTCGAGCGTGCCGGCCACCGCGCCGGGGGCGAAGCTGTCCGGCGCCTCGATCACCCAGGAGAGATATTCGTCAGGCCCGCCATTGAGATAAGGCGGCGGCGACACCGGCTTGAACACGGCCGCCGTCCCCTCCTCCAGCGAGGGCGTGTTGAGGGCGTGGCCGATCTCCTGCACCGTTTCCCACGCCAGTTCGTGGTCGATGTCGATCGAGAACTTTATCCACCAGGAGCCGCCGTCTCCGCCCGATCCGAAACCGCGCGAGGGGGTGTCGTTCACATCCATCGCCGGGATGCGCGCCAGAAAATCCAGCAGCGGGGTGAAACGGGGATGGTGCGGAGCGTCGGCGGACATGGGTCGCGTCTCCAGGCTGGGCCGGTGCGGCTGGGGCGATAGGGAAGCGGTTTGCGGATTCGCGCAAGCCGGGGCCCGCCAGCTTCACCTGTATGCTTCCGGATTTCTGCGCCGGACGCTCCGCAGCTGGGGCTGACCGCCGCATCTTGCCTACCTTGCCGTTGATGTGAAAGTTTCGTGGCGCGTACTGAGCCGCCGGATCGCATCCTGTCTGGATGCGGGCGGGTTCAGAGGGACCGTGGAATGGCTGGCGTGTTTATCTTCCTTGCGGGATTTCTGCTGCTGGGCGCGGGCGCGGCGCTTTATTTCGTCGAGGCGCCTCCGCCGCTGGACCAGGACATCTGGAAGTGGAGCGCGTTGGGCGCGGGCGGCGTGCTGGCCCTTATCGGCATCCTGCTGAAGCTGACGCAGCGCAAACCGGCGGGGCCGAAGAAACACAGCGTGGACATCGACTCGCCGATGCTGCTGCACGCCATCTTCGAGGTGGCCGCGGCGGACGATGACCTGGGTGAAGCTGAAACGCTGATGATCGAGCTGGTGAGCCAGCATATTCTCGGAAAGCGCATGGGATCACGCGAGATCGCGGCGTCTTTTATCGAGTATCGCAGGAACGGCGCGGCGGGCGTGTTCGACGACACGCGGAGCAAACCCTCGCCCGAAGCCGCCTATGCGGCGTTGAAGGCTGCGACGCTGGTGGCGCTGTCGGACGGCGACTTGCAGGCCAGCGAGCGCGGGCGGCTATCGGCCATCGCAAAACGGTTCGGGATGACGGAGGAGCGGCTGTCGTCCTGCATCGCAGACGCGCGCGCGGCGTATGAATCCGTCGTGGCGCAGGCTGAAACACAGGCCGGAACACAGGCCGGAGCGCAGGGCGCATAACGGGAAGTTCACCGGCGCGTTTCACCCGGCGCTCTTGATCCCCCGCCTGCAAAGCGCGATCACTCTGCAACCACACCGGAGGAAATCATGCGTTTTACCCTGTTCGCCGCCGTTTCGCTGCTGGCCGTCGCCGCCTGCTCGCCTGGCGCGGAAACGCCTGCCGATGTCGCGGAGGCGCCTGTCGAGGCCGCAGCCGATGAACATGCAGGCGATGAACACGCAGGCCATGGCGCGATGGACGCGGACATGGCGTCGTCCGACGCCGCCGACGACGCCAACACGTCTGAAACGCCGGATCAGTATATGTTCCACACTTATCCGGCCAAGGTTGAAGCGGTGCACCTGCCTTCCGCTGGCGCGGGAAGCTGGACGGCGACGGGCTCTGACGCCGCGCTGGTGAGCGTTGGCGCCGCCGCCGACGAGACAATGCCCGACGGCTCGGTGCATCATGTTGTGAAGGTTGAGCCCAAGGCTTCGGGCAATGCCGAAGTGAAATTCGAGCGCCGTGAATCCGCCGACCCCGCCGCCGCGGTGGTTGAGACACGCACCGTTTTCTTCATGATCCACTAGGATCAGCATCAGTTTCGCTGACCGCAGAACAACAAGGGCGCGGCGATCGCCGCGCCCTTGCTTTTTGCAGACCTGACGAAGCCATGCCTCTGGAGCCGATGGCTCAGTCAGGCAGGCCGGCAGGTTAGCCCTGCGTGCCTTTGGATTCCGCCGAGGCCTTGATCCAGGCTTCGAACTCCGACGCGCTCAACCCGTCATTGCTGTCGGCGTCGAACTTGGCGAAGTCGGCTTCGGTCACCCGGGCGTCCTGCGCCTGGACTTCCGCCAGCGACAGCGAACCGTTCGAGTCCTTGTCGATGGACGCGAAGAGTTCAGCCGGCTCAACCGGAGCAGCCGGCGTTTGCTGTGCGATAGCCGGAGCAACGAAGAGACCGGCAACGGCGAGAATGGCGATGGTTTTCATTGGATAACTCCCTACAGGTTTGAAGTCCCCGGGCGCACGCTGGCGCACGCCGTCCACGTGAAAAGCAAACGGTGCTCGCCGCATGCCGTTCCGGCTGCGTAACCTGACAAATGGGTCATGCTTTGAACGTACGAGCGGCCCGATTGGTCGCAAACGCCTGCAAGAGAAGCAAAACCGTGGCTCGACGGCCACGCCCAATCGTTGGATAGTTGCGGACAATTCATGTGCAGGGCGCGATGGCCGACGGAACTCTTACAAGCGCGACAGGTGTGACTGAGGAAGGCTGGCTGACGGACAGCTGGTATTTCGCGTGCGCATCGAAATCATTGCAGCCCGGACAACAGTTCCGCCGCATCATCCTGGGCCAGCCCGTGCTGCTTGCGCGGACGGCGATGAAGGATGGGAAAGGCGGCGAGGCTTTCGCGCTGCGCGATATCTGTCCTCACCGCCTGGTGCCGCTGTCGGCCGGCAAGCAGGTCGACACGAATGGCGAGCCGACGATCCAGTGCCCTTATCACGGATGGCGGTTCGGAACCGATGGCGGATGCCGCCTGATGCCGTCGCTGGTGAACCCGGAGGATTTCGACACGGCGCGCGTGAAGGTGCGCCGCTATCCGGTTCACGAGATCAACGGGATGATCTTCATCTATGTCGCCGGCAATCCGCGCGATGAAGGACCGCCCGTGGTTCCGCCGCCGGATTTCGGGCTGGGCGATGCGCAGCCGAAATTCATCGTGGTGGACATCTTCAACGCGCACATGGACGACGCCGTCGTGGGCCTGATGGACCCGGCGCATGTGCCTTTCGTGCATAACCAGTGGTGGTGGCGCCCCCCGTCCACCGGGCTGCGCCTAAAGGAGAAGCCGTTCGAACCGCGCACGCGCGGCTGGGCCATCGCCCGGCACAAACCATCGGGAAACTCGCTGGCCTATCGCGCGCTGATGGGATCGGACGTGACGACGGAGATCGCTTTCCAGATTCCCGGCTTCCGCTGGGAGGTGGTGGAGGCGCAGAAGGCCCGCATCTTCACCCTCACCTGCCTGACGCCTGTGGAGCTGAAAAAGACGCGGATCACGCAGATCACCTACTGGAACAATGCGCCGATCCTGGATCTGGCGCTGCCGATCCTGATTCCGGCGGCGCGGAAATTCCTGGGGCAGGACGGCCGCATGGTGGACTTGCAGAATTCCGGCATGGCCTATCAGAAGGCGATGCTGTGGATCGACGACATCGACGTGCAGGCCAAATGGTATCGCATGCTGAAGAAGGAATGGGCCGCCGCCCGGACGGAGGGGCGCGACTTCGTCAACCCGATCCAGCCGCGCACGCTGCGCTGGCGGAGTTAGCCCGCGACGGAATTCGCGCCGTCATCTGTTGAACTTGGCGGATAGACGGGGGAAAACGCGGCCGTGCGGCGCGAAACGCCCTGCACCTCGGGAGGACTACATGAATTTGCGCAAGACCCTGCGATCCATCGCCGTTGCGGCGGGATTCGCATCGCTCGCCAGCCCTGCCTTTGCGCAATTGCCGCCGGATCACCCGGGCGGCGCGATCTATCAGGCCCGCTGTGCGGCCTGCCACGACAATCCGGGCACGACACGGGCTGCGACGCTGGACGTGCTGAAGGGCACATCTGCGGCCAACCTGCGGACCGTTCTCACCGAAGGCGTCATGCAGCCGATGGCGGCGGGCCTCTCCACGGCGGAGATCGGCGACCTCATCACGTGGCTGACGGCGGGCCAGAACGCCACGCCCGCCTCGTGGACCGATGCGATGATGTGTCCTGTCGAACAGCGCGCCGTGAATCTGGACGCCAAGCCCTCGATGGCGATGTTCAACGTGGACGTGGCGGGATCACGCCACATCTCCGCGAAGGATGCGGGGCTCACCACCGCCGACATGGCGAAACTGGAGCAGGCCTGGGCCATCGGCTTCCCCCAGACCCAGTCGCTGAGCGCGACGCCCGTGGTCGTGGGATCGACCGTGTTCGTCAGCGGCAGCTCGCGTCTGCTGGCCGTGGATGCGGACAAGGGCTGCGCCAAATGGGTCTATGAAGGCGGCCAGTCGCGCTCGCCGCTGACCTATGGCGAGATCGGCGGCGTGAAGGCGATCATCTATCCGGCGGGCCGCGGCGAACTGCACGCGGTGAACGCGCAGACGGGCACGCTGCTCTGGAAAGCGTCGAGCCAGCCGCGCAACGGATCGGGCGGACAGGTGCGCGCGGCCGTCGTGCTGCACGACAACAAGATCGTCATCCCCCTCTCTGCATCAGGCGTCGGCGGCGGCGGCTCCTATTGCTGCACAGGGCACGGCTCGGTCGTGACGCTGAACGCGAAGGACGGATCGTGGCTGTGGGAATACCACACGATGAAGGAGGCCGAGGACAACGGCCAGGTGAACGCCCAGGGCCAGAAACAGCGCGGCCCCTCCGGCGCCCCGATCTGGTCCACGCCCACCATCGACGTGAAGCGCAACCGCGTGCTGGTCACCACCGGCGAGAACACGTCCTGGCCCGCGACCAACACATCCGACGCCATCATCTCGCTCGATCTCGACACGGGCGAGCCCGCCTGGATTTTCCAGGCGATGGAATCCGACGTCTGGAACATGCACTGCCGCACCACCGCTGCGGACAGCGGACCCAACTGCCCGTGGCACTTCGATCCTGACCAGATCGGCCGCGATTTCGACTTCGGCGGGTCAGCCATCGTGGCGCGCACCAAGGGCGGACTGTTCGGCATCGGTGCGAAGGATATCGTGCTCACAGGCCAGAAATCGGGCCATCTCTGGGCGCTCGATGCTGAAACGGGCAAGCTGCTGTGGAGCGACCAGGTCGGCGAAGGCACGGCGCTGGGCGGCAACCACTGGGGCATCGCGGCGGACGGCGAGCGCGTCTATCTCGCCATCAGCGACTCGATTTCCACCGGCGTCGCGAACCCGAAACCCGGCATGTATGCGTATCGTATTGCCGACGGGAAGAAGCTGTGGAGCTTCGAGGCGAAGCCCGACTGCGAGGGCGAGCGCAAGGCGAAGGTTGTGAACTGCGAAACCAAGTACGGCTTCTCGGCCACGCCGATGGTGGTGGACGGCGCCGTGGTGGCGGCCACGCTGGACGGCAAGATCTACGCGCTCGACGCCAGGACCGGCAAAGTGCTGAACATGATCGAGCGTCTGGGGCCGGTGGAAACCGTGAACGGCGTTGACGGCAAGGCCGGTTCGATCGACAGCCACGCCATCGGCGCGGGCGGCGGCCTGCTGCTGGTCAATTCCGGCTATGGCTCCTTCTCGCAGACGCCCGGCAACGTGCTGTTCGCTTTCCGGGCCAGGAAGTAGCGCCGCTTAACTCTTCCCCCGCTTGCGCGGGGGGAGAGGCGGATGGGATGACCGGTGACGTCCTACTGCGCGGGGGCCGTATAGACGCCTTGCAGGGCGCCGGAGGCGAGGACGTGGTCCTTGATGCGCTCTTTCACTTCGTCGAGCTTCGAGCCGTCATAGAGGCCGATGCGCTTGTCGAGCGCGAAGACCTGGAAGGTATAGTTGTGCGCGCCTGAGGGCGGACGCGGGCCGAAATAGGCGTTCTGGTTCGGACGCACGCCGGTCTGGAACGCGCCCATCGGCGTTTCAGTAAGACCGCCCGGCAGGCTGGTCGTCTCCGCGGTGAGATCGCCGATGATCCAGTGCAGGAAGGGCGGACGCGTGGGGCCAAGGTCCGGGTCTTCCATGATGACGACATAGGACACCGTGCCCGCCGGGCCCTTGCTCCAGCTCAGCTGCGGAGACTTGTTGTCGCCATAGGCCGAGTTGGCGAGCGGGATCGCCGCGCCGTTCGCGAAGGTTTCCGACGAGACAGTGAGCTTCGCGCCGCCCTTCGCGGGAATGGTGTTGATGGTGAGCTGGCTGGCGGTCGCGCCCGCGAGGCCGCCTGCGTTTTGGGCCATGGCCGGGGTCATGGCTGGGGCCGTGATGGCGAAAGCGATGGCGGCGGCTGTCAGAAATCTGTTCATCTTGTTTCCTCTCCGGTGCGTGTCCCCGCAGCGGGAGGATCGGCCGCGCGAGCGCGGGCCGCAACCCGCGGCGCGCAGGCGAAAGCCTAATTTTCCGTCAGAATGGCGCGCGGGCGCCCCCTTCCCGCCGGAGCGCGGGAAGGGGTCAGCCGCAAACGCGCGGCGATCAGCCGACGCCTTCAAACAGCACGGTGGAGAGATAGCGTTCAGCGAAGGACGGAACGATCACCACGAGCTTCTTGCCCTTGTTCTCCGGCCGCTTGCCGACCTCGACCGCGGCGGCGAGAGCGGCGCCGGTGGAGATGCCGCCGGTGACGCCTTCAAGCCGCGCCAGCTTGCGCGAGAGTTCGACCGAGCGCTCGTTCGAGACGGTCTGGATCTCGTCGATATAGCTGACGTCCATATTGGCCGGGATGAAGCCTGCGCCCACGCCCTGGATGATGTGCGGGCTGGGCTGGCCGCCGGAGAGCACGGGGCTCTTTTCCGGCTCGACCGCAACCATCTTCAGCGACGGGCGGCGCGGCTTCAGCGTGCGCGCGCAACCGGTGAAGGTGCCGCCCGTGCCGATGCCGGAGACGATGATATCGACCTCGCCATTCGTGTCCTTCCAGATTTCCTCGGCCGTGGTGCGATCGTGGATGGCGGGATTGGACGGGTTGTCGAACTGGCTGGGCATCACGGCGCCTTCGATCGTACCGAGCAGCTCCTGCGCCTTCTCGATGGCGCCTTTCATCCCCTTCTCGCGCGGCGTCAGTTCAACCTGTGCGCCGAGCAGCGCCAGCATCTTGCGGCGCTCCAGCGACATGGATTCCGGCATGGTGAGAATGAGGCGATAGCCGCGCGAGGCCGCGACAAAGGCGAGACCGATGCCGGTATTGCCCGATGTCGGCTCGACCAGCGTGGTCTTGCCCGGTGCGATCCTGCCTGCATTTTCCATGTCGGCGATCATGCCCAGCGCGATACGGTCCTTCACGCTCGCGAGCGGATTGAAATACTCCAGCTTGAGAAGCAGGTCGGCAACCACGCCTTCGCTTTCGGCGAAGCGGCGCGCGCGCACCAGCGGCGTGTTGCCGATAGTGTCGAGGATGCTTTCATAGATGCGGCCCCGGCCAGGCGGATCG
>CAZJZQ010000119.1:0-10192 GCA_964550535.1 uncultured Rhizobium sp.
TACCAACAGGCGCGGTCATCCCGCGTCCCCGGCCCTCCATAATGGGCCACGAACGGCAGCATCCCAGGCGCTCAGGCGGCCTGAACGAGAAACTGCGCGCACCCCAGCCCATGGTTCGACGGACGGCGCTACTGAACCTCGTCCGAGTCCCAGACATCACGGACGGCGACATCGTTCTCGGGGCCGATGTTGAACCAGGCCAGCCGGTCCTTGCTCGCATTGACGATCAGGAAGTGCTCGTTCGGCTTCATGATCATCGAGAGCTGGTTGCGGATCTGCTGGATGGTCAGGCGCGAGCGCAGGATCCACATGTCGCCGGAGGCGCGGGTGAATTTGCCGGCGCCGCCCAGCACCTGCTCGAACCGGTCATTGCCCGCCAGCAGGCGGCCCGCGATGAAATAGTTGCAGACCGGGACTTCGGTTTCGCCGGGGTCCAGTTTCGGGTCGCCGAACTTGCGGCGGCGGGGCGTCTTGAAGTCCCAGCGGAGGTTGGGGTGCTGGTCGGCGCGCTTGAACTCCGTATCCACGCCGCAACACAGCAGGGTGGAGGCGGTGACCCGGCCTTCCTTCAGGAAATCGAGCAGGCGGGAGCGCTGATAGGGCCCATATTCCTTGTCGCCCACGCGCACGCGCCACTTCACGCTCTCGAAAGGCGGCGGGGCGGCGTCGTCACCGGACAGGGCCGGCGCGGGCTCGGAAAGCTCGAGGGTTTCGCTCATTAAACCAGAGAGTTCCGCACGGGAGATATTAGGGCTAGTTGTAGGGCAAGCCGCATTTGTGAATGGTTAATCGGGAGAAGCCCATGAGCGCGTACGAGTACATCAAGACTGAAATCGAAGGCCCGCTGTTTATCGTCACGATCAACCGGCCGGACCAGCTGAACTGCCTGCACCCCATGGGCAATGCCGAAATGGGCCGGGCGTTCGACGAGTTCGCCGCCAACCCGGACCTGTGGGTGGCGATCGTGACCGGCGCGGGAGAGAAAGCCTTCTCCGCGGGCAACGATCTGAAATTCGCCGCCTCCGGCCAGAAATCGCCGGTGCCGATGCCCGCGACGGGCTTTGGCGGTCTCAGCTCGCGCTATGACCTGTTCAAGCCGGTTATCGCGGCCGTCAACGGCTTCGCCATGGGCGGCGGTTTCGAGATCGCGCTGTCCTGCGACATCATCATCGCCGCCGAGAACGCGAAGTTCGCCCTGCCGGAGCCGAAGGTCGGCTTCGCCGCGCTCGCTTCGGGCATGCACCGCCTGCCGCGTCAGGTGCCGCTGAAGAAGGCGATGGGCATGATGCTGACCGGCCGCGCGGTCGGAGCCGCCGAAGGCAAGGAGATCGGTTTCGTCACCGAAGTGGTCCCGCAGGGCAAGGCGCTGGAAGAAGCGAAGCGCTGGGCCGGGATGATCATGGAATGCTCGCCCATGGCCATCAAGGCGACCAAGGAAACGGTGCTGACCGGTCTCAACACCGCCGACCTCAAGACCGCCTTCGATCACAAGGTTCCCGGCATCGCGAAGCTGCTGGCGTCCGCCGACCACAAGGAAGGCCCGAAAGCCTTCGCTGAAAAGCGCAAGCCGGTGTGGAAGAACGAGGACTAGGAACCACGATCGAAGCGAAAATAATGCAGGCGGCGAACAACCGCCGCCTGCATCCCCGCGAGTGTTTCAGTCTCGTTAGTCTTTCAGGCCTGCTCGCCTTTCACGACCGTCCGGAAATCCAGCGCGAAACCGCCCTCGATATAGCGGACGCAGGCGCCGGCGCGGCCGCCGCCGACCGCGACGATATCGCCGATCATCGGACGCGGGCCGTTGGTCTTGAGGGCGACGCCGAAGATCGACATGTCGATGACGCTGCATGCGATGGAGACGCCATTATATGTGGCGACGATCTGGCCGCCGCCGAGACGGCGCCGCCCCTCGCGTTCTTCTTCAAGCCCCAGCCGGTCGCGGTTGATCGCCCAGGTAAGCTGGTCCGCAATCTTGTCGCGTTTGCGCAGGGGCGCACGGAACTGGACGCCATAGCCGATACCGCTCAGGACGCGGGTGACGACGCCTTCGACGCGGCCGATATCATCGACATAGAGAATAAGCGGATCGCCGATGCGCAGCGGGCGGGCGAGGCAGAGGCACAGGCACAGGCCGCCCGGCCCGGCGTCTATCGTGACCGCCTGGAATTCCTCGCCGTCCGGGGTGAGGCCGCGCACGCGCGTCGCCCACGGGACGCGGCGGTGACGGCGGCGATCCTGAAACTGCGGCGATCTGCGGATGGACGGGCGTGCGGCCCCTGCGGCCAGTTCCATATTCCCCTCGCGCGCTTCGCGGCGAGTGGCGCCCCCAAGCGGGGTAAGGTTAACGGGCAAAGGGTTCACAAACCCTTTGCCGCTCAGGCCCTTGCCGTTCAGGTTCTCGCAGCCCCGCGATGGGGCAAGCGGGATCAGCGCGAGCTGACGATGCGGATCGTGGGTTCCGCCGGCGGCGTGGCGGGCGGGTAAATCGCAACGGCCTGAAGACGGCGCAGCGGACGGCCGCCCAGAACGTCCTCGGGCGTCAACGTCTGGCACAGGCCGAGATAGCGCACCGAACCGGCGGCGCCCGCCAGCGGCGCCAGCGACACCTCGATCTCGACCTGACGGCCGGTAAGCGTTTCGCCGCGCGCCCGCACAATGGACGGACCGTTCTCGGCCGCGGCGGCGGCAAGGGCGGCCTGGATCAGGCGGCGGTCGGGCTCGCTCCACAGCGACAGGAAGTTGTGTTCGCCCAGCGAACGGCCGAACAGCCGCTCAAGCGCATAACCCACCCGCTGGAACGGGTAGTCCGCCTCGCTGACCTGCGAAATCACGAACAGGCGGCTGACAAGGCCGGGATCGTCATTGGTGTTATCCGCTGACGCATTAATCTCTCCGGCGGCGAGCCGCCGCCATGCGTCGAGAACGATCCGCGTGTTCGGATGGGTGTTCATCTTTATCGGTCCTGCCGGCCGTATCTGTTGTCTGTTGCCGCTTTCCCCCCGGCGCCCATTAATTTCGCAATCGCCGGGCCATGCGGTCTCACGGGGGAATTCCGGTCCGAAACGCGCCGCTTTCGCCAATGACGGGAGATTTGGGTCCGCGCTTTGCAATGAGCAGGCGAAGCCCGAGGGAGGCGGTCTATGAACGTTTCATGGCGATACATGCTGGCCGCCGCCGTTTCGTGCGCGGTGGTCGGCGGAGGATGGACGGCCATGGGCCAGTCCGCGCCCGGATGCTGCGCGCCGCCGGTCTATACACCGCCGCCGCCCAAGACGGGATGCTGCGCTCCCCCGCCCAATCTGGTGGTTAAAGTGCCCGGCGTTTCGGTGGCGGCCTCCTCCGTTTCGGTCGGCGCTTCGACCACAGCAATTGCGTCCGCCGGTGTTTCGGCGCGGCTCTCCTCCGGCGTGGTTGTTTCAGGTTCGGCTGGCGCGTCCGGCGCAACCTATATGCGCGGCGGCGGCGGAGCGTTTTTCTCCGGCCAGGGCGTCGTGGGCACGATTTCAGGACTTCAGGTCGACGGCGGATACGAAACCCGCATGGTCGAGGAAGACATCGCCATGACGGAACAATACTGCATCGACCGTCTGCACGAGAAGCTGACCGTGCGGCCCGTGCAGGCGCTGTGCATCGACGACACCAACACGCCCCATCCAGCCTCGCGCGTCGACTCGGAGACAACGGTGGAGCGCGGCTATCGCGGCGAGGTCTATCGCTGCATGTCCGGAACCCACATGCAGGTGACGCTGGGCGAGATGAAGAATGGCGAAGCGAGCTTTGCCTCGGGCGACACATTCTCGTGTCTCAAGGGCGAGGCGCTGTATCACGAAGCCGGCGGCAAGCTGGTGTGCCGCACGCAGGCGCCGGAGCGGAACTGCAACGAGCGTTCGCTGCTGCGCCGTCATGGTCCCGGCGTGAAGCTGATCGAGGTTGCGGCGCAGGAAGCCTATTGCGAACCCGCTACGCGCCAGCGCCTGGAGCGCATCCAGAAAGAAGTGCGCGTGCCGGTGAGCGCGCCCACGGGCGATCTGGTGCTCGACGGCGGCGTGGGCGGCTTCTAGCCTCGGCTCGGACCTTCAGATTCAGGAGCGCACGCATCCCGGCGCAAGAGGCCGCTTCAAACGACAGCGACGGCCGTGAAACGTCCTACGCCTTCAGCCTGTCCGCGCGTTGCGGGTTGTTGGCGTTCAGCCAGGCGTCCGTCATCGGCGTCAGCCAGCGGCATGTACGGTCGATGAAGGTGAGGGCGCGCATCGGGTCTGACGGCGGCCGGGTGGCCATGGCGTAGGCCTCGCTCATGTCGCGCGAACGCGCGGGATAGTTGAGCGTGAACAGGTCGCGGCGCAGGTCGAGATCCTCAGTGTAGATCTGCTCGCGGTCCATCACCAGCGCGAACGAAGCGGCGAGGGCGGCATAGCCCGCATCCATCGCGGCGGCGCGCACGCGTTCCGGCGATTTGGCGGCGGCGAGGCGCGACGTTGCGTTGATCATGCGATTGCGGAAGCCGAGAATGTCGCCATTGAGCACGGCGGTGTCGATGCGTTGCGGCGCCAGCATGCGGTTCATGTTGCGGCCGGCGATGCAGACAGAGTTCACGGCCAGGCGGAAGCGCGCGGGCGAGAAGGCGTTGTCCGTGGTGAATACGTCTTTCCAGTTGAACACGGCGACGGCGATGCGGCCGAGGCGCGGATGGCGGCGGCGAAGCTGGCTGGCGGCGGCCTGTTCCCAGGATGACGCAGGCTCGGCCGCGATCTGCGGGGCGCCGTTCGCGCCGAGGCGCAGGAGGGCGAAGAAGGCCGCGCCCCCCGGACGGCCACGCGCGGCAGGACCGGAAATGTAAACGGAATGCAGGCGGGCGCCGAAGCGTTCGAGCGCAAGGTCAACCGCTTCATCGGCGGCTTCCATCACGGCGCGCGGAAGGCGCTCCCGCGGCAAGGCGGCGTTGATGACCCGGCCCCAGTGATCCTGGGGCCAGAACTCGCCGCGCAAACGAACCGCATGTGTCATGCGCCTTCTCCGTTCCACGCCCCCGCGCCCGTCCTCACCCCCGCAAAAGAGGCGCCGCTGGAGTCGCCGCCGCGCGTAAATCGTTAACAGACCGCGCGACGGTGTTCGCCATCGTAAATGAAACGTTAAGTCAGCCGCGCGCGCTTGCAAGCCGTTTCAGCGGTTAATGCGCCAATAAAGCTGTTGTCCGGGTGTGGATCACTTCGGCCAATCGTTAATGCGTCAAGGAGCAGCGGCGGCGCCAAACGCGTACAGTGACGCGTATTCTGCCGGCGCCGCAGACAGGCGAGATCAGACAGGCGAGATGAAGAATGGCGCGCGGCGCGAAACCTACTCGAACCTGATCTTCGGCGCAGGCTTTCCGGGCGCGGCGGCGATGGCGTCGTTCACGGCTTCGGCCAGCATGGCGAAGGCTGTCGCGGCCACGCCATCGCCTGCGGCGGCCGGAACGCCCGTGTCGCCGCCCTCACGCAGCGCAGCCAGGATCGGCAGGGCGCCGAGGAAGGGCGCCTGCATCTCGGCGGCCGTCCGCTGCGCGCCGCCTTCGCCAAAAATGTGCGCGCGCGAGCCGTCGGGCAGTTCGAACCACGCCATGTTCTCGATCACGCCGATCACCGGCACTTCGGTCTTGCGGAACATGGCGATGCCGCGCCGCACGTCGGCCAGCGCGACTTCCTGCGGCGTCGAGACGATCACCGCGCCGGACAGCGGCAGGCGCTGCACCAGCGTCAGCTGCACTTCGCCCGTGCCGGGCGGCGTGTCGATGTAGAGAATGTCGAGATCGCCCCAATGCGTGTCGGAGATCAGCTGGGCGATGGCCGATGTTATCATCGGTCCGCGCCAGACGATCGCCTTGCCGGGATCGACGAGATAGCCGAGCGACATGGTGGCGACGCCATGCGCCATGACGGGATGGAATTTCTTGTCAGGGCCCGGCTGCGGCTTCTCGCTCGTCACGCCCATCATGGTGGGCAGCGAGGGGCCGAAGATATCCGCGTCGAGCAGGCCGACCCGCAGGCCGGCGCGGGCGGCGGCGACAGCGAGATTGACGGCGACCGTGGATTTGCCGACGCCGCCCTTGGCCGACGCCACGGCGACGACGCTGCGGGCGGGAGCGGCAGGCGGAGCCGGTGTTCGTGGTGGCGGCGCCGGCGGCTGCGACGGGCGCGGCGGGACAGGCGTGTCCGAATGCGCGGTCAGGACTGCGGTGACGGCCGTGACGCCCGCGACTTTCGCAACCGCGCTCTCGGCGGCGGCGCGCAGCGGTTCATCCGCCGCGCCGGAGCTGGTTTCCAGCACGAAGCCCACGCGGCCCTCGGGGCGCACGACCAGACCGGCAACGCGGCCGGATGCGAGCAGGCCTCTTCCCGTCGCGGGATCGGCGACGGCGTCAAGCGCTGCACGGACTGCGGTTTCGAGAGCGCCGGGGGCGGTGGGCATGAGACTGGAAGCTCCCTGGCTGCGGCGCGGGGCCGCGTGCGACAGGGCTCAGCGTTTGCGGCCGGTGAGGCGGCGGACGACAATGTCCGACAGCCCGGCGAGGACGTGGGGCGCCTGTCGCGGGTCTCTTAGCATGATCGCGGCGGCGCGGAAGGGATTGCGGGCCTTCAGCGCCTCGATGGTGTCGATCCACACCAGCCGCTTGCGGGTGGAGAACAGATGGTCGCGGACCGCTTTCGCATCGGCGCCGGGCAGGCCGGGCTGATTGAGGAGGGCGATGTCGGCGGCCTCGAAGGCGGCGAGGTCGGCCCGGCTGTGGCGGGCGGAGAGGCTGTCCTCGCGCATAACGCTGACATAACCGGCCCACGGGATCAGGCGGAAACGCGCGCCGGAGGCCAGCGCGCGGGCGTAGAGGTCGTAATCCTCGCCCAGCCGCATCCGCTCGTCATAGCGCAGGGCGTGACGGTCCAGCGTGGCGCGGCGCATCAGCGGCTTGAGGAAGCCCAGTTCACGCCGCTCGCGCCCTGGCTGGGGAATGTTGGCGCGCACGAAGGCGGCGAAAGAGATATCGAGCGGATTAGCCGCACCCTCGAACCACATCGTCCGGCCGGAGGGGGCGCCCGCCGGAACCTGCATCAGGTCGTCGGCCACGAAGTCATAGCCTTCAGTGGCGGCGAGGACGGTGCGGAGCCGGCCGGGTTCAAGATAATCGTCGGAGTCCAGCACGCATACCCAGGGAGCCGAACTTGCCGCGATGGCGGCGTTGCGCGCGCGCGCGGGGCCGGAATTGGTTTCCTGGGCGATCACTTTAAGGCGACCGGAGCCGTCATCAGCCGCCCGGGCCGCGTCCAGCGTGGCGCCATTGTCGCCCGAGGCGTCGTCGACAACCACGACTTCGGCGGTTTCAGGCTGCGACAGGGCCGAGGCGACGGCTTTCCCGATGGTCGGCGCGGCCCGCCAGGCGGCGATGACCACGGCCACGCCATCGGCCGCCGGGTGCGTCGCCAGACTGGCTGCAAGCGATGGAGAAGGCGTATGGGGCAAGACAAACCCGTTTTTACTGGCGGCGCTGACGCCGGATCAGATGCAAGACATCCGCCAGCGGACGGGGCGAGGAGAGGCCGGGCCATACCCGGCACGACCCGCGCCGTCATCAGACAATCAGGCGGTAATGCTAATTACTCCGAAATTCCGTCGAAGCATTGCAAGCCCCTGACGTTGCAAGGATAGATCGCGCCTCAAGGGAAAGTAGGTTATCCCGCGACTTGAACACGCTTTAATGCGCGCTCAACTACTGGAGGACAATAAAACTCCAGACTTATCTGAATACGAGAGGAGGGGCTGATGCCCTGGAACGACCAGAAAGGTGGCGGCGGACCATGGGGAGGCGGCAATGGGTCCGGCTCCGGCGGTTCGTCGGGCTCTGGCGGTTCGGGCGGCGGCAATGGTGACAGCCCCTGGGGCCGTCCCGGTCGTGGCGGCGGCCCGAAAGGCGGCGGCGGATCTGATCGCCCTGATCTCGAAGAAACCCTGAAACGGATGCAGGAGCGCTTCAAGCGCGGCGGCTCCGGCGGCGGCGGCAAAGGCGGATCAGGCAGCGGCGGCGGACGCGGCTTCGGCACCACGGGTCTTGTGATCCTGCTGGTGGTCGCGGCCGTCGGCTGGGCCTTCACCGGCATTTATCAGGTGAACGAACAGGAGAGCGCGGTGGTGCTGCGCTTCGGCAAGCCGCATCGCACGGAAGGCCCGGGCATCCGCGTGCGCTTCCCGAATCCGATCGAAAGCCACACGACGCTGCCCGTGAACCGGATCAGCGAAACGCAGATCGGCGGCAGCCCGGAAGAAAGCCTGATGCTGACGGGCGACGAGAACATCGTGGACATCGATTTCTCGATCAACTGGAAGATCAACTCGCCGCAGCAATACCTCTTCAACGTGGCGCAGCCCGTCGAACTGATCCGCCAGATCGGCGAGAGCGCGATGCGCGAAGTCGTGGGCACCAGCGCGTTCGAGCCCATTACCACCGGCGACCGTACCGGCGTGGAGCAGCGCGTGCGCGATCTGATGCAGCAGACGCTGAACTCCTATGCTGCGGGTATCGAGATCGTCTCGATCTCGCTGAAGGAGGCGACCGCGCCGGCCGAGGTTGTGGAAGTGCAGCGCGACGTGTCCAACGCCGAACAGGACCGGGCCCGGCGCATCAACGAGGCCAACGCCTATCGCAACCGCAAAGTCGCGGAAACCGAAGGTCAGGCCCAGCGCATCGTCCAGGAAGCCGAAGCCTACAAGGAATCTTCTGTCGCCATCGCGCAGGGTGAAGCGGAACGCTTCCGCCTCGTGCTGGACGAATACCGCCGTGCGCCGCGCGTGACGCGCGAGCGGATGTTCCTCGAAACGATGGAAGCCATCATCGGCCGCACCGAGCGCATCATCATCGACGGCGATGTCGGCGCGGTTCCCATCCTGCCGCTGGACCAGCTCCGCGGCCGCACCCAAGTTCAGACCCCGAGGACGCAATAATGCAAAGGATGCTAGTGATCGCCGGGGTCGTCGCGGCCATCGTCATCGCCGTCCTGGCGAACGCCTTCTACATCGTGCGCGTCGATCAGCAGGCCATCGTGCTTCAGCTGGGTGAAGCGCGCGACCAGATCAATGAAGGCGACAGCAACGAGGCGGGCCTGCACTTCAAGATCCCGCTGGTGCAGAACGTCGTCATCTACGACAAACGCAATCTCGGCTTCGACCTGCCCGAGCAGGAGATCATCGCGGCCGATACGCAGCGTCTGATCGTGGACGCCATTGCTCGCTATCGCATCGTTGATCCGCTGCAATTCTTCCGGTCGGCGACGACGGAAAGCAACGGACAAGACCAGCTGCGTCAGCGCATGATCGCCGCGCTGCGCGGCGAGCTGGGCAAAGTCAACACGCCGGACATCGTTTCGGGCCAGCGCGCCCGCACGATGCAAAGCATCCGCACCACGCTGCAAACCACCATGTCGAGCTTCGGCGTCGAGATCATCGACGTGCGTATCCGTCGCGCGGACCTGCCGCAGGCCAACTCCGAACGCGTCTATGAGCGCATGAAGGCCGAGTTGAACCAGAAAGCCGAACTTTATCGCGGCGAAGGTGAGCGCGAGTTCCTTACCATCGTCGGTGACGCGGACCGCCAGGCCAACGTTCTGCTGGCTCAGGCCAACGAGCAGGCGAGCCGGTTGCGCGGTGAAGGCGACGCCACCCGCAACGCGATCTACGCCGAGGCGTATGGCCGTGACGCGGAGTTCTTCTCTTTCTATCGCTCGTTGCAGGCCTATGAGCGGTCGATCAAGGAAGGCACGCCGCTGGTGCTCTCGCCGGACTCGGAATTCTTCAAATACTTCCAGAGCCAGAACGGACGCTAAGCGTCCGGCGACCCAAAAATCAGAGCCTCCAATCAGAGAAGCCCCCGCCGCAAGGCCGGGGCTTCTCTCAACTCCGCTTCTCAACCACGACGACGCCGGCGGAATAGCCGGCGCCGAAGGAGCAGATCAGTCCTTTGTCGCCAGCCCTGAAGTCAGCCGAATGTTTATGGAAGGCGATGATCGAGCCCGCGGACGATGTGTTGGCGTAGGTATCCAGCACGGTCGGGCTTTCGTCCGCCGAAGCCTCGTGGCCCAGAACTTTTTCCGCGATCAGCCGGTTCATCCCGGCATTGGCCTGATGCAGCCACAGGCGGCGCATATCGCTGCCCTGCAGCCCAAGCAGTTCC
>CAZJZQ010000120.1:0-10139 GCA_964550535.1 uncultured Rhizobium sp.
TGCGAGGGGTAGGAGAAATCGGGCTCTATCCTGCGTTTTTGTTTCGCGGATTTCGCGCAGCCGATTGAATTGGTTGCAGAAGAAAATTCGGGGCTTTCGATCTGTCCTTCGGTTGATCGGGCTGTCAGCGGCGGCCCCCACCGTCTCGCCGCGAAGACGCGGCGATCCACCTCCCCCACGCTACGCATGGGGGAGGAAATTCCCCCGGAATTTTCGGTGTGGTTTTGCTCTGCTGTCTTCCCGCCCACGGAGGCATTCTGGGGCTTGCCAAGGTTCCGGCTACGGCGCTTCGCCGCTGAACAGGGGGCGCATGTCGGGGCGGAGGTCGGCGGCGAAGACGGATTGCTGGATGGTGATGTCGTAGGGGCCTTCGGCGTAGGAGCCGACGGCGTAGGGGGCGAAGTAGGCGGTGACGCCGCCGAAGCGGTCGCGCTGGTTCGAGGGGGCGAGGGCGTATTTCGCTTCCTCGGTCCATGTCGCGCGCGGGCCCGCGCAGATGATGGGTTCGTCGAGAATGGTTTCGGCGTTGATGCGTTCGCGCTTCTCGGCCTTCAGAGCTTCGCACATGGCGATGGCCATGGCGGGCGAGGGCGCGCGCTTCACGATCATCATGTCGTGCACGGAGAGTTCTTCGCCGGTGGCGATGCGCGCAATGTGCGTGTCGAACATCGAGACGGGGTGAGCGCCGCCGGTAAATTCGGAGGCTTCGCCGAGCAGGCTGGCGATGCCGCCGGCGCGGGCGGTGTAGGTCCAGTCGATGGTGATTTCCCACTGCATGTGCGGGCGGCCTTCGCGGCGCGAACTGGCGAGTTCTTCGTCGGCGCCGCGGCGGCGCGCGTCGAGAAGCTGCTGCGCTTGCGCGCGGAGCGGGGCGATGACGGGATCGTTGGCCGGCGCGTCGGGGAAGCTGGCGCTGAAGGAGAGCGCCTCGCTCTGATAGACGATATCACCGGCTGCGGCGGAGGACGGCGTGGTGACGCCCTGCGGTTGGACCAGGCCGTCTTCGGGCTGGCCCGCAATCCCGCCTGATGAGGTTGGGCCTGAGGTTTCGCCTGAGGCTGGCGGCGGGCCGGCCTGTTCGGGATAGGAGGCGATTTCGGGCGGCGATTGGGGCGCGGACTCGTCTCCACGGCCGACCAGTGAGACACCGATGGCGACAGCGGTGGCCGCAACGACGCCCGCAGCGCCAACGGCGATGCCCGCCGCCTTCCCTGGGGAAAGCCTTCTTGCCATCAGTGTCGTCTCCCGTTTGCCCCGAAGCGTGCTTATGCCCCGGAGCAGTAGGAGCAGTATTGGCTAATTGAACGCCGCGAGAAAGGCCCATGCTCCGAGAAGGAGGAGGCCGGCCTCGCGGTTGGCGCGGAACAAGGCCAGAGCATGCGCGCCATTGGCGGGATTGAGGCGGACAACCTGTAGCGCGAGGTGGCCCGCGAAGGGGATGACGGCGATGACGCCCCCGATCCCTGCGGCAAGGGCGCCCGCGCTGGCGGCGAGGAGGACGCAGATTGTGTAGATGATGGCGACGGCGGGTTTGATCTTGCCGCCGAAGCGGCGCGCGGTGGACTTCACGCCGATGAGGGCGTCGTCCTCGCGATCCTGAATGGCGTAGATCGTGTCGTAGCCGAGCGTCCAGAAGATCAGTGCGGCGTAGAGCGCGATGCCGGGCGCGGTGAGCGCGCCGTTCGCGGCTGCGGCTGCGACGAGCACGCCCCAGTTGAAGGTGAGACCGAGCCAGACCTGGGGCCACCATGTGATGCGCTTCATCAACGGATAGAGCGCGACCATTGGAATGGAGCCAAGCGCCACGATCTGCGCGAACTGCGGCAGCGCCAGCAGGACGGCGAGGCCCACGAGGCATTGCGCAATGAGCCAGGCGGCGGCCTGTTTTGTCGTGACGGCGCCGGAAGGGAGCGGACGCAGGGCGGTGCGCTCCACCTTCGCGTCGATGTCGCGGTCGAGGATGTCGTTCCATGTGCAGCCCGCGCCGCGCATCGCAAGCGCGCCGGTGGCGAAGAGAGCCGCGAGGGCCGCATCCCACCAGGTGAACCCCGTGCCGATGCGCGCGAGGGTGAGGCCGATGAGACAGGGCAGGCCGAGCAGCCAGAAGCCTGCCGGCCGGTCATAGCGCGACAGGCGGAGATAGGGCTGGATCGCGCGTGGGGCGTGGTTCACCCAGCTGCGCGAGATGGCGTCGGCTGGGGCGGCGCTGTCGCCGGGGCCGTTTCGGGTATTTGCGGCGGTCATGAACGAGGGATATAGCGCAGGACCATGAGCGCGACACCCCGGCTTTTTGTAGCGGCTGACCTCGCCCCCGGCGTGGATGTGACGCTGGATGCGGATCAGTCGCACTATCTGACGCGCGTGATGCGGCTGGCGGCGGGCGATCCGGTGCGGTTGTTCAACGGGCGCGATGGCGAGTTCGACGCAAGCATTGCGAGCGCGGGGAAGTCCGCGGCGCGGCTGGCGCTGGGGGAGCGGACGCGCGCGCAGGCTGTGGTCCCGGACCTGTGGCTGGTGTTTGCGCCGCTGAAGAAGACGCGCACGGACTTCGTCGTCGAGAAGGCGGTGGAGCTGGGCGTTGCGGAGTTGCGGCCTGTCATCACTGACAGGTGCGATGCGGACACGGTGCGTACGGAGCGGTTGCAGCGAATCGCGGTTGAGGCGGCGGAGCAGACCGAGCGGCTGGACGTGCCGCCGGTGCGCGAGGCTGTCGGGCTGCATGCAATGCTGGATGCGTGGGACGCGTCGCGGCGGCTCTATTTCTGCGACGAGGCGGGTGAGGAGGGGGAAAAGCCCTGGGGCGGGGAGACGGGGCGTGCGCCGTCGCTGGCCGAGGTGCTGCGGGGCGATGCGGGCGGGCAGGTTGCGATCCTGATCGGGCCCGAGGGCGGATTTTCGCCGGCGGAGCGGGCGCGGTTGCGGTCGCTGCCGTTTGTGCGGGCGGCCGGGCTGGGGCCGCGCATCCTGCGGGCGGAAACCGCAGCGATTGCGGCGCTGTCGATCTGGCAGGCGACGGCCGGGGATTGGCGTTAATCTCTTTCGGGCCTTTTCATTACGCGCGGCGTTTGGTGAATCGCGCGATCACTTGGGCGGGATCAGGGATCGGGGCGCTGGCGCAAAGCTTGCGGGGCTCCTATCTGGGGTTCCAGACACATCGGGCGGCGGTTCATGACTACACCCACGCAGGATATTGACGAGTCGGCGCCGCGCATCGAGCGCAAGGCCGAGCTTGTCGAGCGGCTGGAGCGCGGAAACAAGCCGGCTTCGGAGTGGCGTATCGGGACCGAGCACGAGAAGTTCGGCTTTCGCATCAGCGACCTGACGCCTCTGCCTTATGAGGGGCAGGACGCTTCGATCAAGGCTCTGCTGGACGGGATTGCGCAGGGCTTTGACTGGCAGCCCATCGTCGAGGGCGGCAAGATTATCGGCCTCAAGAAAGGCATGGCGAGCGTGAGCCTGGAGCCGGGCGGGCAGTTCGAACTGTCTGGCGCGCCGCTGGAGCATATTCACCAGACCTGTTCCGAGATTTCCGATCACCTGCGCGAGACGCGTGCGATTGCGGAGCCGCTGGGGATTGCTTTCCTCGGTCTCGGATTCTCGCCGCTGTGGTCTATGGACGAGACGCCGATGATGCCGAAGGGCAGGTACGGCATCATGAAGGCGTACATGAACCGCGTGGGCCGTCTGGGCCGCGAGATGATGTTCCGTTCCTGCACGGTGCAGACCAATCTGGATTTCGGCTCGGAAGCCGACATGGTTAAGAAGCTGCGTGTCAGCCTCGCGTTGCAGCCGGTGGCGACGGCGCTGTTCGCCAACTCGCCTTTCGCTGAAGGCAGGGCCAACGGTTATAAATCCTATCGCTCGCATGTGTGGACGGACACGGATCCGGACCGTTCGGGCACGCTGCCGTTTGCGTTTGAAGACGGTATGGGGTTCGAGCGGTATGTCGATTACGCGCTCGACGTGCCGATGTATTTCGTGCGGCGCGATGGACGGTATATCGACGCGTCGGGCCAGTCGTTCCGCGACTTCCTCGATGGCAAGCTGCCGGCTCTGCCGGGCGAGCGGCCCGCGATCGATGACTGGGACGATCACCTTTCGACGATCTTCCCGGAAGTGCGGTTGAAGTCGTTCCTTGAAATGCGTGGCGCGGATGCGGGGCCGCAGGCGCGGTTGTGCGCGCTGTCGGCGCTGTGGACCGGCGTGCTGTACGATCAAAGCTCGCTGGATGCGGCGTGGGATCTGGTACGCGGCTGGAGCATGGCGGAGCGCGAGGCGATGCGGCGCGCGGTTCCGGCGATGGGGTTGCAGACGCCTGCGCCGGGCGGCGACTTGCAGGACGCGGCGAAGCAGATGCTGGCGATTGCGCGGGCTGGTCTGAAACGTCGCGCGAAGCTGAACTCATCGGGCGATGACGAGACGATCTTCCTGCGCGAGCTGGACGAGATCGCCGCCACGGGCGTGACGCCCGCGGAGCGCCTGCTGGCGCGCTATCACGGGCCCTGGAAGCGCGATGTGCGTCCGGTGTTCGATGAGGTGCAGTTCTAGGGGACTGCGTTCAGACGCTGGTGAATATTCCCAAGGGAGTCATGGCCGGGAGGCGGTGTTGTTTCGCACATGGCCCTTCTTTCATGGCGGATGGGCCCTCCCTTGACCATGGGGCAAGCTGCGGGGCTTGAGCCTCCTGCGGGCCCGTGCTTGGCTCCGGCTTCGCGGATCGGCAGGCGAGGGGCTCATGGACTTTTTCAATGTGGTGATTGTCGGCGGGCTGATTATCGCCGCTGTCACGGCCGTTCCCGTATTCCTCCAGATGCGGAAGCACCCCAAGGGACTGCATATCCTGTTCTTCGCGGAGATGTGGGAGCGGTTCTCGTTCTACGGGATGCGCGGGCTTCTGATCTTCTTCCTGACGCAGCATTTCCTGTTCGACGATACATTCGCGCAGGCGCAGTACGGTTCGTACAACGCGCTGGTCTATCTGTTGCCGCTGCTGGGAGGGTTCCTGGCGGACCGGTATCTGGGGACGCGCAAGGCGATTGCGTTTGGCGCGCTGCTGCTTGTCGCGGGTCACCTGCTGATGGCGGTGGAGGGCAAGCCGGCTGTTCAGACGCTGACGGTCAATGGCGCGACCTACAACTTCTCCTCGACGGGCAATCAGGATCAGCGGCGCGCCTTCCTTGAACTGGGCGAGACGCGGTGTGCGTTCAATCCTCTGCCGGGTGAAGTGATTGACGGCGCGTGCAGTCTGCGCGCGGATAACAATGGCGCGCTGACATTCACCAACCTGCCGGCCAGTGCGCCGGTACCGGCGGCGATTCCGCGGGCGGGGTACGAGTTGGGTGTTGCGGAGCGCAATCCGGTTTATGTCGGCATCTTCTATCTGGCGCTGGCGCTGATCGTGATGGGCGTCGGCTATCTGAAGGCTAATATCTCCTCGATCGTCGGGCAGCTTTATGAGCAGGGCGACCCGCGGCGCGATCCGGGATTCACGCTCTATTATTTCGGAATCAATTTCGGCGCGTTCCTCGCGTCGATTTTCTGCGGGGCGCTGGCCGCGAAGTTTGGATGGTGGGCGGGCTTCGGTCTTGCCGGCGTCGGGATGCTGGCGGGGTGGTTCGTGTTCGTGAAGCGGCGGTTGCTTTTCTTTCTGCCCGGTCCGCCGCAACTGCCGGACAATATCGGCGCGCCGCCTGAGCCCGAGAGACTCAAGAAGAAAGTGCTTGGGCCGTTGAGCCTCGAACACACACTCTATCTGTTGGGTGTCGTGGGCGTGGCGGTGGTGTGGTTCATCGTGCAGCGCCCCGCGGTGACAGGATGGATGCTGGTCGCGGGCCTCGTGCTGTTCGGCGGTTACATGCTCTGGTTCATGGCGACGAAGTGCACCGCGAAGGAGGTGCAGCAGCTGATCCTGGCGCTGGTTCTGATCGTGATGTCGACCGTGTTCTGGTCGTTGTTCGAGCAGGCGGGGTCGTCGATGAACCAGTTTGCGGAGCGTAACACGCAGTTGCCGAATGAGGGGTTCTTCACGATCACCGCTGCGCAGACACAGAGCTTCAATGCGGGTTTCATCCTGTTGTTCGCGCCGGTGTTCGCGGCGTTGTGGACGTTCCTGGGCAAGCATCGTCTGGACCCGAACACGCCATTAAAGTTCGGCCTTGCTCTGGTGCAGGTCGGGCTTGGGTTCTGGCTGCTGGTGTGGGGCATGGCGTTCGCGGACGAGACGTATCGCGTGCCGATCGTGTTCCTTGCGGGCGCCTACCTGCTGCACACGACGGGCGAGTTGTGCCTGTCGCCGGTGGGGCTGTCGATGATCACCAAGCTTTCGCCCATGGCGGTGGTGAGTTTCATGATGGCGGGCTGGTTCCTGTCGTCGGCGTTCGCGCACCATGTGGCGGGCGTGATTGCGACCTTCACGGCGAGCGACACGATTGCGGGACAGGTGCTCGACCCCGCGCGGTCGCTGGAAACCTATCGCGAGGTGTTCTGGAGCATCGGGTTGGTGTCGGTGATCCTGGGGGTGGTGCTGTCCATTGCGAGCTTCTGGTTGAAGCGGCTGGGCCACGGCAAGGCAGGCGAGATCAAGGGGTTGCGCGTTGAAGGCGCGGGGCCAGGGGTGGAGAAGACGTAGGCGCGCTTCGCTGTCGCGTTTGCGGCTCCTGGTGGCGGCGCAAGCCGGGTCCGGGGAGCTGTATTGCGCCGGGCGGCAACGTCCGCTCCGGATTCCGGTCTGCGCCGCGATTGAGCGGCTTACCTTACAGCAGTCAGCGGTAGTCCTGCGGCTTTCCAGCCCCGGCCGACGCCGTCGCGGCCGATCATGCCGTCGCCGATATTGGTGACGTTGGTGAAGCCGGCGGCGGTGAGTTTTTCGGCGGCTTTGGCGGAACGGCTGCCGGAGCGGCAGAGGAGGGCGACGGGCTTCGTCTTGTCGCCGCCGAGTTCGGCGAGGACCGCCGCCACGAAATCATCGCGCGTTGAGGCGACGCGGCGCGCATCCTTCGGCACGCCGGTTTGCGCCCATTCCGATGGTTCGCGGACATCGACGAGGGTGGCGCCCGCCGGATTGGCGGCGAAGGCTTCGCTGGATTGCGTGACGTAGGCGCCGGACGTCTGCGCGGCGGCGGGCGCGGCGAGGGCGAAGACGGAAAGCAGGGCGGCGGCCAGGCGAGGCAGTTTCATCGGGGATACTCCTGTCTGGCTGCGAATAGGCCAGATATGGCCCGGGTAATGCCACATTAAAGAGTTGTAACCATCACTTCACGGCGTGAATGTGACGGCGCGGCGGGACGATTCGCAAGTTCCACTGCGCGGGGATGTCACCCGGCTTTCGCCTGGCCTTTAGGGCCAGGCGGCAGAAAACATAGGGGTTCTTGTCGTTTTGTCTGGATTGTCGCGTAAGGCCTGGAGACGGCTGACGGGGTGCATATTGCTTGCTTCGGCCTCGCCCCTGTCCGTTTGGGCGGACGATGCGGTGAAGCACGCCGCGGCGGATATGGACGGGGCGTCGAACGTCACCGTTTTTGATCCGGGCTTTTTTCTGCGCTTCAGGCCCAACACGGCCATGGACATGGTCAACCGGTTGCCGGGTTTCAGCTTTGACGGCGGGTCGGGCGCGCGCGGGTTTTCTGGCACGGGCGGGAATGTGCTGATCGATGGCGAGCGGCCGCCGTCGCGCGGGGACAGCCTGTCGGCGGTGGTTGCGCGCATACCGGCGTCAGCCGTCGAGCGGGTGGAGATCATCCGGGGCGGAGCTGAAGGCATCGACATGCAGGGCCGGCCGATCATCGCCAACATCGTGCGGAAGGCCGACGCGGGCGTATCCGGCATGGCGCGCGCGTGGAGCGATATAGGCGAGGCGGGCGGCATTACCGCTGGCGGCGTGTTGCAGATGCGGCGGCAGTCGAACGGACAACTGGTTGAGGGCGAGCTGGAGGCGCGATCGGGCCGCTCGATTGGCGAGGAACGCCGCTGGCGCGTGGTGCCGGATGGCCGCGTGCTGATGATCGGGCACAAGGCCCTGCTGAACAAGAATGAGTGGTTGGAGATGACTGGCGCCTGGGAAGGCGATGCGCTGGGCGGGCGGTTGCGTGTGAACGGTATGGCGGCTGTCGAAGGCTGGCGGCACGACCGGGAGGAGGACCTGCTGCTCAACGCGGGCGGTTCCGAGATTACTGCGGGCGAGGATGATGAGAGCGAGGGCGAGATCGGCCTGCGCTATACGCGCACCCTGCCCGGCGGCGAGGCGCTGGAGGTGATCGCGTTCCAGTCCTACAGAGCGAATGAAGGGTGGGGCCTCTACAACACGCCGTCCTTCACGTCGGGCGACAACGGCGAACAAACATCGGGCGAGAGCATTTTGCGGGCGAGCGTCGGCCTGCCGGCTTCGGGCGCGTGGACGTTCGATGGCGGCGCGGAAGGCGTATTCAACTTCCGCGATGGGGCGGGGGAGCGGATTTATAACGGCGCCCCCTACCGGCTGGATGGCGACCAGAATCGCGTGGAGGAATTGCGCGCGGAGGCGTTCGGTACGGCGACATGGGCGCCGCTGCATAATCTGAGCCTTGAGAGCGCGCTGCGGTACGAGTGGTCGCGGATTGATGCGCAGGTTGGCGGCGCGGCGTCGGAGAAAGAACTGGGCTTTGTGAAGCCGCGCATGAACCTGTCGTGGGCGCCGAAGAGCGGGCATCAGGTCGGCTTGCAGGTCGAGCGCACGGTGGGGCAGCTCGACTTTGGCGCGTTCGCTTCGTCGGCGTCGTTCGATGATGCGGTGTTCGGCGTAGGCAATCCGGAGATCGAGCCGGAGAAGCACTGGGTTTTCGACGCGCGCTATGAGCGGCAGTTCGGCGGGCAGACGTCCTTGGTGCTCAGCTACATGCAGCGGCGGACGGAGGATTTTCTCGGGCGCGTCGTGACGGAGCTGCCGCCTGCGGCGCCGGGCGGGAATCCGGTGTGGGTGGAGAGCACGCGCAATCTCGACGAGGCTTTCCGCGAGACGCTGGGCGTTGATGCGACGTTCGAGTTGGACAAGGCGGGGATGCCGGGCGGGATATTGGGGCTGGGCGTCGATCTGGCGGACTCGCGCGTCAATGACCCAGTGACGGGCGCGGAGCGCGCGCTGTCGGGGCAGGATGACTGGGCGTGGAATTTCTCGTTGCAGCAGACGCTGGCGGGCGGAGATTTCCGGTGGTCGGTGACGGCTTACGACAATGCGGACTCGCTGAGCTATTCGCCGCGTTCGATCAGCGATGGAAGCGGCGGGCCGATCATCAATGCGAGCGTGACGTGGAAGCCTTCGCCGGGATGGACTCTGGGCGCATCGGCCAGCGATCTGGCGGCGGACCCGGCGACGTTCGAGAAGGTGTTCTATGACGCGCCGCGCCATGCCGGCGACGTGGCGTACACGGAGTTCCGCACGGTCGAACACTTCCGCACGCTGCATTTCAGCGTGCGGCGGGATTTCTAGGCGAGCTAAACGCCCGCGCCGCCGACGGTGATGGCGTCGATGCGGATGGAGGGTTGGCCGACGCCGACGGGCACGGACTGGCCGGCCTTGCCGCAGGTGCCGACGCCATCGTCCATCCCGAAGTCGTTCGCGACCATGGAGATGCTGTTCATTACGGTGGGGCCGTGGCCGATCAGCGTGGCGTTCTTTACGGGCGGTCCGACCTTGCCGTCTTCGACGAGATAAGCCTCGGTGCACTGGAAAACGAATTGGCCGTTGGTGATATCCACCTGTCCGCCGCCGAAGTCGACGGCCCAGAGGCCGCGCTTGATCGAGCGGACGATTTCCTCCGGATCATGCGAGCCGCCCAGCATCACGGTGTTGGTCATGCGGGGCATGGGCGTATGGGCGTAGCTTTCGCGGCGTCCGTTGCCGGTGGGCGCAACGCCCATGAGGCGCGCGTTGAGGCGGTCCTGCATGTAGCCCACGAGCTTGCCGTCCTCGACCAGCGTGGTGCGCTGGGTCTGGGTGCCTTCATCGTCGAAAGAGAGGGAGCCGCGGCGGTGGGCGATCGTGCCGTCATCGACGATGGTGACGCCCTTGGCCATCACCTGCTCGCCGATGCGGCCGGAGTAAACCGACGAACCCTTGCGGTTGAAGTCGCCTTCGAGGCCGTGGCCGACAGCTTCGTGCAGCAGCA
>CAZJZQ010000121.1:0-9973 GCA_964550535.1 uncultured Rhizobium sp.
AACACGCCGCCGGTCTGGTTCAGCTCCCACGGGCCCGGCGTTGCGGAGACGTGGATGGTCTGCGGCCGCATCTTCTCCCACTCCTCGAATTTGAGGGGGCGGTTGTCCAGGCAGGACGGCAGGCGGAAGCCGTATTCGCTCAGCGTGTATTTGCGGTTGAAGTCGCCCCGGTACATCGCGCCCAGCTGGGGGATGGTCTGGTGGCTTTCGTCCACGAAGATCATCGCGTTCTCTGGCAGGTACTCGAACAGCGTCGGCGGCGGCTCTCCCGGGCGGCGGCCGGTGAGATAGCGGCTGTAGTTCTCGATGCCCGCGCAGGAGCCGGTGGCGGCCAGCATCTCAAGATCGAACTGGGTGCGCTGTTCGAGGCGTTGCGCTTCGAGGAGCTTGCCCTGTTCGGTGAGCTGGTTGAGGCGGCCGCGCAGCTCCTCCTTGATCTGGCCGATGGCCTGGTAAAGCGTTGGGCGCGGGGTGACGTAGTGGCTGTTGGCGTAAACCTTTATCCGCCCAAGTTTTTGCGACTGCTTGCCGGTCAGCGGATCGAACTCGGTGATGGACTCCACTTCGTCGCCGAAGAAGCTGATCTTCCAGGCGCGGTCTTCCTGGTGGACGGGCCAGACGTCGAGCACGTCGCCCTTCATGCGGAACGTGCCCCGCCCGAACGCTGCGTCGTTTCTTTTGTACTGGAGCGCCACAAGGTCGGCGGCGACGTCGCGCGGATTCCGTATTTCGCCTTCCGCCAGTTCGAACGTCATGGCGGTATAGGTCTCCACCGATCCGATACCGTAGATGCAGCTGACGGACGCGATGATGATCACGTCATCCCGCTCCAGGATCGCCCGCGTCGCCGAGTGCCGCATCCGGTCGATCGCTTCGTTGATCGACGATTCCTTTTCGATGAACGTATCGGTGCGGGGCACATACGCCTCCGGCATGTAGTAGTCGTAGTACGACACGAAATACTCGACCGCATTGTCCGGGAAGAAGGCCTTGAACTCGCCATAGAGCTGGGCCGCCAGCGTCTTGTTGTGCGCGAGGATCAGCGCAGGCCGCTGCACCGCCTCGATCACCTTCGCCATGGTGAACGTCTTGCCCGACCCGGTGACGCCCAGCAGCACCTGATCCAGTTCGTTGTCCTTTACGCCCGCCACCAAATCGCTGATCGCCTGCGGCTGGTCGCCGGCGGGTTCGTATTCGGAGGTGACGCGGAATGTGCGGCCGCCGTCGAATTTGGTCCAGTTCCGCTCCGGCCGGTGCGGCGCCCATGCGGATGGCGCGTTCTCGGCTATGGCGACGGCGCCCTTGATCTGCGCTGCGAACGCCGCCGCGGGGCCTTCGCTTACGCCCTTCCCCGCCGTCTTCGCGCCGGACGACGCGGGCTTTCTGGATGCAGTCGTGCGGGGAGGTTTCGCCATAGCCGCAATATGGAGCGCGTCAGCACGCTTCGCCAGACCGCCAGTGACAGGCTGCCGCCAGAAGGTGGCGGCAGCCTGTCACTGGCGGGCAGCCGAAAGAGGCCTATTCGCTGGCCTCGTCAGCCTCGTTGACGACAGCGCCCACGCCGGCGCCAACCGCCGCGCCCACGGGACCACCGACAACCAGACCGGCCGCTGCGCCGGTGGCCGCGCGTTGTTCCATATTGTGTCCGCAGGCAGCGAGGCCGCCCAGCGCGATAAGTGCAATGACAGGTACGAATTTAGCTGAGGAAATCATGCCGGAAACTCCTTCTGCATCCGGGCGATCAACGTCGCGCTTTCGGGCGGGGTTCCGCCCCGGCGGCCAGGCCCGCTCAAGGGCGTGGCTTGTGGACAACGCAATGGCCGCCGTCCGGAACCTTCCTCTCGAAAATACGTCCATACCGGGGCAAACCTGCCTGCCGCCGCGCCGCCATATTTTAGCTAAGCTTCAATGGCTTGGGTGTGGGGTCAGATCACTGTTCCGGAGCACGACATGCGCCGCGCCGCCATCCTCGCCGCCTTCTCCCTCGTTTGCGCCGCCGCCATTGGCGGTCTGGCCGCCGCCCAGCAGGCCAGCGGCGCGTGGAGCCCCTCGATGCGCTGGCCGGATGGCCGCGAGGTGCAGTGGCGCGCGACCCCTGCTCCCGCCTGCGATGGCTCGAATGTCGAGTTGCGCTTCATGAACAATTCGCCCTCGGCCGGCATGGCCGAAATCTCCAGCGCGACTTTCTCCTGCGTGCGCAGGGGCGAGTTCGCCGGACCCGCGCGATCGCTGGGCCTGGTGACCACTGGCGGGTCCGCCGAAACCACCATGACCTGCATGTGCCCGGACAAGGGCGGCGTGCTGGGCGTGCAGAAGGTGGACCTCGAATTCATCCGCGAGGGCCAGGGCACCCAGGCCGACGGCGGCGGCTGCACCTATACCGGCGACTACTCCGCCGGAAAGCGCACAGGGCGCGGCGTTTATGTCTGCCCCACCGGCTACATCCATGACGGACGCTGGCTGAACGGCGAGCCGCATGGTCCGGGCAAGCAGACGCTGCCCAACGGCCAAATCTATGAGGGTGAGTTCGTGAACGGCAAGCGCACCGGTCGTGGGCGGATGCAATATGTCGACCGGTCGGTCTATGATGGCGAGTTCGCCGACAGCGCGCGTCATGGCGTCGGCACGATGACGTTCACCGACACATCCGAATATGTCGGCGAGTGGCGCAATGACAAACGCGACGGCCATGGCACTTACATTTCGGCGGACAAGACGTGGACGTATGACGGCGCCTGGGTGAACGATACGCGTCAGGGCCAGGGCAAGCTGAGCTATACGGACGGGTCGTACATCTATGACGGTCCGTTCCGTGACGGGCAACGCGAAGGCGAAGCGGTGGTCACCTTCCCGGATGGCAGCGTGTTCCGCGGGACGTTCGTGAACGACCAGCAGACCGGCCCCGGCGAAATGTCCTACAGGGACGGCCGGAAAGTGGTGGGCGAATTCCGCAATCACGCGCCGAACGGCAAGGCGATCGATACGCGCGGCCGCATGGTGTTCGACGGCACGTGGGTCAACGGCCAGCTTGAAGGCCCCGCCACGGTTATCGGCGCGGACGGCCTGCGCTTCGAGGGCATGTTCTCGCGCGGCCTGCGCAACGGCATCGGCCGCCAGCAGCAGGTCGACGGCAACTGGAGCGAATGCAACTGGATCAACGACGTCGCCCAAAAGGGCTGCAAGCGGATCAGAGGCAAGGCCCCTATCGAATTCCGCTAGGCCCGCCAAGACAACGCACCGGTACAGTGAAAGACGACAAGGCCGGCCCCCTCAAGGGCCGGTCTTTTTCACGATAATGTCGTTATAGTTGACCAAATATATTGGGCGCCTTAGCGCTATACGCCGTTACGAATAGCGGTGGGAGACAGACGTGCGTGGATTTCTGACAGGCTCGGCGTGGATCGCGCTGGCGGCTGCGGCGGCGCAGCCCGCCCTCGCTCAACAGAACAACGAAGAACGCGACACTGTATTCGTTCTGGGCCGGCTGGAAGTCGCGGCGCAGGACAGCGCGGGCGAGACTCTGGGCGGCAGCACGATTGGCGCGGACGCCATTCGCGTGTTCGACAAGACCAGCGTGGACGAGGCCCTGGACCTGATCCCCGGCGCGAGCGCAAGCAACACAGGCGGCTCGCGCAATGAGCGCGTGATCTACATTCGCGGCTTCGACCGTTTGCAGACAACGATCTCCATCGACGGCGTGCGCGTCTTCCTTCCCGCCGACAACCGTATCGATTTCGGACGGTTCATGACAGCGGATCTCGCGGAGATCCAGGTCTCCAAGGGGTATGTCTCCGTGCTGGACGGCCCCGGCGGACTCGGCGGCGCGGTGAACCTCGTTACGCGCAAACCGGCCAAAGGGCTGGAAGCCGAGCTGACGTTACAGGCCACGGCGGACCGCGAGTTCGAGCACAACGGCACGACAGTATCGGCCCTGATCGGCACGCGGCAGGACAAGTTCTACCTGCAAGCCTCGGGCGCGAGCACCGAAGACGACGGCTTCACGCTGTCAGACAATTTCACGCCATCATTTCCGGCGCTGGAAGACGGCGGCGAGCGCGTGAACTCGGACTCTGAAGACTGGCGCATCAATCTGAAGGCCGGCTGGACGCCCAACGACACGGACGAATACGCGGTCAGCTATATCAAGCAGTCGGGCGGTAAGAACGCGCCCTATCACGTCTATGACACGGCCAATGCGCGCTTCTGGACATGGCCCTACTGGGACATCGAGAGCATCTATTTCCTGTCGAGCACGCAGATTGGCGACGCGCTCACGCTGCGCTCGCGCATCTACCGGAACACGTTCGAAAACCTGCTGGCCACATACGACAACGCCAACCAGAACACGCAGAGCCTGCCCCGCGCGTTTGATTCCTACTATGCGGACGAAAGCTGGGGCGCGATAGTGACGCTGGACTGGATCGTCACGCCCACGAACAACCTGTCCACCGCTTTCCATTATCGTAGCGACGTGCACAACGAGCGGCAGGACGGCTTCGTACGCACCCCGCCCTCGCCCATCAACCCGTCCGCCAACGCGCCGTATTCGGAGCCGTGGCACGCGACGCGCGAGGACACATGGTCGATCGCCGTCGAAGACAGACAGCAGCTTTCGGACGCGCTCGATCTGGTGATCGGCGCTTCCTATGACTGGACCGAACTTCAGTCGGCGGACGACATCAACGTGCAGGTGACCGGCACGACCATCGCCAATTCCGTCGTCAATCTGCTGCCGGTGAATCATCCCTTGCGCAACATGGACGCAGTGAACGGACAGGCCGCGCTGTCCTGGCGTCTGTCCGGCGACCAGCGTCTCTATGCCAGCGTCTCGTCCCGCACACGCTTTCCCACATTGCAGGAGCGCTTCTCGTCACGCATGGGCGCGGCGATCCCCAACCCGGAGATCGAGCAGGAACGCTCGGTGAACTATGAAGTCGGCGGCGAAACGATGCTGGGCGGCGTCGAATTGCAGGGCGCCCTCTTCTTCTCCGACCTTCAGGACGCGCTGGTGGCGACGCCGGTGTTCGTGCCGGACTTCGGCACGGTCAGCCAGATGCGAAACATCGCGGACGGAGAATATTATGGCGCGGAGCTGTCCGCCGCGAAGCAATTCGGCGACATGCTGCGGATCGGCGGCAACTACACCTGGCTGCGCCGAGAATTCAACGATCCGGGCAATCCCAACCTCAAGCCGCAGGGCGTGCCCGAGCACAAGGCGTTCCTCTATGCCGAGTGGAGCGCGTTGAACAATCTCACGGTCACCCCGAGCGTCGAGTTTGCATCGGAACGGTGGACGACATCGATCGATCCGGCGAAACCTTATTACGAAACCGGCTCCTACGCGCTTCTCAATCTCGCGGTGGACTGGAGCGTGTCGGACAATGTGTCGGTCCTGCTGGGCGGCAGAAACCTGACCGACAGCGACTATCAGCTTGTTGACGGCTTCCCCGAAGAGGGCCGCAGCTATTCCCTCTCCCTCCGCTTCCGGAACTGACAGGAGCCAGAATGATGCGCGCGATCCCGCTCCTTATCGCCATCTCGCTCGCCGCCTGCGCTTCCGCGCCGGCACAGACGTCAGGACATACGGACAGCCATGTTCACGGAACCGCGCCTGCGCCGGCGGGCGAGGCCTCCGTTACGCTGACCGGCCCAACGGGACAGACGCTGACGGTAACGGCGGCCAACCTCGCCGGCATGCCGCGCGCCACGGTGGACGCGGACTTCCACGGCCAGAAGCACACGTTCGAGGGCGTTCCGCTCACCGAGCTTCTCAAGCAGGTGGGCGCGCCAAACGGAGCCACGCTACGCGGAGGCGAACTGACTCAGGTAGTCATCATCACCGCGCGCGACGGCTATCGCGTGGCTTTGTCGCTTGCCGAGACTGATCCGGCGGTCAGCCCCACGCGCGTGATCCTGGCCGACCGCGCGGATGGCGCGGCCATCGCAGACGCGGACGGGCCTTTCCGGCTCGTCGTGGAAGGGGATCTGAAGCCTGCGCGTTCGGCCCGCATGGTGACGAGCATCGAGGTGCGGAAGCTGGATTGAGGCCGGCAAACGCCCACAAACAAAACGCCGGACAGGGCTCCTGTCCGGCGTTTTGTTTGTGGGCGGACGTGACAACGGCGAACCACTATTCGCCGCGATTGTCCTCGCTCGAGTCGATCACATAGCCCTCGCGGTCGGCGGTGCGGCCGCCGGCGAGGATGTTGTAGAGACCGTAATTGCCTTCGTGGCAGGCATATTCATAGATGTTGTCCGCCCTGTTCAGCGACATCTCGGCCTTCCACACCTGCGAGTAGAGCGCGGGGTCGTTCACCTCGAACTCGTAAAGCACCTGGCGGTCATTATAGCGTGTGAAACGCTCGGTGATCTTGCCATCCTTGGTGAGACGCACGGAGCTGCCGCCCTGCGGATTGAAATTGCGGGTTTCGACAACCAGCGTATCGCCTTCCCACCAGCCAATGCTGTCTCCCATCCACGGCGCCAGCGACCCCGGGCGGTTCGATTCCTTCACATCCTTCTTCAGCGGCACGATGCGCGCGTCGTTGATCATCTCGGACTGGATCACGACATGGTCCGGCGCCTGGGAGATGCGCAGGTTGTTGTTGTAGAGATACTGGCCAATCGGCGGGCCCGAGGTCGGCAGGATGATGCAGCGTTCGGCGAGGCCGCGCTCCTCCGGATTGTCATAACCCGTACCGCGACGGCCTCCGCCCATGCTGGCCATCAGGCGGCGGCCTTCCTGCGAGAACGGAACCTGCCCGGTGGGCGGATCGACAATCCACGACGTGCGCCACGTGCCTTTCACCAGACCATAGCTGGTGCCCGGATCGATCCAGAAGGCGTTGTAGCCGCGCCCGCGTTCAAGATCCGACCCGTCGAGCAGCGCGCTGCCGGACTGGTTGTCGTCCGTGCGCTGGCGAACGTTCTGCGGGTGTTCGGCGACAGCCTTATCGTACTCTTCCTGAGAGAGCGTCAGCTTGTCGAAGTCCGAGCCGCGCGTGAGGCGCGTGTTGGAGGCGTTCGACCACACGCCTTGCAGGTCCGGCTGGCCGATGGCCAGACGCGGCGTGGCGAAGCCTGCCTCGGTGCGCGGCTTCGCCATTTCCGCCTGGGCGGCGGCGATGGCCTCAGGCGACGGCGCGGCGGTGGCGGCCGGCGCCTGGCCGCCGCGCTGTGCCTGGGCCGGAAGTGCGGCCAGAGCCAGCAAGGCTGCGGCGGATACGGCGGCGGTCAATCTGGATCGGATCATGGCAGGCTTTTCTCCCCTGAGACACGCGCCCCTGCCCGGCGGCTTGCCGTAGCGGGGCGTCTGTAGCTTGCGGGGATAGTCACGCAAACCCGGTGCAGGATGCAAGCGTTCCGGACGGCCAGGGGGGCCGCCTCGCGTTAAATTGCGCGGAACAGAAAAAGGACGGCCAGCCCCGAAGGACTGGCCTTATCCCCTGTAACGATTGCGGCGCCCGTCCCGCCTGTCAGGCGCAGGCCCGCGCGACTGTCAGCCTTCTTCGCGGGCGGCCGGGTCGTTGGCCACGCCGTTGCGTTCATTGCCGCGCGCGCCGGCCAGAATGCCTTCCATCCCGTAATTTCCCTCATGGCAGGCGTATTCATAGACATCGTCCATCCCGCCCGCGAGGCGGTTCAGCGACATCTCGCCCTTCCACACCTGCGAGTAGATCGACGGATCGTTGATCTCGAATTCGTACAGGATCTGGTCGTCGGAATAGCGGGTGAAGCGCTCCGTCACCGTGCCTTCGTCGCTGACCGTGATGCGGCCGCTGGTGAACTGCATCGGGTGGAAGCTGGAGGTCTCGACCACCAGCGTATCCCCTTCCCACCAGCCAGCCGACCGGCCCAACCATTGCGGGATCGCCGCGGCGCCCTTGGGGGCGCCCGCACGCGCCGCTTCGGCCGAGGGGAATAACGGGATGATGCGGTTGTCGTGCACCATCTCGACATTGATGATGACGTGCGAAGGCGACTGAACGATCCGGTAGTTGTCGTTATAGTACTGGCTGTTCATCATCACCGGGCCGCCATTGCCCGCGAAGCTCAGCAGGCAGCGCTCGCCCAGACCGCGCTCTTCGGGATTGTCGAAGCCCGAACCCCGGCGGCCGGCGGCGCGCGCCTTCGAGACCTTCTCGCGGCCTTCGGTGGTAAAGGGTATCTTGCCGCTGGGCGGATCGACGATCCACGACGTGCGGAACCCGCCCTTCACGCTGCCGAACATCGTGCCGGGGCTGATCCAGAAGGCGTTGTAGCCACGGCCCGAATTGAGGTCGGCGCCCGTTTGCACCGTGCCGGCGGTCTGGTTGTCGTCAGTGCGCTGACGCACGACCAGCGGGTTCACTTCAGCCTTTTCGGCAGCTTCCTGTTCGGACAAAACCAGCGCCTTGAACTGCGAGGGGCGCTCCAGACCGGTGATGGAGGCGTTGGACCACGGGCCTTGCAGGTCCGGCTGGCCGATGGCGAGACGCGGCGTGACATAGCCGGGCGCCGTGCGGGACTGCGCCTGCACGTCACGTAACTCGGCGACCTGCTCGGGCGTGGCGGCGGTCTGGGCTGCGCCGGTTTGCGCGCCGGGACGCTGGGCGGCGGCGGGAAGCGCCGGGAGAGCGAACAGGGCGGTGGCGAGCACCGCGTGCGAAACCAGACGCGCGGACAGTTTCATATGGTTATCGACTCCCTCGCGCAGGGGTGGGGGATCCCCGTAATGCGCATTCTATTTATCGTATCGGTAGATGCCGGGCGCGTAAGAAGCGCAAGATGTTCCACGGCCGCAGATGCGGAGTCCGGCGGTATCTCGCGCTTAATTTACCGCCCGTGTCCGCCCTTGTGGGCGGTGTCTGGCGGGGTTTCAGCCCTCAGGCCGCCCCGTCAAGAACTGCCTGGACCAGCTTTTTGGCGTCATCCGACGCCCAGTCCGCAGGCAGCATCAGCCGCGCCGCTTCCTTGCCGGACCGGTCATAGATGATGGTCGACGGGAAAGCGCCCGACTGGGCCTCGGCGTTAACGTTGAAAGCGTCGTCATAGAAAAACGGCAGGTCCTCGCCCACCAGCTTCTTGAGCAGCGCGTTGGCCGAATCGCGGGCGTCGGCATAGCCGAACGCTACCGGCACCACGACCACATCGGCCGGATCGAAGGATTTCTGAAGCTCCGCGAGGGACGGCATTTCCTCCACGCACGGGGCGCACCATTCCGCCCAGATGTTGAAGACGACGACCTTGCCCTCATAGGCCGCGAAAGTGTGCGGATCGCCCGCGGCGTCCATGAAGCTGGAAACCGGCAGCGAAAGCTCGCGGCTGGTATCGAGCTGTTCGAATTCTCCCTTTTTCAGAGAGTCGAGCGAGACGATGGCGGCCTGTTCCGCCCCGTGTTCTGGCTGGCATGCTGCGATGAACAGTGCGAGAAGCGCGGCGGCGGCCGGGGCTTTGAAAAGGCTTCTGGTCATGGTCATCACACGGGTCATCCGGTCTGGAGCGAGGCGAATATCGTCATGAGCAAGCGTCCCGGAAGCGATACTGGCCCAGCAACTGGCCAATCAGCAGGCCATACCATGTGGGGCGGCCGCTTCACGGCGAAACCCGATCAAGTCATGGAAGCGATAAACGCCTCCATAGACACGGACAAGCGCCTCGCCGAGGAAGACATCGCCGGATCGAAGGCGCATGCCGCCATGCTCGCGAAAACGGGAGTGATCGCAGCCGCCGACGAAGCCGCCATCCAAAAAGGGCTGGATCAGGTCCTATCCGAAATCCGCGAAGGAAAACTCCAGTTTTCCAAGGCGTTGGAAGACATCCACATGAATGTGGAATCCCGTCTGAAAGACATTATCGGTGAACCGGCGGGCCGGCTTCACACCGCACGCTCGCGAAACGACCAGGTGGCCGTCGATTTCCGGCTCTGGGTCAAATCCGCGTGCGCGGCGCGTGCGCACCAGATCGAAGGGCGTTCATCAGCCCTTCGATCTGG
>CAZJZQ010000122.1:0-9503 GCA_964550535.1 uncultured Rhizobium sp.
TCGAAATGCACCTTGTGCTTGATCTTCTCCGGGTCTTCGAAGTTGATCGTGCTGACCTTGAGCAGCGCAAAATAACGCTCACCTTCTTTGGGCGAACGAATATGGCCCTCGACCGTGTCACCGGTCCGGAGCGAGAAGCGGCGGATCTGCGACGGCGAGACGTAAATATCGTCCGGACCCGCGAGATAGTTGGACTGCGGCGAGCGCAGGAAGCCGAACCCGTCGGGCAGGACTTCCACCACGCCGGCGCCGATGATCTCGACTTCGCGGTCGGCGAGTTCCTTGAGGATGGCGAACAGGAGTTCGGATTTCGAGAGAAGCGAGGCGCCTTCGACCTCCAGCTCCTCGGCCTGGGCGAGCAACTCACCCGGCGGTTTTTTCTTGAGATCGTTCAGGAGAACGCGCTCGCGCACTTCGGTTGTCGCGTCTTCGGACATAGGCTCTGCAATTCGTTTGATCGCTATCTTCCTGCTGTTGCACGGTCCCGGCGCATGGCCGGATGCATGGACTGGGCGCGTGCAGTTGCGGGCAGGGATAGCTGGGGAAAGGACGCCGACCGGACGGCCGACGGCGGGTTAGATAGGCTCAAAACGCTGAAAGGTCAAGAAAACCCGCCAATCGGGGTTTTTACCGGGCGAAGGGCTGCACCACCACCGCGATCACGGCGAGAATGGCGATAACCATCGGGACCTCGTTCAGCATGCGCAGCTTGCGGGGCTCCAGGGGCCGCTCACCGCGGCCGATCTTCTTGCCGGTTCCGATCAGCCAACCATGGAACGCGGACAGGCCGACCACCAGCAGGACTTTCGCCCAGAACCAAGGCTGGCCGGAATAATAGGCCCAGTTATGCCCGGCGAGGGCAAGACCCATCAGCCAGGTCAGGATCATGGTCGGATTGACGATGATCTTTCGGGTGGCGTTGGCGGCCTTGTCCATTGCAGCTTCGAAACGTTCGTCGCCCTTCGCTTCGAGCCGGTAAACCAGCAGACGCGGATAGATCAGCATTCCCGCCATCCATGCGATGACGGCGATGATGTGGATCGCCCGCAGCCAGTCATACATGAGATGTTTCTCCCACGCCGATTGGTACGGCTGCGCGGTGATTGGGGCAACCGCTCCAATTCGCCGGACAGATGCGGCCGCCCAGATGTGACCGGCAGGCGGCGGACGATGTTTCGGCCAGCGCATCCTCCACCAGGCCGGCCAGTGTCGAGATCAGCCCGTCAGCAACGCCCAGCGCGGGCGCCCGCAGATAGGTTTTACCGCCGGCCTTCTCCGCAACGAGGCGGTATTCCTCGTCGAGTTCCACCAGCGTCTCGATGTGTTCGGAAACAAAGGCGATAGGCGAGAGCAGGATCGCCTTGCCCTCGCGCGCCGCGTGTTCGACGCATTCCTCGGTCGATGGGCCGATCCATTTCATTGGACCAACACGCGACTGGTAGCAGATTTGCGTCTCCCATTGCGGCGGCAGAAGCGGCTTCAACGCGGCGACAGTCTGTCCGATCTGCCACTGATAAGGATCGCCGCTCTGCACCACCACTTCGGGCAGGCCGTGCGCAGAGAGCAGCACGCGCACATTCTCCGGCTTGCCGCCTTTTTCCCAGGTTTCGATCAGCGCCTTGGCGTGAGCCACGATAAAATCGGGCGATGTGGGATAACAGCAGATAGCGGCGTCGGCGTTTCCGCCTGCATCTTTCCACGACTTCAACGATGACGCCGTCGTCGTGGTCGAGAATTGCGGGTAGAGCGGCAGGAGGATCACTTTGTCCGCGCCCCAGGCTTTCACGTCGCCGACCACGGTGGACGCGTAGGGCGACCAATAGCGCATGGCGATAAAGCTTTTCGCATCACGGCCGCGGCGTGTCAGTTCGACGTCGAGCGCCGCCGCCTGCTTGCGCGTTTCGGCCAGAAGAGGGGAGCCGCCGCCCATCCTGGCGTAGTTCTCACGCGCGGACGGCGCACGCGATTTCGAGATCAATCGCGCCACCAGCCAGCGTATCGGCGCGGGGCTGCGGATGATCGCCGGGTCAGAGAAAAGGTTTTTCAGAAAGGGCTGCACATCGTCCGGCCCGTCGGGTCCGCCGAGATTGAACAGGACAACAGCGACACGCGGCCCGCTCACGCATCGCCCCGGATGATCGACAGGACTTTCTCAACATTGGCGATCGGTGTTTCGGGGATCACGCCATGGCCAAGGTTGAAGATATGCGGCCGGCCGCCCAACGTTTCGAGAACTGCGCGCGTCCGCCGCTCCAGTCCTTCACCGCCCTCGGCAAGCCGCAACGGGTCGAGATTGCCTTGCACTGGCATGCCCTTGGGGAGAACCGAGTCCGCCCAGCAAAGCGGCATAGCGCTGTCGAGACCAACAGCATCCACGCCCGCGCCTTCGGCGTAATCAGGCAGCATTCCGCCCGAACCGCGCGGGAAACCGATTACCGGCTGCGTCACGCCCAGCTCACGCAGACGGGCGATGAGCAGAGCTGTGGGATGGATGATCCAGTCTTCAAATGCATCCTCCGGCAACCCCTCAGCCCAGGAGTCGAACAGCATCAGCGCATCGGCGCCGGCTTTCGCCTGCATCGCCAGATAGTGGGCGGTCGTTTCAACAAGGGCTTCGAGCACGGCGTCCAGTTCGGCGGGACTGCGATAGCCAAAACGGCGGGCGCCGGACTTGTCCGTGCCGCCGCGTCCCTCGATCGCATAAACCGCCACCGTCCACGGCGCGCCGGCGAAACCGATCAGGGTCGTGCTGGCGGGCAGGGCGGCTTTCACCCGGCTGACCGTTTCTCCCACAGGAGCGAGCTTTGTGAGCGCGCGCTCCATGGATACGCCGGACAGGTCAGAAGCTTTTTCGATGGCCGCGACGCGGGGGCCTTCGCCCTCCACGAATTTCACGTCGCGGCCCATCGCATCGAGGATCAGCAGGATGTCCGCGAACAGGATCGCCCCGTCCATACCATAGCGGCGGACCGGCTGAAGCGTTGCCTCAGCGGCGAGGGATGGCGAATAACAGAAATCCAGGAAATCCTTCGCCCGGGCGCGAAGCTCACGATATTCCGGAAGATGCCGTCCTGCCTGACGCATCATCCATGCAGGAACGGGATCAACTCTTTCCCGTTTCAATACCCTGAGCAACGGCTTCTGGTCTGACGTCACGCTTCACCCGGTAAAGAAGACTCTTGAATCTGAATCTTTATCTAGAAGATTCTGGTGGTGTTTAGTCCGTTGATAAGTGAGCACAACGCGGCATCCACGCGCCATCCACATCCTCATCCACTGAAGGCCTTCATACGTTCCGACAGGGGAGCGCAGGTTAACGTTTCATTTACCTCTTGGTTAACAAAGCGTTACCGAGAGTCGAGTCCCGCAGCCGGGATTCCCGGGCGCCAAATTCCAGAATCAAATCCAGACTCTTCACCTGTCGATAGCCGTGTGTGTGGAATCTGACTGCTTGTTCGGGCCCGTCTTGTCCACAATCTCTCCAAGGCGGTAATGAACAGACTTGCTCCCTGTTCGGCGTGACGCCGGCGAAGACGGCTGACACACCGGCATGACGCTCGACACCTACTTCAACGTCCATCTGGTTTCGGACGCGACCGGCGAAACGCTGAACGCAGTCATGCGTGCTGCCTGTGCGCAGTTCGACAATGTCGCGCCGCTGGAACACAATTATTACCTCGTGCGCTCGCCTCGCCAGCTTGAGCGGGTGCTGCAAGAGATCGAGCAGGCGCCTGGCGTTGTCCTGTTCACGATCAGCGACGAAAAGCTGCGCGCCCGGCTGGAAGAACGTTGCCGCGAACTGGGTTCTCCCTCGCTTCCGGTCATCGATCCGGCTGTGAACATGCTGTCCCGGTATCTCGGGGTGGAATCCGCGCACAAGGTTGCCGGCCAGTATCATCTCGACGCCGAATATTTCGCGCGCATGGAAACGATCAACTTCACGCTCCAGCACGATGACGGCCAGCACACCGAGGATCTGCACGACGCCGATGTGGTGCTGGTCGGCGTGAGCCGCACATCGAAGACGCCGACCTGTGTGTATCTCGGTAATCGCGGCGTGAAGGCGGCCAACATCCCGCTGGTGCCGGGCGTGGAAATTCCTGACATTCTGTTCGGGTCCAAGGCGCCGCTGGTTGTCGGTCTGAAGATTTCGCCGGACCGGCTGGTGCAAATCCGCCGTCATCGTCTGTTGTCGCTGAACGAGGACGCGAACACCGTCTATGCCGACGAAGATGCTGTGCGCGAGGAAATCACGCAGGCCAACCGCCTGTTTGCGCGCATGAAATGGCCGACGATCGATGTCAGCCGCCGCTCCGTTGAAGAAACAGCCGCCGCCATTCTCAACATCATTCAGGAGCATGAGCGGTGAGCGCGCTGGAGCATCACATCACGCTGGCGTCGAAAAGCGCGGCGCGCGCCGCCGTGTTGCGCGGGGCAGGGCTGATATTCGACCAGGCCTCGCCCGGCGTGGACGAGGACATGATAAAGACCGCCTTGCGCGGTGAAGGCGCAACGCCCGGGCGTCAGGCGGAATTGCTCGCCGAAACCAAGGCGATAAAAGTTTCGATCCAGCGCGGCGGCGTCGTGCTCGGCGCCGACCAGATGCTCGATCTCGATGGCGAAGGCCTCGACAAGCCCGGGTCCATGGCGGAAGCGCGCGAGCACCTGCTGCGGCTGCGCGGCAAGACCCATGTGTTGCAGACCGCTCTGGTGGCCTGTGTCGAAGGTGCGCCAGTGTGGCGGCATATCGAAAAACCGAAACTGCGCATGCGCAATTTCTCGGACGCCTTCCTCGACGCCTATCTCGAACAGGCGGGAGAGAGCATTCTTTCCAGTGTGGGCGCCTATCAGCTCGAAAGCAGGGGATCGCAACTGTTCGACCGGATAGAGGGGGATTATTTCTCCATCCTCGGGCTGCCGCTTTTGCCGCTTCTCGGCTGGCTGCGCGATCGCGGGACGTTGCAGGCATGATCTCCGCGAAGACGCGTGTGTTTGGCGTGGCGGGCGATCCGGTGTCGCATTCATTTTCGCCGCGCATCCACAATCGCTGGATGGCTGCGGCCGGGATTGATGCGGTCTATACCGGCTTCCACCTGCGCTCTGATGATGCGGCGGCGGACCTGCGCGCACTGGCGCGCGCGGGAATTGGCGGCCTCAACATCACCTTGCCTCACAAGAGCGCTGCGCTCGCGGCGGCGGATGATGCTTCGGACGATGCGCGGCGCGCGGGTGCGGCCAACACGCTGGAGCGTTTGCCCGGCGGCGGCTGGCGCGCGCACAACACGGATATCGAAGGTTTTGCGCTGGCGCTTGCCCATGTTGCGGGCAAGGATATTGCGGGCGCGCGGGTCGTGCTGATCGGCGCGGGCGGAGCGTCCCGTGCGGCGGTGCTTCACCTCGCCGGCAAGGGCGTCAGCCTCGCCATTGTGAACCGGACGCCGGAAACAGCGGCGCGTCTCGTCGACGAACTTGCGCCGGGGGCGAGGCCGGGCGGACTGGATGAGCTTGCAACCTTCGCCAGCGGCGCGGATGTTATCGTAAACGCCGCCAGTTTCGGGCATTCCGACGGCGCCGCGCCGGAACTTCCACCGGGCGCCGGGCGGCCCTTCCTCGACATGAGTTATGGCGCCGCGACTGTGGAAAGTTTTGCTGCTGCGCGAAATGCTGGCTGGACGCCGCATGACGGTCTGCGCATGCTGGTTGGGCAAGCGGCGGCGGCATTCCGCATCTGGTTCGGTGTAACGCCAGATGTCGATGCGGCGCTCGCCGATCTTGGTGAAGCAGCAGGGCTCGGGCAAGCAGCAGGGCAGGCATGATCAAGCTGGGGCTCACCGGATCGATCGGCATGGGCAAGTCCGCCACGGCGAAGATGTTCGCCGAGCGCGGCGTGCCGGTGTACGACGCCGATGCTGCGGTCCATGTCGCCTATGCTCCAGGCGGTGAAGCGGTGGCGCCTCTTGAGTGGGCGTTCCCGGGCATCATCGGACCTGATGGCGGCATCGACCGCGCCGCGTTGCGCGAACGGGCGCTGAAAAATCCCGAGGCGATGAAAAAGCTGGAGTCGATCATCCATCCGATCGTCGGCGGCGCGCAGCGCGCTTTCCTCGAAAAAGCGGCGGCGGACGGCGCGGACATTGTCGTGCTGGATATTCCGCTTCTGTTTGAAACCGGCGGCGACAAGCGCGTTGACGCCATTGCGGTGGTGACCGCTCCGGCCGATGTGCAGCGCGCCCGCGTGCTGGCCAGGCAGGGGATGACCGAGGCGGAGTTCGAGAAGATACTCGCCCGGCAGACGCCCGATTCGGTCAAGCGCGAACGGGCGGATTTTGTGATCAATACCGGGCTTGGCTTTCCCTATGCCGAGGCGCAGGTGGATGCGATCCTCGCCGCCCTGCGCCAGCCGGGCGCCCAACAGGCCGGACCAGAGACTGGAAGCGAAGAATGCGGGAAGTCGTCTTCGACACAGAAACCACCGGTCTGGAGCCCGCTGAAGGCCACCGGATAGTCGAGATCGGCTGCGTCGAGCTGTTCAATTTCCTGCCGACGGGCAGGGAGTTGCAGATGTATATCAATCCCGGCCGCCCGGTGAGCGAAGCCACGGTGCGCATCACCGGCATCACCAACGACATGCTGCGCGGCAAACCCGCTTTTTCACACCCAAGCGTTGTGGATGCGCTGCTGGAATTCATCGGCGACTCCACGGTGGTGGCGCACAATGCCGAGTTCGACCGCAAGTTTCTGAACGCCGAGCTTGAGCTGTTGAAGCGGCCGACCTTCGCGAAGGAGCGTTTTCTCGACACGCTGGTGCTGGCGCGCGAGCACAGGCCGGGCTCGCCTGCCTCGCTGGACGCCGTGTGCAAACGGTTCAACATCTCGATTGAAGGCCGCGAACTGCACGGCGCTCTCAAGGACGCCAAGCTGCTTGCCATGGCGTATCTCGAACTGCGCGGCGGCAAGGAGCGTGCGTTTGACTTCGGCGCGTCCGCAACGGGAGCCGCCGCCAGCGCAATCGAACGGCCGGCGCGTCCGCAACGTTCGCAGCCATTGCCGTCTCGCGTGACGGAGCTGGAAGCCGCGGAGCACGCGGCCTTCATCGGCAAGATGGGCGATAAAGCGGTCTGGAAACGCTACGGCTGAGTCGCTTGCTGCTGCTGCGCCGCCTGGGCGCGTTGCTGGCGGTAGAGACCCACGAAATCGATCGGATCGATCATCAGCGGCGGGTGGCCGCCCTCACGGGTGATATCCGCGATGATACGGCGCGCGAACGGGAAGAGCAGGCGCGGGCATTCGATCAGCAGGATCGGCTCGATTTCCTCGCGGCTGGCGCCCTGCACCTGGAAGGCGCCGGCGTAGATCATCTCGACGATGAAAACGACCGCTTCGCCGCGCTTGGCTTTTGCGGACAGGCGCAGCTCCACCATGAAAACGGATTCCTGGGGCTGGCCTGCGGGCTCGACGCGGACGTCGATTCCCAGCTCGATTTCAGGGGCCGCGCCGCCATTTCCGGTCAGCAGGCCGGGATTTTCAAACGACAGGTCGCGAACGAACTGCGCCAACACTCGCACAGTCGCGCTGCGGGCGGCGTCGGCGGCGCCGTTTTCGGGGGTGGATTCCGGGTTTGGCGTATCGTTCATGTGAAGTTTTCGTCCGGAATGCGCTGTTTTGTAAGGACCGCCCGGCTATCACGCTGTCGAGACACGGGCAACAGCCGGGCTGACTTGGCGGATTTAGTGTTTATATTGGTTCCAGACCGGAGCGGCTGGGCCGTTCCCGCGTATGATACGGTGAATCCCGAAGGCGTGGCGTGAACATAGAGCTTATCATCCTTGCGGCGATCGCGGTCCTTGTGATTTCGCGCCTTTATTCTGTCCTCGGCCAGAAAACCGGGGCCGAGCCTACGGCGCGGCGTGTCAAGGAAGCGGTGAACCGCGCTCCGGAGGCCGGAGAGCCGGCCGAGGAGGGCCGCGCCCGCGTTCGTCCCGCCTTTACGGGTCCGGCCGCCGCCGGGCTGGAAAGCATCGCCGCCACCGACCCCGATTTCCTGCCCGACGATTTCACCCGTGGCGCCCGCAAGGCCTACGAAATGATCGTGACCGCCTTCGCCGATGGCGACCGCGACATGCTTCGCAATCTGGTGGATGAGGACGTTTACGAGGCCTACAGCGCCGCTATCGATGAGCGTCAGGTTACGGGCGCCGAACCGCTGCGTCTGGCGCGCATCCGGTCGGCCCGTATCGCCGAGGCGTCCGTTGACGCCGACAACATAGCCCGCGTCGCCGTCGCGTTCGAGAGCGAGCTGACCGATGGCGACCTCCAGCGTCACGCGAAAGAGATCTGGACGTTCAAGCGCCCGCTGAACACCGGAAATCCCAACTGGCTGCTGGACGAGGTCGCGGTCGCGCCCTGACCGGGCGTCCCCTGGCCTGGTGCAATGCCATGACGCGCCGCCTTTCCGATCAGGACCGAAGGACCTGGTACAGGGTGACGCGCACCGTGCGCGCTGCGCCGGGCCGGGCGGCGGAATCCGATCCTGATGCAGAAGCCGCTGAATCCAGCGGCGTAGCGAGCGCCAGGGCCGGGGCCGGGGCGCAGATTGCAGCAGTCCCAGCGAAACCGGCGGCGAAGCCCGCCCGCAAGCCGCCGCTTCCTCCCGAGGATGTTTCCGGCCAGCGCCGTGTGCGGCGCGGGCAACTCGCCATCGATGCGCGGCTCGACCTGCATGGCCACACGCAGGATGCGGCCCGCCGCGAACTTATCGCGTTCATCTCGCACGAGCATGCCGCCGGCTCGCGCTGCGTGCTGGTCATCACCGGCAAGGGGCGGGCGGGTCCGGGCGTGTTGCGCGCGCGTCTTCGCGACTGGCTGGCGGAAGGGGATATCCGCGCGATGATCGCCGGCCACGCCAACGCCCATGTCCGCCATGGCGGGGAGGGCGCCGTCTATGTCCTGCTCAAGGCCCGGCGCGACACGCGCGCATGATCCAGAGCCGCCGCCAAGAAAGTCCGGCTGCGGCCCGTGATCCTGCCTTTGCGTCGCCTCCCACAGGACTGAACCGTCAGGCTGCTTCCTCGCTGCCGCCGCCGCGCGTGCCGTGGCCGTCGCGGGAGAGGATCTGGCGCTTGCCGGCGTGATCGGCGGCGGAGATGACGCCTTCACGCTCCATGCGCTCGATCATGCTGGCCGCGCGGTTGTAGCCGACGCGCAGGACACGCTGTACATAGGAGGTGGTCGGACGCTTGTCGCGGATGACTGCGGCGACAGCCTCGCGATACATGTCCTCTTCCGGATCGCCTGACGATGTGCCGAAGGCGTTGTCGGAAACGGAGGCCTCTTCCTCGATCTCGTCGGTGACGCCTTCCACATATTGCGGCGTGCCTTGATCCTTGAGCCACGAGACGACGCGCTCGACTTCCTCGTCGGAAACGAAGGGGCCGTGGACGCGGGTGATCTTGCCGCCCGACTGCATCCAGAGAAGGTCGCCCATGCCCAGAAGCTGCTCGGCG
>CAZJZQ010000123.1:0-9443 GCA_964550535.1 uncultured Rhizobium sp.
GGGGGGCTGGGGGGCTGTTGGGTCCAAGGTCGGCGTCTTAACCATCCGCCCGACGATTGTTAATCTGGCGGGAGTTGGTGGCTTTGGCTAGCCCGAAATGCGGCGCAAATTAGAAATTATCGTAATCTTGGCGGTTATCCCCAGCCTCATGCGACGGGACCCTGAATGACGGACCAGTACATCCCCGGACAATCCCCATCCGCGGCCGCCGCGCAGAAGCGCGTGTGGTTCGAGCGGCGGGAGCTGGAACTGATTCTCAGCGTGTACGGCAATCTGGTCGCGGCGGGGGAATGCCGCGACTACGCCATCGGCGCCTATGCCGACCACACCGTTTTCTGCATGCACCGCCGCGCATCCGAAGCGCCGACCTGGACGATCGAGAAGCGCCCGGAGCTGGCGCGCAAGCAGGGCGCGTTCAGCGTGGTGAACGCGACGGGCCAGGTGCTGAAGCGCGGGCACGAGCTGGTGCAGGTGCTGCGCGTGTTCGAGGCGAAGCGGTTCCGGGTGGTGGATTGAGAGCCGGTCCTCTTTGGAATCCATCGGCCTTCGCCGGGAATACGGTGGATGGAGTGGCGGCATGAAATGACGCCGGTTGTTCAGCCCAACCGCTTTTCCATCGCGTAGTTGTGGATGCGGACGCCTTCGAGGCCGAAGTCGCGGCGGGAGAGTTCGGTGAAGCCTTGCTTGAGGAAGTGCTTGCGGGCGCCTTCGCTGGCTTCGGTGTAGAGGCGGGGGATGCGGCGGCGGCGGGCTTCGGCCTCCAGCGCGGCGTAGAGGACGGAGGCGACGCCCTGCCCGGCGGCTTCGGGGGCGCAGAACATCAGGTCGATATGGCCATCGGCCTCAAGGTCGATGAACCCGAGCATGGCGCCCGTCTCGCCCTCCGCGATGTAGCAGGCGCGGCCGTCAGCCATGCGCTGGGCGATGGTGGCGGCGGAGAGGCCGCGCCTGAGCCAGGCCGCGACCTGTTCCGGCGTGTAGCAGCGGGAGGCGACATCACGCACGGAGCGCACGAACAGGGCGTTCATCGCGTCCGCGTCGCCCGGCCGGTAGCCGCGAATCGTGTGCGCCAGAGCCATGCAATTCCCCCGGTATCAACGCTGGCCCCAAAAACAGAAACCCCGGCCGTGAGGCCGGGGTTTCCGGTTTTGCGTCCTTCGTCCTGCGCTATTCGCGCGAGGAGAGGAACATGAGCACGATGCGGAACATGTTCACGAAGGAGATGAAGAAGTTCAGCGCGCCCCAGTTGGTCATCACCGCGAGCGAGCGGGCGTCACCGTTGAAGGCGTAGTAGCCGTTCTTCAGCTGTTGCGTTTCAAAGGCGATGAGCACCGCCGAGATCGCGAACACGGCGCCGAGGATGATCCATTCAAACATGGACGAGGCCGGCAGGAAGAGGTTCAGAAGCGACAGGGCGATCACGCCCCACAGCGCCATGATGGCGAAGGAGCCGATGCCCGACAGGTCGCGCTTGGTGGTGTAGCCGAACAGCGACAGGGCGCCGAAGGCCGAAGCGGTGATGAGAAAGGCCTTGGCGATGGTGGGGTAGTAAACATTCATCTCGGTGCCGCCGCGCGTGGCGAAGCCCGTGGCGCTTTCCGCCATCAGCACCCAGACACCGAGGCCGAGGCCCAGCAGGGTCACGATCGACCAGTACATGATTCCCGAGCCCAGCGGCGACGGGTTCTTCATGAAGAACATCGAACCCAGCAGCAGCACGATCGGACCCCACTGCACCACATGGAACAGCGGCGTGCCGAAGACGAGCGCCGAAACCGGCTCGACCGTGCCAGCCACATAGGCGAGCACGCCGGCCAGAAGGATGCCGAGGCCGAGCTTGTTATAGACGCCCAACATGAATTTGCGCAGGCCAACATCCGTGGCCATATCGCCGGCCGGGGCGCCGGTGCGTCCCTGAGCAAACTGGAAGTCAGCCATGACTTTCTTCAACCTTTCCAAAGGCCGCGTAGCTGCGGCCAGCTCTTGAAATAATGGGGCGGCGGACCTTGCATTGCAAGTAAAACCGGAACGTCCCGCACCTGCTGGCGCCTATGTGAATGGTGTGAACAGCACGTCAACGTGGCTTGTACGGGCGATTACACGGAACCGGCGGATGGAATGCCGGTTTGTGAACGCTGGCTGCGTCCTCTGGTGGAAACAATGGCAGACGAGATGAAGGTTGCCTCTGCTGTCTGAACCGGACGTGTGTTGAGCGCGTTGTTCGCGCTGGTCCCGATCTGGACTGAAGGATAAGGCGCTCTCTGGCGCAGCGGGGGCGGCGGCCCTAACTGTGTGGCATGACTGTTCGACTGTTCGCCGCCCTGCCCATTCCCGACGAGATCGCCGCCCGGCTGACGCCGCTGCAACATGACGTACACGGCGCCCGGTGGCGGCCGCGCGAGGTGCTGCACATCACGCTGCGTTTCTTCGGCGACATTCGCGAGGACGTGGCGCGGGATCTGGACCATGAGCTGGCGCAGATCGCGGGGGCGCCCTTCGAGATCAGCCTGAAAGGCGTGGGCAGTTTTGGCGGGCGCGAGCCGGAAGCGCTGTGGGCGGGCGTGACGCCCTCGGAGCCGCTGAACCGTCTGGCGGCGGCGTGCGAGCGGGCGGCGAGGCGCAGCGGCCTCGCACTCGAATCGCGCAAATTCACGCCGCATGTGACGCTGGCCTATTGCAAGGGCACGAGCGATCAGGAGGCGGCGCTGTTCCTGTCGCGCCATGGCGAGTTCGTCACCGCGCCGTTCTGGGTGGAAAGTTTCGGGCTGTACTCGTCCTGGCAGACCAAGGCGACGAACAGCTATGTCGAAGAGGCGGTCTATCCGTTGAGGGGGTGAGCGCCGGTCCGCGCGTGTAGGGCTGTGAGGCCGAGCGCTCGTGGTGAGCAGCGCGCTCTGGCGCGCGTCCGTCGAACCATGGGGGCGGAGGGCCCGGCCGCTACTTTCCGAACAGTTTTTGCAGTAGGCCCAACATGCCGGTGAAGGCGAGGCCGTTGTCGGTGACGGCGAGGACGAGGCAGGGACCGTCATCGTCGGCGCGCGGCTGGTGCGTCACGGCGGGGTCGCCCAGCGCCACATCGCCCGGCCCGTAGGAGCCACGGTGGTCGGAGAAACCGCCGGCGAGGCAGAGCGTCATTTCGCGGCCCTTGTGCGTGTGGCGCGGCGTGGCGACGCCGGGAGCGATACGCATGATTTCCGCCGTGACCGCGCCGCCGGTTTCCAGCGGCAGGCAGGCGATGCCCGGCGCGAGATTGCGCCAGCCGCCGCGCGCCTCGGCTTCGGCCATCGCGGCCTGCACGGCGGCGGGGATGCGGATGAGTTCAGGATAGCGCGGCGCCGGCGCGGGCGAAGGCGCATCCGGGCCGATGGCGGCGAGCGCGCGGTCCAGCGCGCCGACCGCCATGTCGATCACGGTTTCGGTTTCCAGCATCGCCCCTACAAACGCATCGGAAACAGGGTCTTCGAGGCCGCGCAGTTCAAGCAGGCTGTCGAGGAACAGCGCCATGGCGGGATCGGCGCGGCCGGACGCGAGCGCGGCGCGCGTCGCCTCGTCGATCTCCCTCCCCTGCTCGATCCGGATCATCGGATGACTCCATGACGCACGAGAGCGCCGGTTGCGGACTTCATACGCGGGGATATCTGGATTGTATCACTCCCCGGATCATTCAATGCACGGCCAGGCGCAGCACGCATCACATCACTCATCGCCGAGACGCGCCTTCATCTTGAGGAAGGCGAGCCGGATGCGGGATTTGACGGTGCCCAGCGGCACATCCAGCCGGTCTGCGATCTCGCGGTGGGAGAGGCCCTCGTAGAAAGCCAGTTTCAGCATGTCGAGCTGTTCTGGCGGCAAGTCTTTCATTGCGGCGCGGACGCGGGTTTCGGCCTCCGCCGCCTCGATGCGCGCTTCGGGCGGGGCGACGCCGGAGGGCAGGATCATCGGTTCCTGCGGGTCGAGGGCGGGACGTTTCGAGCGGCGGAAGACGTCAATGCGCCGGTTGCGCGCGATGCGGAAAATCCAGGTGGAGACGGACGCCTGTTTACGGTCGAACAGCGCGGCCTTGCGCCAGACGGCGACCATCACGTCCTGCGTGATTTCTTCCGCCCCCGCCGCATCCGCGCCGAGGCGCATCAGATAGCTTTTCACGCGCGGGGCGTAGTAGCCGAACAGTTCGGCATAGGCGGCGCGATCGCGCGTGGCGGCGACGCTTTCCAGCAGGGTGCTGAAATGGTCGCGGTCAGCGGCGCTCAGCAGTTCGCCGGGCGCACGCGTGGCGGCGGGGATCTTCGGACCTGCGCCGTCTGATCGCATGCGCACCTGACCGGTCACCGCCTCGCCCGGGCGGCAGTCTAGGCTGCTTCAGCGCGCGCCGCGAGGCTCAAATGGAGTCAGGATTTCCGGGGGCGAAGCCGAAAGTGGAGCCTTCGTCCTCCCCCTCGACGATGACCATGCCGGGATTGAGGGGATCGGGGCGTTCATTGCCCTTCTGAGCCCTTCTGGCCGGGGCCGCCGAACAGGTCGAGCTGGTTGGGGTCGGCGGCTTTCCTGACCCGTTTCGGCTTGGCGCCCGGCTTGGCGAAATAGAGGTCGTCGGTGTGATCCTCGGCCGGGGCGGACGGTTTCGGCGGTTTGGGTTTGGCCTGTGCGGCGTGCGGCTTCCAGAAGGTGACCGCGATGACGGGGCGGCCCTTTGCGTCCTCGTAAATCTGGACGAAGCCGCGCGCGAGGCCGCTTTCCACATTGCCTTGCAGGGCCTGACGCTCCGCGTCGCCGGGGCGGAGCCATTCGGACACGAGGCTGACGGGACGGCCGGCCTTTTCGTTCGCCTCGGCCAGCGTGCGCACGCCCTCCGGCGCATCGAGCGCGGCGCGGGCGGTTTCGGCGATGGGAAAAACGAGCGGCATGGGACGCGACAGCTATCAGGCGAAGACTAATCGATGGCGAAGATGGCGGGATCACCTGCACGCAAAAGACGCGCCGCGGCGAGGCGGGCGAACATCAGCGTGACCGCCTTTCGCCTTGCGGCGGGCAGCGGGAGGGTTTCCGGTTCGCGCAGGATGGCGCCGCCATGCCGGTCGGCCACGATCAGGCCGGCTTCGGGCGGGATGCGGTCCTGCGGGAAATCGCAGTCGACGGCGAAGAGGAAACGGTCGCACCACGGACCGTATTCCGGCCATTTCTGGTCCGTGGCGAAATCCTGGAGGCAGGACTTCACCTCGATGATGGTGAGGTCGCCCTTGGGCGACAGGGCCATCACATCGGCGCGGCGGCCGGTGGCGAGGGTGACTTCAGTGAGCGTGGCGAACCCCGCCTCGGCCAGCATCAACTGGACCCCCCGCACAATCAGCGAGGCGCGCGGGCCGATGCGGCCGTCGGGGTGGAGAGGCGCGGCGGCTGTGGATGGTTCAGGGGCCTGAGCGGCCGGAAAACGCGAAAAAGCAGCGGCGGACATAACCAGAGTTCCCGTTCTGTACTGGTTATGCCGTGGGATGGGCGGGGAGGCAAATGGCGGATACGCCACCCGCATTTCGCCCGTGAATCATGCCGGGCGTCCGCCGCCCGGCGCTGGCCGCCCTTTGCCTTCCGCCAACTCGCGCTATTGTCCAAAAACGGTCAGGGCTGCCGGTCGGGGGCCGATGACCGCTCAGGGGTATCGGGCGACGTTTGCGGGCGATCTGCACCGCGGCGGAAAATCCGGACAAACACGGCTGAAGATCACGGCCGGGCATTATGGGAGAGACGAGATGAAACACGCGATGAAACTGGCGGCGGCGCTGACCATGGCGACGGGGATCGCCGTGGTGCTGAACGCATGCGCGACGGGCGCGGGCGGAAATGCTTCGGGCCCGATCGGCGCCGTGGTGCAGACGAGCCAAGGCGCCGTGCGCGGCGAGACGGTGAGCGATGCGGGGTCCACCGCCATGATCTATCGCGGCATTCCGTATGCCGCGCCGCCGGTGGGCGATCTGCGCTGGAAAGCGCCGCAGGCGGCGGCGAAGTGGGACGGCGTGCGCGACGCAACCAAATGGCCGAACCGCTGCCCGCAGGGCTCCAGCAGCATGGGCGTCGCCGGCATGGCGACGAGCGAGGACTGTCTTTATGTGAACGTGGTGACGGCCGCGAAGGACGCGGGCGACAAATTGCCGGTGATGGTGTTCTTCCATGGCGGCGGACTGACATCGGGCACGGGAAGCTCGACCACCTATAATCACCCGAAGCTGGCCAATCAGGGCGTTGTGAGCGTGACGGTGAACAGCCGTCTGGGCCCCATCGGCTATATGGCGCATCCTGAATTGACGAAGGAGGGTCCGGGGTCGGGCAATTTCGGCACGATGGATCTGACGGCCTCTCTGGAATGGGTGCAGGCGAACATCGCGGCGTTCGGCGGCGATCCGAACAAGGTGACGATCTTCGGTGAATCCGGCGGCGGCTTCAAAGTGATCTCGCAGATGGCGTCGGCGCCGGCGAAGGGCCTGTTCGACGGCGCGATCGTGCAGAGCGGGTCCTCTCTCACCAGCGCTCCGCTCGCCACCGCCGAAGAACGCGGCACGGCGTTGCAGGCTGCGCTGGGCGCGAGCGATCTGGCGGAGATGCGCAAGAAGACGTGGGAAGAAGTTCTGGCGGCGGGCACGAAGTCGAACTTCCGCGCCACCATCGTTTCGGACGGGAAAGTCATTCTGGCGCCGGTACGCGAGCAGTTCGAGAAAGGCCAGCACCACAAGGTTCCGCTGATCGTGGGCGCGAACGCCGGTGAAGCCATGCTGCGCTCGTCCGTGCCGGACATGGCGAACCTGCACAGCGCGTCGGGCGCGCCGACCTGGACATACAACTTCACGCACCTGCCGCTTGGCTGGCGCAATGAGCAGGGCTGCGTCGCGTTCCACGGGCTGGAGCTGACCTATGTGTTCGGCGCAGTCCCCGAGGGGCTGAAGTCGCCGACCACGATCGGGCTGGCGCGCGGCGGCGGCTGTTCGATGAAGACGCCGGCGCATGACGAGACCGACGTGAAGGTGGCGCACGAAGCCTCGCTGATCTGGGCGCAATTCGCGAAGACCGGGAACCCCAGCGTGCCGGGTCTGATCGACTGGCCGAAATACACGCAGAGCAACAATGTCTATCTCGACATCGGTTCGCCGATGCAGGCGAAGAGCAACATTCAGGGCTCGTACACCGCGCCGCCGTCAGGCAACTGAGGCGGGCCGGATTCGGCTTGGATGAGATGAGGGCGGGCGCCGGGAACGGCGTCCGCCCTTCTCTTTTGCGGTGATCGCACATAGGGTCGAGCCAGCCACGGCAGGCTGTTGGGGAGCTGGCATGAGCGATGATCTGGTCCGGCTTGAGGGACCGCCCCAATTGGGATGGCGCGTTTCCTATGGCGTGCTGGCGATCTGCAACCTTGCGCTGGCGTGGGCCCTGGTATCGGCGGACTGGCTTCCGCTCTGGCTGGCGCTAATCCCGGCGGCCGCCGGCGCTGGCCTTATCGCCTGCGCCGTCCTGCTGGATGAGACGGAAGCGTGGGTAAGGTCCGATGCGGTGACGGTTCGCCGCCGCAACCTGTTGCGCAATACGCAAAGCACGGTGCAGGTGTCCGAGATCAAGGCGATCCGCGTGCAGCCCGACTGGCTGATCCAGCTGCTCTCCCAGAGGTTCATCTTCGTCCCGCAAACGTGGCGTGTGGCGATCGATACGGCGAACCACAGCCGTCTCACCGGTGGACAGGACACTGTCGAAAACAATGTCTGGGCGCTGGAGCAGCGCGTGCGGCGAATTGTTGGCTGGTAGCGGCGCCGGGATAGCGCGCAGGACGCCCTTCCCCACGCCTGTGCGCGCGCCTATCCTGCCCGCCATGACAGACAGCACCGGCACGAAAATCTGGGGCGTGGCGCCCTCTCTCGATGAATTCGCCGCGATGGCGCAGCGGGCGCTCGACAGCCTTGAGGAGCCGTTCCGGAGCCATGCGCGCAGCGTTGCGATCAAGGTGGAGGATTTCGCCGACGAAGAAACGCTGGAGGCGATGAAGATCGAGAACCCGTATGAGTTGACGGGGTTGTATTCGGGCGTGGCGCTGACGCTGGAGATGCATTCGGCGCCGTCGCAGATTCCGCCGATGGTGTGGCTGTACAGGATGCCGATCCTCGACGAGTGGGCGGCGACGCCGGACATCACGCTGGAGGAGCTGGTGGCGCATGTGGTGGTGCATGAGCTGGGGCATCACTTCGGCTGGTCCGACGAGGAGATGGACGCGGCACTGGGCGATGAGCACTAAATCATGGTGACGCTTGCTTCCTCCACGCTGAAGACGCCACGGCATGAGACGCACTTCCTGAGCGCGGGGCCGGAGAGCGGGACGCCGGTGATCTTCGTGCATGGCTGGCCGGAGCTGGCGTCGTCATGGCGGCGGCAATTGCCGGTGTTCGCGGGGCTGGGCTTCCGCTGCGTGGCGCCGGACATGCGCGGCTATGGCCAGTCCACCGTGCACGGGCGGCATGAAGATTATGCGCTGGAGCAGATTGTCGCCGACATGATCGAACTGCTGGATCATCTCGGCGCGGAGAAGGCGGTGTGGGTGGGGCATGACTGGGGATCGCCGGTCGTGTGGTCGATCGCGCAGCATCATCCGGGGCGCTGTCATGGCGTCGCCAATCTGTGCGTGCCGTATCAGCCTGAAGGGTTCAGCGCGGAGACGAGCATTCCACTGGCGGACCGCGGTGTGTATCCGGCGGACCGTTATCCGGCGGCGCAATGGGACTACCAGCTTTTCTATCGCGAGAATTTTGCAGCGGCGCAGGCGTCGTTCGAGGCGGATGTGCGCAACACGGTGCGCGCGCTGTTCCGCGTGGGCGGGCCGAAGGGCAAGGGCAAGCCCGCGGTGACGGCGAACATCCGCGCCGATGGCGGATGGTTTGGCGGATCCGGCAAGGCGCCGGCCGTGCCGCGCGACGAACGCGTGATCTCCGCGGAGGATGAGGACAAGTATGTCGAAGCGCTGTCGCGCAACGGTTTCTTCGGTCCCGATAGCTGGTACATGAATGCGGCGGCGAACATGGCGTTTGCGCAGCGCGTGCGCGATCGGTGGCGCCTGGAGATGCCCGTGCTGTTCCTGCATGGGGCGTGGGACTGGGTGTGCGCAACGGTGGACACGCGGCTGGCCGATCCGATGCGGGCGCATTGCGCGGACCTGACCGAAGCGGTGGTGGAGAGCGGCCACTGGATGGCGCAGGAAAAACCGGCGGAGGTGAATGCGCACCTGACACGCTGGCTGGCGGCGAAGCTGCCGGGGGTTTGGGTTTAGGGGCGGCTGTCGCGAGCGTTGCCGCTCGCCCTTCGAGCTACGGCGCGACAAGCGCGTGATCTCTCCCTCGCACGGACTTTGCGTCCTGCGGGATGCTGCCAGTTTTTAGCTCCGGGCATGAGGGAGCGGGGCGCGCAATGCGCTGTAGGCG
>CAZJZQ010000124.1:0-9363 GCA_964550535.1 uncultured Rhizobium sp.
TCAACGCGCTCACGCGCACGGCGGCGGCGCAGGCGGCGAACTATCCGTTCTGCACCATCGAACCGAACGTCGGCGACGTGGCCATGCCCGAACCGCGCCTGGACGTTCTGGCGAAGATCGCCGGCTCCAAGGAGATCATCCCGACGCGGATGAACTTCGTCGATATCGCCGGGCTAGTGAAAGGCGCCAGCAAGGGCGAAGGCCTCGGCAACCAGTTTCTCTCCAACATCCGCGAATGCGACGCCATCGCTTACGTGCTGCGCTGCTTCGAAGACGACGACATCACCCACGTCTCCAACAAGATCGATCCGCTTGCCGATTTTGAAGTCGTCGAAACCGAACTGATGCTCGCCGACATGGAGTCGCTCGAGAAACGCAAGCAGAACGTAGAGAAGAAAGCCAAGGGCGGCGACAAGGAAGCGGTCCAGACGCTAGCGCTCATCGGCAAAGCGCTTGAACAACTCAACGCCGGCAAGCCCGCTCGCGACGCCAGCGTCGCCGCCGAGGACCAGAAAGCCTGGAAAATGCTCCAGCTGCTGACGTCCAAGCCTGTCTTTTTCATCTGCAATGTCGATGAAGCCTCCGCCGAGAACGGCAATGCCTTCTCGGACCGGGTTTTCGATCACGCAAAAAAGGAAGACGCAGCCGCAGTCGTCATCTCCGCCAAGATCGAAAGCGAGATCGCAGTGCTCGGCGATGAAGAGCAGAAGGAGTTCCTGGAGTCGCTCGGCCTGAAGGAGCCGGGCCTCAACCGCGTGATCCGTGCGGGTTACGACCTGCTCGGCCTGCAAACCTACTTCACCGTAGGGCCCAAGGAAGCGCGCGCATGGACGATCCGGCGCGGTACGACGGCGCCGCAGGCGGCCGGCGTCATCCACGGCGACTTCGAGAAAGGTTTCATCCGCGCCGAAACCATCGCGTTCGATGACTACGTAAAATTCAATGGCGAATCCGGGGCCAAGGAAGCGGGCAAGGCACGTCAGGAAGGCAAGGATTACGTGGTGCAGGACGGCGACGTCATGCACTTCAAATTCAATGTCTGACGCTCGCCGGCCACCTCAGCCGAAACGCCCCGCGATGGGCGACCCCACGCATACAACGTGAAGTAGAAGGTGCTGAACGCCACCAGCCCGGCTGCGCCCAGCAGGACAAGGCTGGCCGTTGTCGGCGGCGGGCGCCTTCTCGGCCTCGGACGCCCCGGATGGCAATCGCGGCCCGCTCCGCAACCTTGCGAGCCTCGATCAGTCCAATAGCCTTTGCACGTTCGGCGCCTTCGGTATCCTTGGCCGTCACGACAAGCTGGGCCGTGCGCGGCCAACGCACGGCCATCGCCCATCAAGGCATCGGCTTCGGACTCCGCTTTTTCCCCTCGTTGTTCAATTTCACTCGCGCGCGCTGGTGCGGTCCCGTAAACCCGCGCCGCCCCGATCGCCATGAGGAACCGAGGGAAAGCGGCGCACTTCGTCTGGATTCCGCCAGTTATTGACACAGCAGCCAGCGGCGATCCCCCGCACTTTCCCTTTCAGCCGATTGGGTCTAGACCGCCCCGCTAAGCAGCGAATGTGAGCGTTCACCCTTGCCCGGCTCATCCGAAAAGTCGGTAGAAAACCCGTCCGCCCCGCGGCTGCCGCTGGCTGAGTTCGTCGCTATGACGGCGCTGCTCATGGCGACCAATGCGCTCGCCATCGACATCATGCTGCCCGCCCTTCCCCAGATGAGCGCGTGGTTCCAGCTTCAGAACGAAAACGACCGTCAGCTGGTCATCATTTCATATCTGCTGGGCTTCGGGGTATCGCAACTTTTCTATGGCCCGTTGACCGACCGCTATGGCCGGCGTCCCGTGCTGTTCGTGTCGCTTGGTCTGTATTCAATCGCGGCCGTCATGTGTGTTTACGCACCGAGCTACGAGTGGCTGATCGCCGCGCGGGTGTTCCAAGGCGCCAGCGCGGGCGGCAGCCGTGTTATCGCCGTCTCCGCCGCGCGCGACCTCTACGCCGGCCGCCAGATGGCGAAGGTCATGTCGCTGGTGATGATCGTCTTCATGACCGCGCCGATCTTCGCCCCGTGGATCGGACAGCAGATGCTGCATTTCGTCGATTGGCGCGGCATCTTCTGGTTCCTCGGCGTTTTCGGCGTCGTGATGTTTGTGTGGGTGCTGGTTCGCCTTCGCGAAACTTTGTCACCGGAGAATCGCTCGTCGCTCAATGCGCGCGCCATCCTCGGCAATTACTGGAAGGTGCTCACCACCCGCGTAGCGCTCGGCTACACCATCGCTTCGGGCCTGATCTTCGGCGCGTTGATGAGCTACATCGCTTCATCCGAGCAACTCTACAGCGAAGTCTATAAAACGGGAGACATGTTCCCGCTCTGGTTCGCCGGCGCCGCCATTGCGATGACGGTGTCGAACCTCGTGAATTCCCGTCTCGTTGAAAAGATGGGCATGCGCCGCCTGTCGCACCTCGCCTTGATCTTCCTCGTCGCAACCAGCGCTGTGCATGCCGGTCTGGCGCTGTCGGGCCCGGTGGCGTTCCCGGTATTCTATGGCCTCGTCATCTTCGCCTTCTTCCTGCTCGGTTTCCAGGGCCCGAATTACAACGCAATCGCGATGGAGCCGCTCGGCCGGCTCGCCGGGTCCGGCGCAGCTGTCACCGGCTTTGCATCATCCTTCGTGTCGGCAACCATTGGCGGGTTCATTGCTTCCTCTTTCGACGGCACCACAACACCGATCTTCGTCGGCCATCTGATCGTGTCGTCGCTGGCGTTGCTCGCAGTATTCATCACCGAACGCGGAAAGCTGATGCGCTCTGGCGCGACGCACTGAATCTCCGATCCACCCGGCAATTGCCTGCGTATAAAGCGTGCGGCTGACACGCTCGGCCAACCTCTGGCCAGTGGATCCGCCATGATTACCGTCCATCACCTCAACAATTCCCGCTCGCAGCGCGTGCTCTGGCTGCTGGAAGAACTGGGCGTCTCTTATGACGTGAAGCGGTATCAGCGGGACGCAAAAACCATGCTGGCGCCGCCCGAACTGAGGGCCATCCATCCGCTCGGGAAGTCACCCGTCATTTCAGATGATGGACGTATCGTCGCGGAAACCGGCGCAATCATCGACTACCTCACGGAACGCCACGGCAATGGCAGCCTTACGCCGCCAGCAGGAACAGACGCACGCCTGCGCTATACTTATTGGATGCACTATGCGGAGGGTTCAGCAATGACGCCGCTGCTGCTCAAGCTCATCTTCACACGTATGCCGCTCTCCGCACCGGGCCTGCTGCGCGGCGTCGTGAAGGGCATCGCCAAACAGGGCGAAGCGCGCGTCGCCGATCCGCAGATCAAGACGCATGTCGATTATTGGGAAGCGGAACTGGGCAAGTCCGAATGGTTCGCCGGCCAGGAGTTCTCCGCCGCCGACATCATGATGAGCTTCCCGCTGGAAGCCGCCTCCGCACGCGCCGGCGCCCGTTCGCAACCGCGCATCGCCGCTTTCCTGGACCGCATCCATTCAAGACCGGCCTACCGCGCGGCGCTCACCAAGGGCGGCCCCTATGACTACGCATCGTGACGCCGGCGGCTGAGAATCAGGCTTCAGCCGCAGCGCTCTCCAACCGGTAACCAGCCCCTGCAGGCGCCCCATCTCGCGTCTGATCCAGCAGTTTCGCCAGCCACGGCATGAGCGCCCCCAGCCGTTCGGCGACACCGAATGGCGGGTTCACGATCACCACGCCCGCCCCGGCCAGTGGGCCCGCCCCGATCTCCCGCACCCACAAGTCCGCGACCAGGATTCTATCCGGGGCCAGCCCTGCGCCCTCAATCAGACGCGTGGCGAGTTCGCCGTCAAACGCCGTCACAGCGTCCACATCCTTGATCGGCCGCCAGAACACATAAACGCCTGTCGGCCATCGCTTCACCGCCTTGCGCGCCGCCCGCGCCATACGGTCAAAATCGAGCTTGCGCATCGCTGTCCCCTCCTCGAACGGAGGATCGATCAGCACCAGTCCGCGCCTTTCGGGCGGCGGCAGATAGGCCGGCAGGCCATCGTATCCGTCGCGCTCCTCGATCTTCACGCGCCCGTCTCGTCCCATCGCCCCACGCAACAACTCCGCGCTGGGCGGATGCAGCTCGCACAACCGCAACGCATCGCCGGCCCGCATCATCTCCGCCGCGATCAGCGGCGACCCTGGATAGACGCTCAAATGACCGCCGGGATTCAACCGGCGTATAACATCCATGTAAGGCGCCAGCGCATCTCGAACCTCAGGCGGCGCCGTCGCCTCCGCCTCCCAAACCCGCGCGATGCCATCCCGCCATTCCGGGCTGCGAAAGGCTTCGTCCCCTGCAAGGTCGTACAGACCGGTCCCGGCGTGCGTGTCGATATAACGATAGGCCGCCGCCTTCTGGTTCAGCCGGTCGAGGCACAGCGCCAGAACGGCGTGCTTCACAACGTCCGCAAAGTTCCCGGCGTGGAATGCGTGGCGGTAATTCATGGCGAAGCTGTAACGCGCCACATCTCATAGCGCACTTATTATTGGTGCGACTTACGCTGTAGGACTTGATTGGCTGCGGCGCCTCGCTCAGGTCTTCCCCAGCCGCCGCCCCGGAGAACAACATGCCCCTGCTGATCTGCCCCAACGACAACAACCAGATGCTGAAGATCACGCGCGACGGCGTGGAGATCGACATGTGCCCCACCTGCAAAGGCGTATGGATGGACCGGGGCGAACTGGAAAAGCTCCTCACTGTGTCACGCGAGGATATCGACGAACAGAAGCAGGCGCGAGCCCGCTTCGACCGCGAGGTGAACGACTTCTCGCGCGATCCCGACGACTGGCGCCGCCGTCACCCATACGACGCGAAACGCAAACGCCACCGCTATGACGACGATGATCGGGATGATGACGACCTCCGCCGCAAGAAACGGCGCGGTTTCGATATGTTCGACATTTTCGATTTCGACTGAGATCCACGCTCAGTCTCCGAACCCCGGATCGACGTGATACCAGTTCGGCGGTCCCAACCTTCCGACCAGATCGTGAATGCCGCCCAGGCGTGCAGCACCCGCAGACATGGCGCTGCGCGACTCGACCGGATTCAGGCCGTTGAGCGTCTTCGTAGGCATTGGCAGGCAGCCGTGCAGCTGCGTGCACTGCGGCCCGAACTCTTTCTCCAGCGCGGCGACCTGCATATTCTCGATGTCGCCGGCGCGGACATTGCTCCCACCCGATCCGAACGCCGATGGACAATCGGGCAGCCGCAGGCGCTCGCGTGGGTCGTCGCACGGATCGCGCCCCAACAGACCGGCCAGCCCTCGCGGCACGTCCGGCGTTGGTGGTTTGATCGCGGTGTTCACAGCTTCCTCCTCGGGCGTGCGAATGCGCGGCGGCGCGACCGGAACGACAGGTGAAGGCGGACGCGGCAACGCCGCAGCCTGCGTCTCTTCCCGTTCGGACGTATCTTCGGGCGGCGCGGGCGGAACGATATAGAACGCCGTGTGCGGTCGCTCGACCGCCGCCGGGCGCTCGATATCGCCGGACGCAAGCATCGCCAGAAGCGCAGCATTGGCCAGCACCACAGCCGTCGCGCCCATGATGCGATGGCCAAACACACGATGACCGGGTGCACGGAACCGCTCCGCCAGCGCCCGGCTGGCGTATGCGATTATCCCGCTAGGTAAGCCTGCCCCCCTGCCGGACATGACGATCAGCCCTCGCGCTTCACGGTGCGACCGTGAGGCGAGAATGCGTCAACAACTTGGCGTATAGCCTGGCTTGGTTAGGTGGTTTCCTGCCAGGACGTGATGATCCGGCCAACTAGACCGTAATCCAGCGCTTCCTTGGCGGACATCCAGTAATCGCGATCCGTATCCTTCTTGATGCGCTCATAGGACTGGCCAGTCGCTTCCGAGAAGATCCGGTTCAGCCGCTCGCGCATCTTGATGATCTCACGCGCCTGAATCTCCACGTCGGACGCCTGACCGCCCACGCCGCCGCGGGGTTCATGCAGCAGGAAGCGGGTATTGGGCAGCGCCAGACGGTTCTCCTTCTTCGCCGCCGAATAGATCAGCGCGCCAGCCGAGGCGACCCAGCCCGAACCCAGCACGCGCACAGGCGCTTTCACGAACTTGATCATGTCGTGGATCATATCGCCGCTTTCGACGTGGCCGCCGGGCGAAGAAATGATCAACAGGATCGGCTTGTCGCTGACCGCCGAATAGGCGAGCAGCTGGGCCGACACCACGCGGGCCTGCTTGTCATTGATTTCGCCGGTCAGCAGGATGGTGCGGCTGTCGAAAAGGGCCTTTTCCATCAAGGACGACGTCGGCTCGTCCTTTTTCGCGGCGCTTTCGTCGTCATCCAGTCGAATCGTCATGTCGGCTCCAGAGGGCTTCTGGCGCAATAGGTGGCTCCGCGCCGCGCCGGGGTCAACCTCTGCCCCTGCCCCTCCGGGCCGTCCAACCGCACGATTTCCACTCATTAACCCTGCCTACGCAGGCGGAAACCCGGTTTTCCCGAAAGCCCTGCCCCGCCAACGCCTCGAAGCTCATTTCGAGACGCCTGCACGCCCCCCCGAAGGCCGCGTGAATACAATACTCAGTGTCCGCCGAACCAGGTAACGTAGGAAACTTCGACGCCTTCGGACCGCAGCTTCTCATCGCCCTTCAGCTCGGGCAGGCCAACCAGGAACGTCGCTCCAACCAGCCGCGCGCCAACCTTGCGCAGCAGGCGGATCGCCGCCAGCGCCGTGCCGCCCGTCGCAATCAGATCATCGACCAACAACACACGTTCGTCCTTCGCGACGGCGTCCGTGTGCATCTCCATGGAATCGACGCCGTATTCCAGTTCATAACTCTCGGCAATCACAGAGTGCGGCAGCTTCCCTTTCTTGCGCAGCGGGATGAACCCCGCTGACAACTGGTGCGCAACCGCGCCGCCCAGGATGAACCCACGCGCTTCGATCCCCGCGACCTTGTCGATCTTCATGCCGGCGAAAGGCTGCACCAATGCGTCCACCGCCTGCCGGAAAGCGCGCGGATTTCCCATCAGCGTGGTCACATCCCGAAACATGATGCCGGGCTTGGGGTAATCCGGAATGGTCCGGATCGTGTCCTTCAGTTCCATAACCATCCCCTGCTTCAGACCACGATTAGATCATCGCCTGACGTGACGTGGAAGCAACAACAGCGCCGCTAGGCCTGATCCGCCCTTGGCAACTGCCGCGTCTCCGCATGCGCGCCCGCTATCCATGCCGCCACATGCGGGTCCTTGCTGATCGTCTGGATGTACGCTTCTGCAACGGTCGAGCGCGGAATGTCGTAGGTGGCGAACCGCGTCACCACCGGCGCATACATCGCATCCGCAATCGTGAAAGCCCCGAACATGTAAGGTCCGCCGGACCGTTCGACGCACGCCGTCCAGATTCGATCGACCGTCGCCGCATCCTCTCGCCCCGCCTCGGTCATACGCGATGCATCCGTCCGCCGCCGGATGTTCATCGGGCAATCATTGCGCAGCGCCACGAAACCCGAGTGCATCATGTTCGCTGCTGACCGCGCCACCGCGCGCGCGTTCGACCCCGGCCCGCCAGCCGGCCAGAGCTGCGGCGCAAACTCCGCCGCCCACTCGCAAATCGCGAGGCTCTCCGCGATCACCACGCCCCCGCCAATATCCAGCGCGGGCACCCGCGAATTGGGGGAAAAGGCGCCGAAGCCCGGCTTTCCACCAACCTCCGGCAATTCGTGCAACTGCTCATCGAATGCGATCCCGCCATGCTTCAGCGCCAGCCAGGGACGCATCGACCAGGATGAGTAATTCTTGTCACCGATGTGCAGGATAGGCGTGGCCATCACAAACCTCCAGAACAGTCGCGTCTAGGGCCATACGCGCCAGGGCCGCCGGACAACATCCGACAGCATGACAATCGGAACACCGGCCAGAACAGGCAATCCCAAAGGCGTAAAGAACAGGACCGCATAGCCGGCCCAGTGCCCCCACTGAGCACCGTCAAAGCCCCGCATGGTCAGCCCCGACGCCACGGCGACGATCACGCCGATCAGCAGCAGGACAGGGAAAGTGAGATAGGCCGCCGCATACGCCTTCTTCGCAGGGAAGTAGCGCATGAATATCCACACCAGCAGGATGCGCGTCAGGAACACGACGCCAGCCGACCACGCCAGCCAGAGGCCCCCCGCAAAAAAGGCGTTCGGCATCATGCCGCAAGCCCGCATCCGCCGATCTCCGCAGCGGGCTCAGCTCGACAACATATCTGGTTACGCACCCAGCACCCGCCCCGCCACAGCATCCAGCTTCGCCACCACGGCCGGGTCGCGATGCTCCCTCGCCGTGATGATCGCATGATCCAGACAGGTGTCGATACCCTGCGGATCAGGCGTCCGCGCCACGCCGGACAGCCGGATCGCCAGCCGCCGCACCAGCTCCCTAGCCCGTTCGGCGTTCGCGTGCAGAATCTTGAGCACATCCGTCACCGAGACCGCATCCACGTCCTCGTGCCAACAGTCATAGTCGGTGACCATCGCGACTGTGGCGTAGGGCAGCTCCGCCTCACGCGCCAGCTTGGCCTCTGGCATGTTGGTCATGCCGATCACCTCGCAACCCCACGAACGGTAAAGCCGCGACTCCGCCAGCGACGAGAACTGCGGCCCCTCCATCGTCAGATAGGTTCCGCCCCGGTGCACCCTGACGCCCGTCGCCCCCGCCTCCTCCGCCAGCAACCCGGCCAGACGCGCCGACACCGGATGCGCCATCGACACATGGGCCACCAGACCTTCGCCAAAGAAGCTTTTCTCCCGCGCGAACGTGCGGTCGATGAACTGGTCCACCACCACAAACTCTCCCGGCGCGTATCCCTCCTTCAGTGATCCACATGCAGACAGCGAAATCAAATCCGTGCATCCCGCGCGCTTCAGCACATCGATATTGGCGCGATAGTTCAGCTGCGTCGGCCCCAGCCTGTGCCCGCGACCGTGCCGGGGCAGGAACACCAGCTCGACCTCGCCGATCCGTCCACGGCACACCGCATCGGAGGGCTTGCCCCAAGGCGAGGCGATCTCCTCCCAGCGCGCGCCCTCCAGCCCGCTTATCTGATAGAGCCCGGACCCGCCGATGACGCCGATGACCCACTTGCTCATGCTGCTCCCCGCCGCCCGACGCTGCGGCCAGTGAACAGCAACGCAGCCCGCACGCAATCGGGAAAACCCGGCCGCATTGCTTTGGTTCTGGAAAAAGACGGCCGCCAAGCCGGGGAGCCGCAGCGATCCGACAGCCCCGACGGCGCCAGCGGTCCCCGGCCTAGGACGAATCGACATTCATGTCTCCCATTGCATTGCGCAGGCGAGGTGGATGA
>CAZJZQ010000125.1:0-9281 GCA_964550535.1 uncultured Rhizobium sp.
CTGCGCGACTGGGTCACCAACATCGCGAACACCTTCTATGTGATCGGCACGGCGGCGGGGCCGCACCCCTATCCGGCGCTGGTGCGCGATTTCCAGAGCATCATCGGGCGCGAGGCGAAGGAGCAGATCCTGAAACAGGAAGGCCGCTTGCCCGATGCGCTGGTCGCGGCGATCGGCGGCGGGTCGAACGCCATCGGCCTGTTCCATCCCTTCCTCGAAGACGAAGGCGTGAAGATGATCGGCGTTGAGGCTGGCGGGCATGGCGTGGATACGCCGATGCATGCGGCGTCGCTGACGGGCGGGCGGCCCGGCATCCTGCATGGCAACCGCACCTATCTGTTGCAGGACGCGGACGGGCAGATCATCGACGCGCACTCGATCTCTGCGGGGCTCGACTATCCTGGCATCGGGCCGGAGCACGCCTTCCTGCACGAGACGGGGCGGGCGGAGTATCGCACCTGCACCGACAAGGAGGCGCTTGAGGCGTTCCAGCTCTGCACCAGGCTGGAGGGGATCATTCCGGCGCTGGAACCCTCGCATGCGCTGGCCCGTGTCGGCGATGTGGCGAAGGAACTGGGCAAGGACGGCCTGATTATCATGAACATGTGCGGCCGCGGCGATAAGGACATCTTCTCGGTGGCGAAGCACTTGGGGATGGATATTTGAACGGTTCCGTCGCCAACGAGTTTGTTGAGGGAGCCATTGTGTCGCTCAAGTCCGGCGGCCCTCAAATGACTGTGTTTGGGTTGGAAGATGACGAGGTGATATGCGATTGGTTCGATAAGTATGACCGCGCGACACGAAAGAGCTTCAAGCGCAGTCAACTCGTCATAGGCAGTGGCGTCCCGGTAATGCTCATGTATCTGGACCGCAACCAACTCGAAGGTGACGCACCATGACCACCCATTCCGGAAGCTGCCATTGCGGGAAGATCGGCTTTGAAGTGACCGGCACGTTTGGCGGGGCGGTCGTGTGCAACTGCTCCTACTGCCGGCGCACCGGCAACATGCTGGCTTTCACCACGCCCGAGCACTTCAAGCTGGCGACGCGCGAGTCGGGTCTTTCGACCTATCTCTTCAATACGCAGGCGATCAGTCATTACTTCTGCGCGACGTGCGGCGTCTCCACCCATGGCTCGGGCGTGGGGCCGGACGGCAAGCGCATGGTGGCGGTGAACCTGCGCTGCGTGCCGGACATCGATCTCGACGCCTTGCAGATCCAGAAATTCGACGGCGCCAGCCTCTAGCGTGGAGCTGCCGGTCACACCCGTAATAGAGACGGTTGCGTCTCTGGAAGCGTCGCGTTGCGATGTCTATGCGTTTCATGACCCCCGGGTGCTGGGCACGCATCTCAATCTGCTGGTGCGGGCTGCTACGGCTTCGGCGGCATATGATGCGGCGTGCCGCGTGCGCAGCGAGATCGACAGGCTGGATCGCGTCTTCAACTGGCGCGATGCAGCGAGCGAAATTTCGCGGCTGAACCGGTCGGCGGTTCATCAGGCATCAGCTGAGCTGTTCGCCGTGGCGCAGGCGGCGGAGCAATGGCGCGCGCTGAGCGGCGGGGCTGTCAGCGGGCGGCTGGGCGGACTGCGTGGGCTGGCCGGTGGGGAGGACAGGGCGCGCCGGGCGAACGAGATTGCGTGGGCGCGTGTGCGTATGAATGCGCAGGCACGGACGATTGTGCGGCCGGATAGCGTTGAGTTCGATCTCGATGCGTTCGCCAAGGGCTACATCATCGACCGCGCCACCGAGGCGGCGATGACGGATGCAGCGGGCGTGTCCGGCGTGATGGTCGATATAGGTGGTGACCTGCGGTGCGCGGGCGAGGGGCCGCAGGATGGGTGCTGGCTGATCGGTCTCCCCGAGCCGCTGAGCAGGTATGACAACGCGCCGGTGCGAGGCGCTTTCCTGATTGGTGAGGGGGCAGTGGCGACGTCGGGGTGCGGGCCGCGCGATATAGGCGGCAATGGCGTTGCGGCCAGCGCGACGCTGGACCCGCGCACGGGTCTGTCTGTTGCGCACAGACGGTCTGCGAGCGTGGTTGCGGCGTCGGCGATGGAGGCGGATGCGCTGGCGACGGCGATGCTGGTGGGCGGCGAGCCGGCGGCGCAGCCATTGATGAATCTCATGCCGGGCGCCACAGGGCGGATCACGCGTCCCGATGGCGTTGACTGGCTGATGGGCGAACAACCTCCGCTGGCGCAATGGATCGACTATGACGAGCCGCAGCAGGGCGGCGCGCAGCCGGAATACCGGTCGGGGTGGGAGGATGGCTGGATCGCCAGCGTGACGTTCTCCGCGCCGCCCAAACAGATGCGCCGGTCGATTGCATTCCGTTCGCCCTATGTCGCGATCTGGGTGAGCGATGCGGAGCGTAGAACGGTCCGCACGCTGTTGCTGATCGGGCGGATCAAGGAGTGGCAGGAGTTCAACCATGTGTGGTGGCGGCTCAATCGCGGCCGCACCGATGAACTGCTGAACGGCCGGTCGATGTCGACGCGCGGTACGGGCGAGTACAAGATCTACTGGGACGGCATCGATGATGAAGGCCGTCCGGTGAAGCCGGGCAAGTACACCATACACGTCGAGACCAGCCGCGAGCGTGGCGAGCATACCCACCGCATGCTTGACCTCGATTTCTCGACAATGCGGGTGTTCGATGCCGGACTGCCGCTGGACGCCGAGGCCGGCGGCTTGAACGTGTCGTTTCACCGGTATTGAAAGCTGGCGGCAGTGGTTGCCTTGTGCGGCCAAACGGGGGATTTAACCGCTCCCGCCTGTTCGTCCGGACCGACGCCATGACCGCAGCCCGTATCGCTGACACTTTCGCCCGCTGCAAGAATGAGGGACGGGCGGCTTTCGTCGCCTATCTGATGGCGGCGGACCCGGACATCGAGACCAGCTTCGCCAACCTGCAGGCGCTGGCCGAGGCCGGGGCGGATATCATCGAGCTGGGCGCGCCTTTCACCGATCCGATGGCGGACGGCCCGTCCATCCAGCGCGCGGCGCTGCGGGCGCTGGCGGCGGGCGGCAGCCTGAAAGTGACGCTGGAACTGGCCCGGCGCTTCCGGGAGACGAATACGACGACGCCGTTGATCGTGATGGGCTACGCCAATCCGATCCACACGATGGGATATGAGGCCTTTGCGGCGGCGGCGGCGGATGCGGGCGTCGATGGCGTCATCACGGTGGATTTGCCGCCGGAAGAGGATGCGGCGCTGCGTGATCCGCTGGCGGCGCAGGAACTGGCGGTGATCAGGCTGGCGACCCCAACAACGACGGAAAACCGCATGAAACGGGTCGCGGACGGCTCCTCCGGCTTTGTTTACTATGTCTCGGTCGCCGGGGTGACGGGAGCCGGGGTGGGAACGGCGGGTGATATTGCCGCAGGTGTAAACCGCGCAAGGGCTGCTTCAGGCCTGCCGGTCGCGGTCGGTTTCGGTGTCCGAACCCCTGAAATGGCTAGGAAATTCGCTCTTTTGGCGGATGGCGTGGTGGTCGGTTCCGCCTTGGTGGACCAAGTCCGCGAAGCAGTCGAGGCGGGGGATCCGGGCTCGTCTGTCAAGAGAATTCGTGAGATTGCGGAGACACTGTCAAACGCCATATTCTCCGCGCGTCTCGAACGGAGCGTTCCTTGAACTGGCTTACAAACCTGCCTCCTGGGCTGAAGTCCATTTTCGCCAAGAAGGAAGACACCGGGAGCGATTCGCTCTGGGTGAAATGCCCCAAGACTGGCGAGCTTGTTTATCGCGAGGATCTTGAAGCGTCCTTCTGGGTGACGCCTGCGGGCGCGCACCTGCGCGTGACACCGGAGCAGCGTTTCAAGATGCTGTTCGACGGCGGACTGTGGACCGACATCCCCATGCCGCCCGTGGTCAAGGACCCGCTGAAGTTCAAGGATGACAGGCGCTATATCGACCGTCTGAAAACCTCAAAGGCCAAGACTGGCCGCGAGGACTGCATGGTGGCGGCCCAGGGGGAGATCGGCGGACGCCGCGCCGTGGTGCTGGTTCAGGACTTCGCCTTCATGGGCGGTTCGCTGGGCATGGCCGCCGGCGAAGCCTTCATCAAGGCGGCCGAGACGGCGGTGGCGAAGAACGCCGCGCTGATCGTGGTGACCGCTTCGGGCGGCGCGCGGATGCAGGAAAGCTCCTTCGCGCTGATGCAGATGCCGCGCTCGGTTCTGGCGATTCAGGACGTGAAGCAGGCGAAGCTGCCCTACATCGTCATTCTTGCGGACCCCACATCGGGCGGCGTGCTCGCTTCCTACGCGATGCTGGGCGACGTGCAGATGGCTGAGCCGGGCGCGATGCTGGCTTTCACCGGTCCGCGCGTGATCGAGCAGACCATCCGCGAGAAACTGCCGGAAGGCTTCCAGCGCTCCGAATTCCTGCGCGAGCGCGGGATGGTGGACATGGTTGTTCACCGCAAGGACATGGCGAACACGCTGGCCAGCGTGCTTGGCATGCTGATGCCCCCACTTCGTGGCCGGCGCGCGCGGCCCGCGCCGGTGACTGAGGAGATGGCCGCGGCGGACGAGTGATCGTCCCTCCGGGATATCCTGTCACAGCGACGATTTGGATGCGGCCCGGAGCCTTACCTCCGGGCCGTTTTCATGTATCCGGTCATTAATTGTAAGCCGGGCTTGCCGTAAGGCTGGCGCGGGCCAAACTGGCCAGGACTGGCGAGAGGTATCCGGTGCCGGATTCCGGTGTTCTTGAGGGCGAACTGCAACGCTTCCGCGAGGCGGCGCGACCCATGCCGTCCTTCGGGCTGGATTATATCAAGGCGGCCCTGAAGAAGCTGGGCGATCCGCAGAACGCCATTCCAACACCGATCCATATCACGGGCACGAACGGCAAGGGATCGACCGCCGCTTTCATCCGCGCAATGGCGGAGGCGGCGGGCAAGCGGGTGCATGTCTTCACCTCGCCGCATCTGGTTCGCGTGAACGAGCGTATCCGGCTCGCTGGAAAACTGGTCAGCGATGACGTGCTGGCCGAGGCGCTGGGCCGCGTCGGCGAGACGGGCGAGGATCTTACCTATTTCGAGGCGTTGACGGCGGCGGCGTATCTGCTGTTCGCGGAGGCCAGAGCCGATCTGACCATCATGGAAGTCGGCGCGGGCGGATCGGGCGACGCCACCAATGTAATGCTGCGCCCGGCGGCGACGGTGGTGACGCCGATCAGCCGCGACCATGAGGCGATGTTCGGGGTTAGCGGTCTGGCGGCGATCGCTCGCGTGAAGTCCGGAATTTTCCGGCGTGATGTTCCTGCCGTCATCGCCGAGCAGGAAGCCATCACGCGCGGCGTCCTGCTGGAAGAAGCGCGCGCCATTGGTGCGCAGCCGCTGATCGCCGGGCGCAACTGGACGTCGGGCTGGGATGGCGCCGCATTCGTGTTCGAGAGCGGCGGGCTGAAGGTGCGTTCGCCATGGCTGTCGCTCCCGGGGCGCAGGCAGGCGCAGAATGCGGGCGCGGCTTGCGCGGCGTTGCAGGCTGCTGGTGTTGCGTTCGCGACGTCCGATGTGATGGCGGCGGGCCTGCGTCAGGCGGTGTGGCCGGCGCGGTTGCAGAAGCTGGGCGCAGGACCAGTGACGGACGGCCAGCGGGGCGCAGTGTGGATGGATGCGGCGCATAATCCCGGTGGAGCGGCGATGCTGGCGGAGAACATCCGCGTCTCGCGCCCTGCCGAGGGCGAGCGTGTGGCTGTCGTGACGGCGATGCAGGCCGCGAAGGACGCGGCGGGGATTTTCGCCGAGTTGGGACGCGTGGCGGACAGCGTTCTGATTTGCCCTCTGCCGGATTCCGGCGGCCAGGAGGGCGGGCCGGGAGCGGACCCGCAGGATCTTGTGCGTATCGCTGCGGGACAGGGCGTGGCGGCGGAAGCGGAGGCCGATGTGCTGTCGGCCATCCGGCGCGCGCAGGCCGAGGGCGCGGACCGGGTGTTCGTGACAGGTTCGATCTATCTTTGCGGCGCAGTGATGGCCGCGAATGGCGAACGCATCGACTGAGCCTGTGTGATCGACAGGCCGGGCGGGGCGTCGCATAGTCGCCGCCTATGGTGGTTTCAGGGAACATCGCGAGGACGCTTCATGAGCGGCCCGGCCATAAGGCGGGCAAGCTCGCGCTGATCGTTTTCATCCTGCTGGTTGCACTGTTGCCGGGGTCCGCGCTGGCGCAGCGCGCGGAGCGGCAATGGGCGCATGAGACAAGCGACATCGCGCCGGACCCGGCGGTCACCTATGGCGTTCTGCCTAACGGGATGCGCTATGCGCTGATGCGGAACCAGTTGCCGCCGGGGGCAGTTTCCATCCGCTTCGCGTTCGAGTTCGGATCCCTGTATGAGAGCGAGGAAGAGCAGGGGCTGGCGCACTTCATCGAGCATATGGCGTTCAACGGCTCCACCAGCGTGCCGGAAGGCGAGATGGTGAAGACGCTGGAGCGGCTGGGCCTCGCCTTCGGCGCGGACACCAACGCATCGACCGGCCAGTTCCACACGACCTATATGCTGGAGCTGCCCAATGCCTCGGACACGCTGATCGATGAGAGTCTGTTCCTTCTGCGGGAGACGGCGAGCGAGTTGTTGTTCACACCGGAGGCCATTGAGCGCGAGCGCGGTGTGGTGCTGGCCGAGTTTCGCCGCAGCGATACGTTTGCGCGCAGACGCAGCCAGCAGCAGCTCGATTTCCTCATTCCGGGCGCCATGGCTGCGGCGCGGCTGCCTATCGGCCAGCCGGGCGTGATCGAGACGGCGCAGCGCGACACGTTCGTCAGTCTCTACAACCGTTATTACCGGCCGGAGCGTGCGGTGCTGGTGATCGCGGGCGATATCGATGTGGCCGCAGTGGAAAAGAAGGTTGCGGACCGTTTCGGAAGCTGGACTGGACGGGGTCCTGCGGGCGCAGAACCTGATTTCAGCTATGATCTTTCCGAGCGCGGGCCGGAGGCTTCGGTGTTCGTGCATCCTGATGGCGGGGACAGCATATCGGTGCATGTGCTGTCGCCCTATGAAAAGCGCGCGGACAATGCGGCGAACCGCCGGGAGAACAATCTCCTGTCGTTTGCGAATGGCGTGCTGTCGCGGCGATTGTCGGTGCTGTCGAACAGCAGCGATCCCCCCTTCCGGCGCGCCAGCCTGTCGCGATCGGATATCCTGCGCGCGGCCGATACGGTGAGCGCTGTCGTCATGGTGACGCCCGGCGAGTGGGCCAAGGGCTTGCGCGCCATGGAGCAGGAGTGGCGGCGCGCGTTGCAGCACGGTTTTACAAAGGATGAGATCGATCAGCAGATCGCTGCGATGCGCACCAGTGCGGCCAATAGCGCGCAACGCGAGAGCACGCGCACGACCGGCATGCTGGCGGGGCTTTTGCTGGAGTCGATCCTCGACGATCTGGTTTTCTCCACGCCGTCCTCCGGCTTGGCGCGGTTCGAGTCGTGGGCGGGAGAGGCGACGCCGGAAGTCATCCACGATCTCTTCCGCAGGCACATGGCGATGGGCGGCCCGCTGTTCTTTCTGGCGGCGACCGAAGCGCAGCCCGATACGGCGCGGGCGATACCGGATGTGTGGCGCGAGAGCGGCGAGATGCCGGTGGTGGCGCCGGCGGAGATCGAGCGGCCGCCATTCGCCTACACGAATTTTGGCGAACCGGGCGAGGTAGCGGCCGAGCGCAGGATCGAGGATCTCGATACGCGGCTGCTGACCTTCACGAATGGCGTGATGCTCAACTTGCGGCCGACAGGCTTCCAGAAAAACGTGGTTCAGGTGTCGGTGCGGGTCAGCGGCGGGAATGTCGCGCTGGAGAGCGCGCCCTTTGGTCTGTCGTCGTTGATGCGGGCGTACAGCGATGGCGGGTTGGCGGCGCATTCGCGGGATGAGTTGCGCGCGATCCTGAGCGGCCGGGCGGTGCAGGTGGGGCTCAATGCGTCGTCGACGGCGTTCGGCGGGGTTTACACGACCACGCCCGGCGATCTGGAGCTACAGCTTCAGGTGGCGGCGGCGTTTTTGGTGGCGCCGGGATATCGCGTTGAAGCGGAACGCCAGTGGCGAGAGAGCCTGACGCTGTCGTGGCCGCGCATGGATGCGAACGCGCAGGCGGTGATGGGCAATGAGGGATTGCGGATTTTGGCTTCGGGCGACAGGCGTTTCGGCGCGCATCCAGACGACGGCGTCGTGTCGCGATCCTTCACCGAGTTGCAGGGATATCTGGGGCCGATGTTGGCGTTGAGCCCGATCGAGATCGCCATTGTCGGCGACTTCGATGAGGCGGCCGCGATCGCCGCCGTGGCCAGCACGTTCGGCGCCTTGCCGGTGCGCGACAGGGCGATGCCGCCATATCGCAGCGGCCAGCCTGTGACGTTTCGCGCCGACCGGTCGCCCATCGTGCTGCATCATGATGGCGAGCCGGGGCAGGCGCTGGTCAGCCTCTACTGGCCGGTGACAATTGATCCCGATGCAGAGCCGCAGGACGAGCGCGTGTTGAGCGTTCTGGCGGGAGTGATGCGGCTGAAGACCATCGATATTGTGCGCGAGCGTTTGGGGGCGAGTTATTCGCCATCGGCGTCCGCCTATGCGTCCTCGATCTATCCGGGGTGGGGGTATCTGGTGCTGTCGTCGGAAGTGAAGCCGGCGGATGTGGATGCGGTGGCGGCCGCTTTCAGTGAGATTGCGGCCGCGCTGCGCAGCGGCGACACCAGCGAGGACGAGTTCCAGCGTGCGGTGACGCCGTGGCTGGAGCAGTTGCCGCGCAACCGGACGTCGAACGCTTACTGGCTGTCGTTGATTGCGCAGGCGCAGACGCGGCCGGAGCTGCTGGAGCGAGGACGGCTTGCCGCTATTGAGGCGAGCTTGCGGGACGTGACCATCGCCGATGTAACGGCGGCGGCGCAGACATGGATGACGGACGCCGCCGAACAGCGCGTGACTGTCCTGCCCCAGGCGGATTCTGACGAATAGAGGTCAGATCGTGACTGCGTTGAGGGCTTCTTCCAGTTCGATGAACGAGGGCTGGGAGGCGGAGGGTATCTGGCCGCGGCCTATTTCGACCGACACCTGCGCCGCGTTGCCATGCAGGTGGGCGACGAGCACGTCCTTGATGATCTTGTAGAACTGGCCTTCCTCGTCCAGCACCTGGCCGAGACGGGCGGCGAACGGGCCGACGAAACCGTAGGCGAGGAACACGCCGAGGAACGTGCCCACCAGCGCCGAGCCGATCAGCTTGCCGAGATAGGCGGGCGGCTGGTCGATGGCGCCCATCGTCTTTATGATGCCGAGCACGGCGGCC
>CAZJZQ010000126.1:0-7514 GCA_964550535.1 uncultured Rhizobium sp.
AACTACGGCGCCATCGGCGGAGTGATCGGTCACGAGATCGGCCATGGCTTTGACGATCAGGGCCGCGAATTCGACGAGACCGGCAAGCTCCGCAACTGGTGGACGCCGGAAACGAACACCAAGTTCACCGAAACGACCGCAAAACTCGCGGCGCAGTATGATGCTTACTGCCCGCTGACCGATGCGTGCGTGAACGGCCGCCTCACCATGGGCGAGAATATCGGCGACCTTGGCGGCCTCCAGATGGCCTACACCGCCTACAAGCTGTCGCTGAACGGCGCGGAAGCTCCCGTGATCGACGGCTTCACCGGCGACCAGCGCTTCTTCATGGCATGGGCGCAGGTATGGCGCGCGCTCTACCGCGACGACGCGATCCGCAACCAGGTGCTCACCGATCCGCACTCGCCGCCTATGTACCGCGTGAACGGCGTCGTGCGGAATCTCGACGCTTGGTACAAGGCCTTTGGCGTTACTGAAGGCGATGCGCTCTACCTCCCGCCGGAACAGCGCGTCAGCATCTGGTAGGCCCCAACCTGTATTGACGGCGGCCCGACCGCCTCGCCCCGCACGAGGCGGCCTTTTCGTCTTTGCCACCTGGAGGGGAAGGCGGTTGGCATTATAATTGCTATCAACAAATATATGGGGACGCCCATGGCGGACTGGCCTGATCCCTCCGGGTCTTCCGCTTTGTTTGGCGACGCTCGGCCGGCGCCCCCGCTTGTCCGGCCGAGGCCCTGACCTCCCTCCCCGGGAGGGCATGCGTCGCTGGCCGCAGGCCGGCCGGTTCGCCCGAACGGCCGGCCTGTGTCGCCAGCTTAACAGTCTTACTGGTCCAGCGACCGGTCCAGCGCGCGGAACGCTTCCAGCGACAAAGCCGTGGCGCTCAGGAAGGACGCGGGCGTGATCCGCTCGAAGTCATCCGTCGGCTTGTGATAGTCGGGATGATAATCGACGCCCAGATACAGGAACGGCACACCGGCCCGATGGAAAACGCCGTGATCCGAAGCCATGACCCAGTTGTTCGCGCCAGTGTCCTGCGGCGTATCCTTTCCGAACGCAAAACTGATCGCGCCATCGGCCGGGATGGTCTCCAGGATCGGCCGGAACACCGGATGCTGATACGTGCCCGTGACCCATAGATGGCCATCGCCGGTACGGGCGGTCATGTCGAAATTCAGGTTCAGCGAGATCGAGGTCAGCAGCACGGGCGGCGCTTCCACGAACTGACGCGCGCCCAGAAGACCGTGCTCTTCCCCGTCCAGCGCCACGAACAGAACACTATGCTCCGGCGCCTGCCGCTTCAGGTCCGCCGCGATGGCCAGCATGGTCGCGACGCCCGAGGCGTTGTCGTCTGCGCCGTTATAGATCTGGCCGTCCACAATCCCCTCATGGTCGTAGTGGGCGGTGAGGACGAAATAACGGTCAGCCGCCCGCGTCCCGGGAATGACGCCGAGCACGTTGACGCCGCTATAGTGCTGGTCGCGCGCGGTCACTTCCCACGCCTTCAGCCGCCCCGAAGGCAAAGCCTCGACACCCAGCGCTTCCAGCCGGTCCACGATATAGGCCCGCGCCCGCTCACCGCCGGGCGTGCCGACGCCACGCCCCTCCATGTCATCCGCAGACAGGATGCGCACATCGTCCAGCGCCTGCTGTCGCCAGGGGTCCAGACCCGGCCCCGCAGTGCGCGGCGCCGCGTCCTGATCGTCGCGCCGGTAGGTCACCGCCCCGCCGACCACGGTGATCGACGGATCGACCGCCAGGATCTCCGATTCCGGGATAGTCATGATGTCGCCCGTGAAGCCGGTGAAGTCCGCCAGCTTGCCCGGCTCGATCGTGCCCAGATCCTTTTCCCGGAATGACGCATAGGCCGGCCACAGCGTGAACATCTTCAGCGCCTCTTCGCGCGTCACGCGCTGATCGGGCCGCCAGCCGGCGCCCGATGCCCCTTTCATGTCCTTGCGCGCTACCGCCGCATAGAACTCGATGCGCGGATCGCCCTTCTCCACGGGCGCATCCGAGCCGCCAGGAATGATCGCGCCCGCATCAATCAGCGCGCGCCACGCATACGCTCCATCCAGCCGGGCATCGCCCAGACGCGCCGGCGCGAAGTAAAGATCGCCGATCGCATGGCTCGGCTGCATCGACGGAATAACGCCCAGCTTCACAAAGCGCGGAATGCCGGACGGCGACAGTATCTGCGCATGTTCGATCCGCCAGCGCGGATCGCGCCTGCCGCGCTCCGCTTCATCCACGCTCGCAAACGTCTGCTCCATCCAGTTGAGGACGAGGTCATTCCCCCTGTCGCCAATGGCGTGGAAGCTGATCTGCACACCGCCCTCATACGCCTTCTTCATCAGCGCCAGCGTCTCGTCTTCCTTCGAGAGTTGCAGGCCCGACAGGTCCGGCCGGTCGGCATAAGGCGCCTCCAGCAGCGCACCGCGAGACCCCAGCGCGCCATCCATGTAGAGCTTGATCCCCCGCGTGATGACGAGCCCGGAATCCGTACGGCCGAACAGGTCTTCCGCGAACTCCGTCATCCCCGCGCCATCGACGGCGTTATAAACCCGCAGCGGCAGCCGGCCCGCATCCGAGAGCGTATGCATGCGCGGCACATGCGCCGCGACCGCTGACATGTTGTGCCCGCCGGTCCAGCCCAGCTCCGCATAGTGTTTCGCACCCAACTCATAGGCGTGGCCGATCTGCTCCGGGGTCCGCTCCGTCTCCAGCGCCGCGAGCAGCGACATTGCATTGTCGATCAGAAGACCCGTGGGCAGACCCGCTGCATCCACTTCGATCCGCCCGCCTTGCGGCTGCACCGGATTGGCGTCCATCAGGCCCGCCACCTCCAGCGCCGCCGTATTGGCGAGCAACGCATGTCCGTCAGCGCGCCCGAGGATCACCGGCCGCGCGCCTGTCACACCATCAATGTCCTGCCGCGTTGGAAAGCGCGCTTCGGGCCAGTGCGTCTCAATCCATCCACGCCCCACCAGCACCTGGCCTTCGGGCGCCGCCGCAGCCGCCGCGCCAACAACGCTGACAAGCTCCGCGATGGACGCGGCCTGATCGAGGTTCAGCGTCATCTCCCGCTCGCCCACGCCGAGCAGGTGCATGTGCGCGTCGGTGAAGCCGGGATAGAGGAACGCGCCCTCCAGATCATGCAGCTCCGTCGCGCGCTTCGCCGTCTTCAGCAGAGCGCCGCTATCGCCCACCGCCAGAATGCGTCCACCCTTTACGCTGACGGCTTCAACCGTCGCCGCGCCATCGACGCCGGTATAAACCGTCCCGCCAAAGAAGATCGCATCCGGCGTCTCCCCCTGCTGGCAAGCCGCCAGAAAGAACGCCGTGAAAGCCGCCAAGCCGGTCCGCATGAGTCACCCCTGTTCCGGACCCGACCTTAAGCCCGCGCAGACGCGCAGGGAAAGCAGGATGGAGAGGACCAGCCGCCCAAAAGCAAAACGCCGCCCCGGACATCCGGAGCGGCGTTCTGAAATTCACGAAGCCAGAAAAACTTACTCGGCGGCGGCCGCAGCGGCTTTCTTGGCGATATCTTTTTTCAGCTTCAGCATCTTGGGCGAAAGCTCATCGTCTTTCGCCTTGGCGAGGAAAGCGTCCAGACCGCCGCGCTTGTCGATCGTGCGCAGGGCGTAGGCCGAAATGCGCGCCGAATAGGATTGGCCGAGCGCTTCCGAATGCACGGTCACGTCGACCAGATTCGGCAGGAACCGGCGCTTCGTCTTGATATTCGAGTGGCTCACCTTGTGACCCACGATCGGCCTCTTGCCGCTCAGCTCGCAAACGCGCGACATGGCGCTTCTCCTGGACGTCTTTGTACCTGTAGGCTCGGAGGCGCGAAAATCCCCGCATTTGCGGGCGGTTCGGGCTTCCGGTCCTGAAAGCGAAGCGGGGTGGATAAGGGCCCGGCCCCGGCCTGTCAAGGTGCGGAATAGGCGGCGTGAAGCGTCCCTCTATTGGCATTTTAGCCAAAATTTGCGACGCTTCAGCATGATCGACTGGTCCCAGTGCTCTGCCGTAGAGCGAATTCCCGGAAAGGTCAGTGGCGCCTGGCTTTTCAAGAACTCACGTGTGCCGGTCAAGGCGCTGTTCGAGAACCTCGAGGCTGGAGCTACGATCGACGAGTTCCTGGAATGGTTCGAGGGCGTTACTCGCACCCAGGTGGAGGCTGTGCTGGATCACGCGCTCAAGAGCTTGGAGGCGGCGTAGTTCCGCTGTGAAGCTGCTGTTTGATCAGGGTACACCAAAGCCGCTTCGGCGCGCACTGTCATCCCACCAAATTTCTACAGCGTTTTTGGAAGGCTGGTCGCATCTCAAAAATGGTGACCTGTTAGCCGCCGCCGAGGCTGCTGCGTTCGACGCCATTATAACGACTGACCAGAATCTGCGGTATCAGCAAAATCTGGCCGGTCGCAGGCTCGCAATCGTTGTGCTGATGACGACACGATGGCCTTGGATTGAACATCGCGTTGATCGCGTCGCGGAAGCAGTCAATACGCTAAAATCTGGCGACTATGTTGAACTTGAGTTTTCTGCAGCGGAAGATTCAGATGACGGCCTATAAACTCAGGCCCAAGTTTTAAGTTTGGGATTTACGGTCCGCGCAATTTCTCAGTTATCGACACGCCACAACGAAGGCGGAAGCGCCGAGTTCCTCAACATCCACCGTCCACCCAGCCGCAAGCAGCGCAGCAGCAGCGAGGTTGAGTCCAGGCTCCTCTTGGACATCGCTTGGCTCTGCCCCCTGGCGCACTTGGAAAGCTGCCAAAGCCGACTGCGCATCACCGATGTGAGTAACGGCCTTCGCTCGCCCTGAGACAAATGCTTCCCACACCAACAATCCTGAGGGCTTTTTCATAAAATCGATATAGCGGGTGGTTGCCAATCGAGGCGGCCCGAAAGAGCTTAGTTTAGCGAAAGTCCAGCTCATTATACCGAGTCCTGCGGCCAAGGCTCCGCACCCGGCGCCCGCCGACCAAGGACGATTGAATTCGGCCTCTACACCACCGCGGCGAGAGGTAATGCGACCGAACTCTGTCCTGCGGGGCACCCAGATCGGAGCTTCGAAGCCAATCGAAATTGCTCGTCCCGACTTCAATTCTTCCGATCCGCGTTGGAGTGCGCCGGTCAACACGCTGCCATCGCCAGTCGAGCCGTCTGAACAGGCCCAGCCCACGTTATGAGGAGCGCCTACGTCGATAGCCAAAGTCCACAAGAATCACCCCCTTAATAGCTTTCAGCTCAAAGACCGGCGCGCTTCACCTGATTCAAGCATCCGCTCGTGGGATCTAGCATACCTTAACCCGCCATCATCCGTATCGCAGCCCAGGCTGTTGACCTTGGAAGCGCGGGGACCCAACCCTATACTTAGGACCGATCATCGAGTCCTTCTGGGATGCCGGACATGCCTTTGCGCCCGCCCGCCCTTTTCGCCCGCCAGAGCGCGTGCGCCAGTTATGGCGCGGCGGCCGCCCCGGCCATTCGCTAGCCCCGCCCATCGTCCGATTCCGGCAGGAGCGTTTCCGCTGGCCGCCTCTAGCGCACCCATCCGCGCCATCCTTGGCCCGACCAATACGGGCAAGACGCACCTCGCGGTCGAGCGCATGCTGGCGCACGGCACCGGGATGATCGGCCTGCCCCTGCGCCTGCTCGCGCGTGAAGTCTATGACCGCATGGTGCGCGAGAAGGGCGAGAAAGCCTGCGCCCTCATCACCGGCGAGGAGCGCATCCGCCCCGACACCGCCCGCTACTTCGCCTGCACGGTGGAGGCGATGCCCCTGAATCTGGGCAATGGTTCCGAACGTCCTGACTTCGTGGCGGTGGACGAGATCCAGCTCGCCGCCGATCTGGATCGCGGCCACGTCTTCACCGACCGCATCCTGCATGCGCGCGGCAATCACGAGACGCTGCTGCTCGGCGCTGACACGATGCGTCCGGCCCTGCGCGCCCTCGATCTCGATATCGACCCGGAACGGCGCGAGCGTTTCTCGAAGCTTACCTATTCCGGCCCCGCCAAGATCACCAAACTGCCCAGGCGTTCCGCTGTCGTCGCCTTCTCCGCCGAGGAAGTTTACGCCATCGCCGAACTGCTGAAACGCCAGCGCGGCGGATGCGCCGTCATCATGGGCGCGCTCAGCCCGCGCACCCGCAACGCGCAGGTTGCGCTCTATCAATCCGGCGAGGTCGATTATGTCGTGGCCACCGACGCCATCGGCATGGGTCTCAATCTCGACGTGAGCCATATCGCCTTCGCCAGCCGCACCAAATTCGACGGCCGCCGCCGGCGCCTGCTGCGCGCCGACGAGATGGCGCAGATCGCGGGCCGCGCCGGCCGCTTCCGCGATGACGGCACGTTCGGCGAAACAGCCGATTGCGAACCGTTCGACGAGGACATCGTCCGCAGGATCGAAGACCACCATTTTGAACCGGTGGACACGCTGAACTGGCGCAACTCCGCTCTCGACTACGGCTCGCTCAACGGCCTGCTATCCAGCCTCAAACGCCCGCCGCATCACCCCATGCTGCGCCGCGCGCCTGAAGCGCTGGACGAGATCACCCTCACCGCGCTGGCGCAGGACCAGGATGTGCGCAGCATGGCGCGCAGCGCAGCGCACGTGCGGCGCCTGTGGGACCTTTGCACCCTGCCGGACTTCCGCAAGTCCGGCCCCGACGCCCATCTGCGCCTCGTCCAGATGTTCGTGGAGCGCCTCGGCGAGCCGGGTGCACGCCTGCGCGACGAATGGATGTTCGAGCAGGTCAGCCGCCTCGATCAGGCCGAAGGCGACATCGACGTTCTGCAACAACGGCTGGCCGCCATTCGCACCTGGACCTACGCGGCCAACCGCGCCGACTGGGTGCAGAACGCCGCGACATGGCGTGGCCGCACGCGCGAAATCGAGGACAGGCTGTCCGACGCCCTCCACGAAAAACTGATGCAGCGCTTCGTCGATCGCCGCACCTCCGCTCTGCTCAAGACGCTGAACGCCAGCGAGGACACCCCCGCCGGCGTGGATACGCACGGCGCCGTCACCATCAGCGGCCACGAGGTCGGACATCTGCACGGCCTCGTCTTCACGCCCATACAGGGCCGCATCCTGGATGGCGACCGCACGCTGGAAGGCCGCGCCTTGCGCGCCGCTGCGCTGAAATCTCTTTCCCCGGTCATCTCGCGACGCCTGATGGATATGGCGCGCGCGCCCGACGGCGCCTTCGCCATCGATACCGCGCGCGCCGAAATCACGCTCGACGGCGCGCCCGTCGCAAAGCTCGCCGCCGCCAGCGACTGGCTCGCGCCCATGGTTGAACTCATGGGCGCCGCCGGCGCCGCGCCTGAAGCCAGGGAGCACGCCCGCGCCCACGCCGCCGGCTGGTTCGTGCGGCGCCTGCGCGACAGTCTGGCCCCGCTGTTCAACCTGCGCGATGCGCTGGCGGGCGACGGTCTGCGCGGTGTCGCGCGCGGGGTCGCCTACCTCGTTGCTGGCGTCGTCGTAATACGGGTAATC
>CAZJZQ010000126.1:7524-9276 GCA_964550535.1 uncultured Rhizobium sp.
TACCAGCTTTCCGAAGCCGGCGCCGCGCTCGACCTGCGCGCGGGCGGCCTCGACGCGCTCACTGGCGACGACCGCAAACTCCTGTCCGCCGCAGGGATACGCTGCGGGCGTCTCTCCGCCTGGCTCCCGTCCGTGCTGAAACCCGCCGCCGCGCGCCTGCTGATGATGCTGCGCGCGGTGCACCAACGCACGCCGGCGCCGGACAACCCGCCCACCTCCGCCTCTTTCACGCGCGGCCGCTGGACATCCGCCATGCTCGCCGCAGCGGGCTATATCGTGCTTGGCCCGCGCGCCGTCCGCGCCGACATGGCGGAGCGCCTGATGGCGCAGGTCAGCACCGCGCGCCGCGAAGCCGGCAAGCCCGCCTTCGTCATCCCGCCCGCCCTCGCCGCCACCATCGGCTGCCCGGCCAGCGACTTTACGCCCGTCCTGCGCGGCATGGGACTGAAACCCGCCGCACGCAGCGAAACCGGCGACGTCTCGCTCTGGCGCTTCCCTGCGCGAGCCGCAGCCGGGCGCCGCGAAGAACCGCCCCCGCCCGCCGGCCCATTCGCCGCCCTCGCCGCGCTCACCCGGCCGGCGCAGAGCGATGCCGCACCTGCGCCTCATCGCAAGCGGGGGCGCCGGCGCAAGCCTTCCCCGCCCAACCCCCCCGGAGCAAAAGGTCCCGGCAGAATGAGAACAGCATGAGCGGCGGCGACCGCATGCGGCTGGACGTGTTCCTCTGGCGCATTCGCATGTTCAAGACACGCGCGAACGCCGCCGCTGCTGTGGAGGCTGGCGTGCGCGTCGAACGCGACGGGCTCGTACGCCGCATCGACAAGCCCGCAACGCCCACGGCGCCCGGCGACTTGCTCAGCCTCGACACGCCGCGCGGCCAGGGCGTGCTGCGGATTCTCGCGCTTCCCGCTCGTCGCGGCCCCGCATCTGAGGCCGCGCTGTGCTATGAGTGGGTGAACGCGCCTTAGCGCGGCCGCTCGATGGCTCCACTGGCCGCGCCCCAAGGCGGCGACAGCCAGAATACGACAGGACCTGCATGACTGTTCCGCCTTCTTCCCGGCGCGCCATACCCGAGGCGATGATCTCTGGCCTGCGCCGCCTGCCCGACCTGCGCACGGCGCTGGAGGCGCTGGCCCTGTTCCTCCTTCTGGTGCTCGCCGGCTTCGCCGCGCTGCGGCTCGGCGCGCTCACATTCCAGCCTGCCTTGTCCGCGCCGCACACGCTCACCCTCTCGCTCGGCGCCTTCCTCGTGCCCGCGCTTGCGGAGGAGATGGCGTTTCGCGGATGGCTGCGGCCGGGACAGCATGTGGCGGCCGGGGTCTCGCTCGCCGCCTTCGTCGCCTGGCATCCGGTGCAGGCGCTGGCGGGATCGCCCTTCGCGCGCCCGGCCTTCCTCGATCCCGGTTTCCTGATCCTCGTCGCCCTGCTTGGCGCCGCCTGCACCATCAGCCGCGTCCGCTCAGGCTCGATCTGGCCGGCGGTGGTCATTCACTGGGGGATCGCCGTGCTCTGGCAGGCCCTGTTCGCCGGCCCGCCGACTCTTGAGGCAGGCTGACACGGCCCTTCAATTGACTTTCGGGACACGGAGCCGCATGTCGCGGCTCCGATCGACAAGAGCGCCCGGGGCCCATGACTTATCTCGTCACCGATGCCTGCATCCACTGCAAATACACTGATTGCGTGGAGGTCTGTCCCGTAGATTGCTTTTACGAGGGCGAAAATATGCTCGTCATCCGGGTGGATGACGAGCAT
>CAZJZQ010000127.1:0-9050 GCA_964550535.1 uncultured Rhizobium sp.
ACAAGGACACGGCGGGCCCCGCCGTGAACCCGATGATCAAGATCACCAACATCGTGGCGCTGCTGATGCTCGCCGCCATGGCGGCCGGATCGCACTGATCCCCGTTTCCTGATCTGGACAAGACGCGGGCCCCGGAGCGATCCGGGGCCCGTTTGTCTTGTCGGGCCGGAAAAGCCGTGCCTATCTGGCTGCGTTCACTTCGCGAATGACGGCTTGAGGCAAGGAAATGCGCAAGATTCTGGTGGTCGGCGGCGGTTCAGCAGGCTGGATTGCTGCGTCCTACCTGAACAGCGTGCTGAACCATTATGGCAAGCTGAACCGCGTGCATGTCACGCTGATCGAGTCGCCGGACATTCCGCGGATTTCGGTGGGCGAGGCGACCATTCCGTCCATGCGCCACGTCCTGAACGCCATAGGCGTGGACGAACTGGAATTCATGAAGACGACCAACGCCACCTTCAAGCAGTCGATCCGCTATCAGAACTGGGTGAAGAACGATGGCGGGTATTATCACCACCCGTACAGCCGGTTCAGCACCGGGGCGGTGGATCGCGCGGGGCAGGACTGGCTGGCGTCGAACCGCAGCATGCCGTTCATGTCGACGGTAACGCCGCAGACGGAAATCTGCGACCGCAACCAGTCGCCTCGCGTGGCGAGTCTGGCGCAGCGCGATTATCCGCTGGTCTATGCCTATCACATGAACGCCCAGTTGTTTGCGGACTATCTGCGCGACTTCTCCACGGCGCGCGGCGTGACGCATGTGCTGGACAATGTGACGTCGATCGAGATGCGGGAGAACGGACTGATCCGCGCGATCAAGACGCAGGGCGGGAAGGAAATCGAGGCGGACGTGTTCGTGGACTCCACCGGATTCCGCTCGGCGCTGCTGGGGACAAAGCTGGGCGTGCCGTACGAAGACTGCTCGCAATTCCTGCTATGCGACCACGCTTTGACGACGCACATTCCCTACGACAAATTCTTCCCCGGTCATGTCCGCCCCTACACAACGGCGACGGCGCTGTCGTCGGGATGGATCTGGGACATTCCGATGAACGACCGCCGGTCGATCGGTTATGTCCATTCCAGCGCTTTCATCAGTCCGGACGAGGCGGAGGCCGAACTGCGGCGCTATGAGGGCGCGCACAGCGAGGGCTTGGATACGCGGCGGGTGAAGTTCCATGTGGGACGGCGCCAGCACTGGAAAGGCAACTGCATCGGCATCGGGCTGGCGGCCGGCTTCATCGAACCGCTGGAGTCGACCGGGCTTTATCTGGCGGACATGGCGTCGGTGATGCTGGCCGAACACTTCCCCTGGAAGGACGACATGTTCGAGGCGATGGCGTTCCGGTACAACCGCATCATGTCGAACCGGTTCTACGAAATCCTCGACTTCATCAACCTGCACTACTGTCTGACGCAGCGCGCCGACACGCCGTTCTGGCGGGAGGTGCAGAAACCGGAGCACATCACCGACCGGCTGAAGGCGAAGTTCGAGTTCTGGAAGATGAAACCGCCGACGCCGTCCGACTTCGCGGACCAGTTCTTCCCTGGCATGTCCCAGCAGGCGAAGGGACCGGGTGTGACGTTCGATGACCGCCCGGCGGTGGATACGGGAGGGCTGTGGAACTATCAGAGCTATGAGTTCATCATGTACGGCATGCAGTTCTGCGGCCAGCATCTGCCGCCGCCAGATGCGAATGCGCCGAAGCCGGTTCCGCTGCCTGCGGTGTCCTCCATGGCTGAAGAAACGCGCTGGGCCCTGCCGCAGCATCATGTCTGGTTGCAGCGCATGGTGGGCATGAAGGAGTACAAGGACTCCGGCTACCAGCCTGCGGGCTGGATGCAGGGCCAGACGTTCCCGATCTAGGAAGCCGTCAGCGCGGCGCGGCGGCGTCGATGACGCGGATGCCGGTGGAGGGGAAGTCGGTGAAGAAGCCGTCCACGCCCAGGGCCAGCGCGCGTTTGATGGAGACGCCGGAATCCTCACCGTTGAACGGGGCGTCCTTGAAGGGCGCGTCGTCGCGGAAAGTCCAGGGGTGGACGGCGATGCCTTTCGCGTGCGCGGCTTCGACCACGCCGGAGGACGATCCGTCAGCGTTGAACAGCACGGGCGCAGCGGGGCCGAGGCCGTCCCAGAAGGGCGCGCCGGCGACAGCCATGGCGGCGTCGAGAGCGGTTCTGCTTTCGACCAGCATCACCACGGGAACTTCCGTGCGGCTGTTCATCTCCTTCACGAAGGGCGGCTCGAAGGACTGGATGAAGACCGGCGCGTCCGCGCGGTTGAGACCCTTGGAGGTCAGCACGCGCAGGATTTCGCCCGCCATGTCGAAGCCGAAGGAGGCGTGCAGCGCGGGCGCCTTGGCTTCGGGGTAGAGACACACCGGCGCGCCGGCTGCGGTGCGGTTGAGCAGGGCGAGGTCGACGACCTGTTCGAAGGTGGGGATGAGGTGCTGGCCGTCATGCTCGGTCGAACGGCCCTGGAAAGCCTGGCGGGCGCGCAGGGTGTGAATCTCGGCCAGCGTGAAATCTGCGGCGAACCAGTCGTCGCGGCCTTCCAGCGTGCGGCGGCGGCTGGCGAATTCGGGGTGGTTCGCGACGTCGGTGGTGGTGGAGAGATAGACATCGTGGCGGGAAATCAGCACGCCGTCCTTGGTCATCACCAGATCCGGCTCGATGCAGTCCGCGCCCTGTTCAATCGCCAGAGCGTAGGCGGCGATGGTGTGTTCAGGCCGCAGGCCCGAGGCGCCGCGGTGGGCGATCACCAGCGGACGCTCGCGGTTGAGGGAGGGGTGCGGCCAGCCGCCGGATGGCGCGGTCTGGCAGGCCGCCAGCAAGGTGGACGCAGAGGCGGCGAGGAGAAGGAGTGTTTTGCGCATGACGGCACTGAGCATGGTTGCGTGACGGCTGTGTGTCGAGAGCGGATATGGCGCAATAGTGGAAGGGCGAGCGTCCTCCGCGCAGTTCCCTCCGCCAGCTTCGCAGGAGGAGGGCTTCCGGCCGCCGGGCTTCCCCCGCAAGCGGGAGAAGAGTTAGAGTTGTGGAATGACAAAGACGTCCATCGGCGGCGGCGCGAAGAAGGTGCTTTACACGCTGCAAACCGTGCAGCGGATCGGCGTGGGCAAGACGGCGAAAGCGCTGACGTCGCACAATGCCTGCAAGGCCTGCGGGCTGGGCATGGGCGGCCAGCGCGGCGGCATGACGGACGAACTGGGTGACTTCCCCTCGATCTGCAACAAGAGCGTGCAGGCGCAATCGACCGATATCCAGCCCGCGATCCCGCATGAAGTGTTCGAACATCCGCTGTCCGACCTGCGCGAACTGTCGGGGCGGGAGATGGAGCATCTGGGGCGGCTGGGCGATCCCATCTTCAAGGCGAAGGAGGATGACTGCTATCGCGTGATCGGGTGGGACGAGGCGATGGAGATTGCGGGCGTGCGGTTTGGCGCGGCCGATCCGGCGCGGACGTTCTTCTATTCCTCCGGCCGGTCGTCGAACGAGGCGGGCTTCCTGTTGCAGTTGCTGGCGCGGGTGTACGGGACCAACAACGTCAACAATTGTTCGTTCTATTGCCACCAGGCGACAAGCGTGGCGCTGGCCGGCACGATCGGCACGGGCACATCGACGGTGGAACTGGAGGACCTGACGGGGTGCGACGCCATTGTGGTGATCGGCGCCAACCCCGCGTCGAACCATCCGCGCTTCATCCACAAGCTGAAGGGATGCCGCGACAGGGGCGGACAGGTGATCGTCATCAATCCGGCGAAGGAGCCGGGACTGGTGAAGTTCGCGCTGCCAAAAGATCCGCTCTCAATGTTGTCAGGCGGAAGCGAGATTGCTTCAGACTGGTTGCAGCCGAAGATCGGGGGCGACATCGCGCTGTTCAAGGGGCTGGCCAAGGCTTTGATGGCGCGTGGCGCGGCGGCGCGAGATTTCATTGCTCAACATACCGAAGGCTTCGCGGCGTTTGAGGCGGACATTGTGGCGACGGAGTGGAGCGCTATCGAGGCGTCGTGCGGCGTGGCGCGCAGCGATATCGAGCGCGTGGCGGAAGGGTTGGCGCGGGCGAAGGCGGTGGTGTTCGCGTGGGGCATGGGAATGACCCACCACACGCATGGCGTGGAGAATGTGGAGTATATCGCCAACCTCGCGCTGATGCTCGGCATGATTGGGCGACGGCATGCGGGGCTGTTGCCGCTGCGCGGGCATTCCAACGTGCAGGGCATCGGCACGATTGGCGTGAAGCCTGTGCTGGCTGATGATGTGATGGCGCGCATGGAGGCGACGCTGGGCGTGAGCCTGCCGCGCGCCGAGGGAATGGATACGATGGCCTGCATGCAGGCTGCGGATCGCGGCGGCATCGACGCGGCGCTGCTGATGGGCGGCAATCTTTATGCGGCGAACCCGGATTCGACATGGGCCGAAGCGGCGCTGGAGAAGATCGGCTTCAAGCTGTTCCTGACCACCACGCTCAATCGTGGCCATGTACATGGCGTGAGCGAGGGCGAAAGTCTCGTTCTGCCTGTCACCGCGCGGGACGAGGAGTGGGAGCCGACGACGCAGGAGTCGATGTTCAACTATGTCCGTCTGTCGGACGGCGGCGTGACGCGGCTGGAGAATGTGCGGCCGGAGAGCGTGATCCTTAGCGATCTGGGATCGCGTATCGCCAGCGGCGGGGGCGTGGACTTCAAGGCGTTCGGTAAACATGCGCGCTTGCGCGAAGCCATCGCCAGCATCGTGCCCGGCATGGAGGAGCTGGCGGACATCGACGTGGCGAAGCGCGAGTTTCATATCCGCAACCGCCTGATGCACACGCCGGAGTTTCACACCGCCAGCGGCAAGGCGGCGTTCGTTACGCGGCCAATCCCTGCGCCGCGCGGCGATGCGCCTTTCATGCTGTCCACCGTGCGCTCCGAAGGACAGTTCAACTCCATCGTCTATCAGGAGAAGGACAGCTATCGCGGCACGGCCACGCGGTGGTGCGTGATGATGAATGGGGACGACATGCGCGCGCTGGGAATCACCGAAGGCGGGCGGGCGCGGATGTGGTCCGGCAAGGGCGAGATGCGCGACCTTGTCGTTTACGCATTTGATGTGGGTCGCGGAGATGTGATGGCTTACTATCCGGAAGCCAATGTGCTGACATGCGCCGAGGTTGATCCGCGCAGCCGTACGCCAGCGTTCAAGGCGACGCCGGTTTGGATCGAACCAGCGCAATCGGTCCCGGCAGGCTGAAGAAACGCTGGGACAGGCGCCGCGAGCGCAAAGCGCTCTACGCCATCGACTGCGACACATGCGGCGGGTGCGACGCCTGCGACAGGTGCGGCGCCTGCGGCGTGTGCGGTGGGTTGCCGCCCGGCCTATCTGCATCAACGGGCGAGTGGCAGTTAGCGCGTATATCAGACGACGCGAACGGACCTCGCGAGGCGCAACGCCGCCGGCAGAACATATGGTCTCAACCTCCCCCGGACGACGAACGACATGAGCACGCCGAAAACACCCGCCAGTGATGCTGGCCGGGAAATCCGAATACTGATCGTGGACGATTCCGTCGCCTCGTTGCGCATCTCGCGCGCGATGCTGGCGGCCGCATCCTACACCTGCTCCGAGGCGTTGAATGGCGACGACGCGCTGGCGATGATCCTGCGTGAGCGGTTCGATGTGGTGATCACCGATCTGGAGATGCCGAAGGTGGACGGGTTCGACCTGTTGCGCGCCATCGCCAATCTGCCGTCCGGCGCCTACCGGCCAAAGGCGATTGTGCACTCGGCGCGGCTTGATGATCCGCGCGTGCTGGCGCGGCCGGAGCTGCGCCATGCCAATGCTCTGCTGCATAAGCCTGCCTCGCCCGGCACGCTGCTGGGCGCCATCAACGCGACGCTGAACCCTGACCTTTCGATTGCCCGGCTGGCCGGCCGTTCTTGACGCCCTACGGCGCGTCCGGGCATCAATCCGGGCGCGCCAGAGAGCGTGAGCCGCCGCCGGGTCCGGGTCGTTGAAGTCGCTTCTGGCCTTTCTGAACAATCTGGATGCGCGGGCCAGCCGTACGCTGTGGGTGTCCGCCGCCATGGCTGTTCTGGTTGCGGTGCTGTTCGTCGCCGGCAAAACCAGCGGCGCATTCGGACTGGCGGATGAGACCGACCGCTTTCTCGCTGGCCTGCGTGACGGGCCGTGGGGCCTGCCCGCAACCATCCTGCTGTTCTGCGCCGGAGCGTATCTGGCGGCGCCGCAATTCGTGCTGATCGGAGCGGTCGTGCTGGCCTTCGGGCCGGTGGAAGGGTTCTGGTTTGCCTGGATCGCCACGCTGGTTTCCGGGGTGCTGACGTTCTTCACCGGGCGGCTGGCAGGGGCGGACCTGCTGCGGCGGTATGGCGGGCAGCGGGCGAACCGGCTGTCGCGTTTCATCGGGCGCAATGATTTTCTGGCCAGCCTGATCGTGCGCAACGTGCCCTCCGCGCCTTTTATCGTGGTGAACATGGCGTTCGGGGTGAGCCATGCGAGCTTCCCGCGGTTCCTGGCGGGCATGGCTATCGGGATCGTGCCCAAGACACTGCTGATCGCGCTGCTGGGCCAGTCGGCGGCGGCGGCGCTGGGCGGGGCGCCGGTGATGGCGGCGGCGCTGGTTCTGGCGGTCGTAGGAATCTGGATGACAGTTGCGCTGCTGGCCCGGCGGGCCGCAAATCCTGCGGCGCTCAGGGATAGCCCTGAGGCGGTCACGCCTGGCGAGGACGAGGCGGCTTGACGCCGGGCGCTGGCGGGAACATAGACATTGTCATGCGTAATCAGGGTACAAACCTGCGCCGTCTGGCGCTGCTTTCCCTACGGGGGCTGCTTAGCAGCCCCTGGGCGCGTTTCATGACGGCTGCGTAATCGCCAGCCGCGCGTTCAGGGGACCCAACCCGACATCCCCAGACAGCAGCCTCGCAGGACGCGACAGCCATGACCGACACGCCATCAGATACGCCCGCCAAGTCCACACCCAAGGACCGGGTCTTCATATTCGACACCACCATGCGCGATGGGGAACAGAGCCCCGGCGCCTCGATGACGCTCCGCGAGAAGCTGGAGCTGGCCGAACTGCTCGAAGAAATGAAGGTCGATATCTGCGAGGCCGGGTTCGCGGCTTCGTCGGAAGGCGACTTCCAGAGCGTGTCGCAGATCGCCGAACGGGCGGGCGACATGGTGATCTGCTCGCTGGCGCGTTCCACGCTGACCGATATCGACCGCGCCGGTGAAGCGGTGCGCAAGGCGCGGCGTTCGCGCATTCACACCTTCATCTCCACCAGCCCGGTTCACATGAAGCACAAGCTGCGCATGGGACCGAATGCGGTGCTGGAGGCGGTGGGCGCTTCGGTGACGCATGCGCGCAAGTTTGTCGAAGACGTGGAGTGGTCGGCGGAAGACGCGACGCGCACCGAGTTCGACTTTCTCTGCAAGGCCATCGACATCGCCATCCGTTCGGGCGCGACCACGATCAATGTGCCGGACACGGTGGGCTATTCGCATCCGGTTGAATATGGCGAACTGATCCGCCGTCTGATCGAGAACATTCCGGATTCGGACAAGGTGATCTGGTCGACGCACTGCCATAACGATCTCGGCCTTGCGGTTGCGAACTCGCTGGCGGGCGCAATGAATGGCGCGCGGCAGATCGAGTGCACCATCAATGGCCTCGGTGAGCGCGCGGGCAATGCGGCGCTGGAAGAGGTTGTCATGGCGCTGCGCGTGCGTGGCGACTCGATGCCGTATGAGACCATGGTTGATGCGCGCAAGCTGAGCCGTGCGTCGAAGATGGTGTCGCAGATCACCGGCTTCCCGGTGCAGTACAACAAGGCCATCGTCGGCAAGAACGCCTTCGCGCACGAGAGCGGCATCCACCAGGACGGCATGCTCAAGAACCGCGAGACGTATGAGATCATGGTTCCCGAGGATGTCGGCGTGCCGTCGACCTCGCTGGTGTTGGGCAAGCTGTCGGGCCGCAATGCGTTCCGCGACAAGCTGCAATCGCTCGGCTACGAACTGGAGGCTGATGCGCTTAACGATGCGTTCAAGCGCTTCAAGGACATCGCCGACAAGAAGAAGCATGTGTTCGACGAGGACATCATCGCGCTGGTCGACGATCAGCTGGCCGGTGCGCAGGAGCGTATCTCGCTGAAGCGTCTGAAGGTCGTGGCGGGCACGGATGGCCCGCAGACGGCGGAGATCGTGCTGGCGATCGATGGCGTGGAACATGCGGCGACGGCGACGGGCAATGGTCCGGTCGATGCGGTGTTCAACGCGATCCGTCAGCTCTGCCCGCATACGGCGGTGCTGGAGCTGTATCAGGTGAGCGCCGTGACCGAAGGCACGGATGCGCAGGCGACTGTGTCTGTGCGCCTGTCGGATACGCTGGGCGACAAGAGCCTCGCCGCTACGGGCAAGGCTTCCGATCCCGATACGCTGGTCGCTTCGGCGCGCGCTTACTGCCATGCGCTGAACAAGCTTGAAGTGCGCAAGGCGAAGGCGATCGCGGCGTAGGTTGCCGGAGTCCGCGGGGGCGAATGGAAACCACGGTGGTTAGTACGCTCGCCCCCGTCATCGGGCTTGGCGCGACCCTTGTTCTTTCCCTGAGCGGGCTGGCGGTGGGAGGGATCGCGCGCCAGTGCTTTCCTGTCAGTCTGCGCCGCACGGGCGGCATCGTGCTGGCCGTTGCAAGCGTTGCAGCCTATGCGGGGTTGATCCTGTTTACGATCACCAATCCTGCGCAGGTTGGAATGTGGGTTTTGGCAGTCGTTATCTGTGCAATGTGGATACCGGGATTTGTCGCGGCCAGCCTCGGCGCAAACCGGTGGGTGCTTCTGGCTTCCGTGATCGCCGGCTACGCACTGCAAATTGCTGTTGAGCAGATCATTTCTTTTGAACTGATAGCGCCCTCCATCGCATGAAGGCCCGCGTTTAGCCGCTGGCCTTGCTGTTGTGATGCGGTCGCGAAATATCGTTCAGGCCGCCTGAGCGCCTGGGATGCTGTCGTTCGTGGCCCATTATGGAGGGCCGGGGACGCGGGATGACCGCGC
>CAZJZQ010000128.1:0-9037 GCA_964550535.1 uncultured Rhizobium sp.
GTTCCTACCGGTGGCGCTGGCGGCGGGGGCTGCGGTCTATATGGCGCTGCCGGTCGAGCCGGGTTGGCCCGTGCTGGCGGCCGCTTTCCTCGGGCCGGTGTTGGGGCGGCTGGTGTTGTTGAAGCTGCGGGGCGGCCTGGCCACCTTCATCCTGACGCTTCTCGCGCTGGCAGGCGCAGGAGCCATCGCGGGCAAGCTTCGTAGCGAGTTGGTGGCTGCGCCTGTGCTCGTGGAGCAGATCGGACCGGTGCAGGTCGAGGGGGTGATTGTCGAACTGGACGCGACCGAGCGTAACCGGCGGGTGCGGGTGGCGGTGCGCGCGATCGAAGGGCTGGCGCCGTCCCGTACGCCCGCTTTTGTCCGGTTCAGCTATCGGGGCGAACTGGGGTTGGGGCCGGGCCGGGCGGTATCGTGCCGCGCGATCCTGTCGCCGCCGCCAAGACCCGTTGTTCCAGGCGACTATGTTTTCCATCGTGACGCCTGGTTCCAGCAACTCGGCGCGGTGGGGTTTTCTGTCGGCGAATGCCGGCCGCTGGCTGTGGCGCCGCCTACATCGGCGATAGAGCGGTTCGGGCTATGGATCGGCGCGGTTCGCCGCGCGCTGTCAGAGCACGTGAATACTGCGGCGGGGCGGGGCGGCGGCGGGATGGCCGCGGCGATGGTGTCGGGCGATCGGAGTTTCATCACGCCAGCCGACGCCGAGGCGTTGCGGTTATCCGGATTGGCGCACCTGTTGTCGATCTCGGGCGTGCACATGGTGCTTGTCGGGGGCGTGGTGTTTTTCGGCGTCCGCATGACATGGCCGGTGATAGAGCCGCTGGCGCTGCGTGTGCCGTCCGTGCATGCGGCGGCGTTTGCCGCGCTGGCGGCATGCACGCTCTATTTCATGATCTCGGGCATGGAGGTGGCGACGCAGCGGGCTTATGTAATGGCGCTGATCGGGTTCGGCGCGAAGTTGTTGGACAAGCCCGCGTTGAGCCTCCGGTCGCTCTCAGTGGCGCTGGCGATCGTCGTCATGTTGCAGCCGGAAGCAGTCGTGACGCCGGGTTTCCAGATGTCGTTCGCGGCGTCCGCGTCGCTTATCGCGCTGTACGAGATATGGCCGAAATTGCATGGCGGTGGCGGCAAGAGCATCCTCTCGCGTCTCTGGTTGTGGGGCGTCGGCGCTGTGGCGACGTCGCTGGTTGCATCGTTTGCGACCATGCCATTCGCCCTGCATCACTTCGAGCGGGCGGCGATTTTCAGTGTGTTCGCCAACGTCGTTTCGACGCCGGTTATCTCGCTGGTGACAACACCCGCCGCGATTGGCGCAGCAATCGCAGCGCCGCTGGGGCTGGACGGTCCGTTTCTGTCGCTGATGGGAACGAGCCTCGATTGGGTCATAAGCATCGCCCACCTGTCCGTCGCATGGTCGCCCGATCCGGAAGTGACGCGATTGCCTGCCAACGGCATGGCCTGGGCCGGTGTCGCAATCTTCGCGTTCTGTATCCTCAGAGGAAATGGACGGTGGTTTGCGATCATCCCCGCCAGCTTCTTCATCGCGATCTGGATCACCGCGCCGCGAGCCGCCGCCTATGTTGCCTCGGATGGATCGGTCTTCCTGAAGGCCGGCAGAAGCTGGCTGGAACTGACCGATTGGCGCGGGCGAAACGGGCTCGACCCGCTCATCATTGGCGATCGCATCGAGAAGGGCGCCTGTCCAGGGAAGGGGGCGCCGTGCATGCTGGATCTGCCGGACGGGAGGTTCGAGATCAGGACAGGCGATCCAGCACTTTTTGTCCGGTCGCCCAACGGCTCCGAGACTGGATCGCCCGCATGCCCGACAGATCAGGTGCTCGTCTTTACGCCGGCAGATGGCAGCGCCGAACTCACCATTCGCCCATGCGAGATTGCCGTGCAGGGCGGAGCGGTTGTCGAGATGACCCGTCCCGGCCGCCGCATACGAACAGACCGGGCGCAATCCGGCCGGTACTGGACCCAGCCCCTGCTGCTGACAAAACGCGAGTGAACCCGCCTTGATTCTCCGAAGAACCGTGATCCTTGCGGTCGCCTAGTTGTAGCGCCGTACCAGCGCGACAAGGCGGCCCTGGATGCGCACACGATCAGGCGGGAAGATGCGCGTGCCGTATTCCGGGTTCGCAGCCTCCAGCGCGATGGACCCGCCCTTGCGGCGGAAGCGTTTCAGTGTCGCCTCAGCCTCATCCACCAGCGCAACCACGATATCGCCTGACTGGGCCGTGTCCTGCCGCTTCAACACGACCGTATCGCCGTCCAGAATGCCAGCGTTGATCATGGAGTCGCCCTTCACCTCCAGAGCGAAGTGGGTATCGGGATCCAGATCGTCATCCGGCGGCGCGATGCGATGGGTTTCGTGCTGGATCGCCTCGATCGCGGTACCCGCAGCGATGCGGCCCAGAACAGGAATCGAAATTGGCCGGGCGGCGGGGCGGGGCTCCGGACGGGCATCCCCCGTAATCACGCTGGGACGGAACCCACGGCTCGGCGTGGGACCGGGAGCGGCGCTTTCCGGCAGCTTCAGCACTTCAAGTGCGCGGGCGCGGTGGGCCAGGCGGCGGAGGAACCCGCGTTCCTCCAGAGCGGTAATCAGGCGGTGGATGCCCGACTTGGACGCAAGATCCAGCGCCTCCTTCATTTCGTCGAAGGACGGCGAAACGCCGGTCTCCTTGATCCTGTCATTGATGAACAGGAGCAGCTCGCGTTGTTTCTTGGTGAGCATCGCGACTTACGCGCCTCCTTCGACTGAGTCGCGAATAGTTCTACATGTGTTCACGTTATGGGTCAATTGTACGCTATTGGCGTTTACCGTGCAGCCACGAGCAAGGCGACAGATTCCGCAGGATTTTCGGAACGCATCAAGCTTTCACCCACCAGGAAGCCGCGCGCGCGCGCCCCTCTGAGACGGATGATATCGGCCGCGGTCTTCACGCCGCTCTCCGAAATCAGAAGTCTGCCGGCTGGCGCCATGCCCGCCAGCCGTTCGGTCACCGCGAGGTCGGCGGTCATCCGCCGCAGGTCGCGGTTATTCACCCCCACCAATGGCGACGGCAGGGCGAGAGCGCGTTCCAACTCACGCTCGTCATGGGCTTCCAGCAGCACGGACAGGCCCAGCGCATCGGCGGTAGCGTGCAGCTCCCGCGCGAGGGCGTCGTCCACCGCGCCCATGATGATCAGGATGGCGTCAGCCCCGGCGGCGCGCGCCTCCACGATCTGGATCGGATCGACCATGAAATCCTTGCGCAGCACCGGGATGGAAACCGATGCCCGGACGGACTGCATATCCGCCAGCGATCCACCGAAACTGGGACCATCGGTCAGCACGGAGATGCACGCCGCGCCGCCAGTCTCATAAGCCTTCGCTGCAACCTCTGGTGTGCGCGTGAGATTGATGTCGCCCGCCGACGGGCTGCGCCGCTTCACTTCGCAGATCAGCGCATTGCCATCCTGCTGCGCGATGGCGAGCATCGCTTCGGCAAAACCGCGCACCGGCGAAGCCGTTTTCGCGTCAGCTTCGAGAGACGCCAGTGTTCGTTGCTGTTTCAGCGCAGCGACTTCGTCATGTTTGTAGGCGATGATCTGTCGCAGACGATCCGGCATATCTTCAGCCATTGGACGCAGCCTTCAAAGCATCAAGCGCGCCGAGCGCACGCCCGCTGGCGATTGACTCCCGCGCCAGCGTATATCCTTCGCGCAGATTATCAGCCTTGCCGCCGACGATCAGCGCAGCGCCGGCGTTTGCCGCAACCAGGTCTGCGAACGGCCCGCCTTCACCGCGCAGCACCGCGAGCAGGGCGGCGGCGTTCTGCTCAACCGTCCCCCCGCGCAGACGGTCCAGCGGGACGCGCTCAACGCCGATTTCTTCCGGGGTGATGTCGAATACGCGAACGGCGCCTGCCTTCAGTTCCGCGATGCGCGATGGGCCCGAGATGGAAATCTCATCCAGCCCATCGAGCCCGTGAACGACCCACGCCGCGTCCGAGCCGAGAGCCAGCAATGCTTCCGCATAGGGCCGCACCCACTCTTCCGAGAAGACGCCCAGCACCTGACGTTTCGCCCCTGCCGGATTGGCGAGCGGACCAAGGAAATTGAAAATCGTGCGAGTGCCCAGCACCGCGCGCACCGGCGCCACATGCTTCATCGCCGAATGATGAACGGGCGCGAACAGGAAGGAGAGGCCCGCACGGGCGAAGCTGTTGGCGATCTGCGGCTCGCTGGGCGTCAGGTTCACGCCGAGCGTTTCGAGCACATCGGCGGACCCTGCTTTACTTTTCGAGCGGTTGCCATGCTTGGCCACCACAACGCCAGCACCAGCCGCGACGAAGGCCGCCGCCGTGGATGTGTTGAGCGATGTCCAGTTCAGCCCGCCGGTCCCGCATGTATCGACAGCGCCAGAAGGCGCCGCGACGGGGAGCACATGCGCGCGCAAAACGCGGGCGCCGGCCACGATATCTTCAACGCGCTCGCCGCGTACGCGCAGGGCCACGAGGAAGGCGGCGATAAGGACAGGGTCAGTCTCGCCCGTCAGGATCGCCTCGAACGCCGCAGCCATCGCCACGCCATCCGGCCTGGCGCCATCGACGAGTTGGGAAATGGCGGTTCTTACAGCTTCGGTCATCGTCCGACTTTCCGCGCCGTGGCGGCCCGTTTGAGGAAGTTGCCGAGCATCACCTTGCCGTATTGCGAACCGATGGATTCCGGGTGGAACTGCACGCCGTAGATTGGCCGGGTGGCATGGCTGACCGCCATGATCTCTCCGTCAGCCGTCTCGGCGTCCACGGTCAGAACATTCGGCATGCCGTTCCGGCGGATGGCGAGCGAGTGATAGCGCACAACCGCAACATGTTCGGGCACGCCCTCGAACAGATCACCACCGAGCACCTTCACGTCCCACGCCTTGCCGTGGACGATCTCCTTGGCTCCTTCGACAATGCCGCCCATGGCCTGTCCGATGGCCTGATGACCCAGACACACGCCCAGGATGGGAAGGTCGTCAGGCGCCTGCCTGATGAGGTCCATGCAGATGCCCGCCTCGTTGGGCGTGCAGGGGCCGGGCGACAGCACGATAGCGTCCGGGCCCTTAGCCAGCGCTTCCTTCACCGTCAGCGTGTCGTTGCGCACAACTTCGACGTTCACGTCCGCGCTGATCTCTTCGAGATAGTGGACGAGGTTGTACGTGAACGAGTCGTAGTTATCGATCAGGAGGACTTTCATCTGTTCCCCCGGTCATATCGCACAGCTTCCTCAGCGGCGCGGAACAGGGCCGAGGCCTTGTGCACCGTCTCCATGAACTCGCTTTCGGGGTTCGAGTCGTAAACGACACCGCCGCCTGCCTGCACATGAATCTTGCCGCCTGCGAACACTGCGGTGCGCAGAGCAATGCAGGTGTCCATGTCGCCGCCCGCACCGAAATATCCGACACCGCCGCCATAGACGCCGCGCGCATGCGGTTCCAGTTCGGTGATGATCTCCATCGCACGGATCTTCGGGGCGCCCGACACTGTGCCCGCAGGGAAGCCGGCGGCCAGCGCGGAAACCATATCCTCCCCGTCCTTCAGCTTGCCCTGCACGTTGGAGACAATGTGCATCACATGGCTGTAGCGCTCGATAGTGAAGCTCTCCGTCACCTCGACTGATGCACGCGCGGCGACGCGGCCGACATCGTTGCGGCCAAGGTCCAGCAGCATGAGATGCTCGGCGCGCTCCTTCGGATCAGCGAGCAGGCGTTCCTCGTTGGCGACGTCTTCGGCCTCGGTCTTTCCACGCGGCAGCGTGCCGGCGATGGGGCGGATGGTGACCAGGCCGTCGCGTACGCGCACCAGAATCTCCGGGCTCGATCCCGAAATCTGGAAATCGCCAAAACTGGCGTAGAACATGAACGGCGAGGGGTTCAGGCGACGCAACGCGCGATAGAATGCGAAGGGCGAACGCTCGAACGGCGCGGAAAAGCGCTGGCTCGGCACCACCTGGAAGATGTCGCCGGCGTGCACATACGTCTTCGCCTTGGCCACCATCTCCAGATAGCGGTCCTTGGTGGTGTTCGATCCGAACTCGATTTTCTCCAGCGGCGCATCCGTAGGACGCACGGGCGGGATCGCCTCGTCCAGCTTGGCTTCAATCCGGTCCAACAGATCGCTCGCCGCCTTCGCGCCATTGCGTTCCGGCGCGACCAGGATGATCTCCTGCCGCACGCCGTCGAAGATCATCACGACGCCGGGCCGCATGAGCATCGCTTCGGGCACGCCGTTGGGGTCTGGCCTTGGGCGGGGCAGGCGCGGTTCGAAATGACGAACCATGTCATAACCAAGATAGCCGGACGCGCCGGCAGCCATCGGCGGCAGGCCGTCCATTCCATCAACCTTGCAGCAGTCGATGAACTCGCGAAGTGACCCGACAGGGTCCGCCGAGACGGAAAGAATTTCGCGGAAGTCGTGGGTCAGCGAGGTTTCCGCCTTGCCGTCCTTGACTCTCCACCACAGGTCGGGTTGCAGGCCGACGAAGGAATAGCGTCCGCGGTTTTCGCCGCCCATCACGCTTTCAAACAGCACGACGCCGGGCTGCATCGGTCCCAGTTTCAGCATGGCTGAAACTGGCGACTCCGTATCGTCCACCCGCCGTCGGACCTGCAACGGGGAAAGTGGCCCGCCCATTATTCGTCCGTCCGCTTGAAACTGTCGATATAGCGCCGGATCGCTTGCTCGTTCGACTTGACCTTCACGCTTTCCTGCACAGCCATGAGGAAGGCCTGTTCGAGGTCACGGCGAACCGATTGCGTAACTTCGCCCCCGACCTGCGCGGAGATCAGCGCTTCCGCTTCGGGCGCAGCCGGCGCGATCGTGTTGACGCGAACCACCCATGGCTCGCCACGAGAATCGGCAACGGACACCGTTTCGCCTGCGGACAGTTCGAAGACGCGCGTCAGCACCGCCGGGTCGAACGTCTGACCAGCGGAAATACGGGTGATCTCCGGCACGTCGATGGCCGCAAGACGGGCTGCGGTTGCGGCCTGATGGAATTCCTGTCCGGCCTTCACAGCTTCGACGGCCTGATTGATGGCGGTCTGCGCGGCTTCCTGGATCTTCGCGGTGCGATAGAGTTCGTCGAGGTCGCCACGAACTTCTTCCAGCGACATCGTGCGCGCCGGGACGATCTCTTCAAGGCGCATCACCGCGCGACCGCCTTCGATCTCGATGACGTCGGAAACCTCGCCCGCCGACAGCGCGAACATGGTGCGCATCGCATCCGGATACCGGGCGAGCAGAGACGAGCGGCCGCCGGTGACTGCGATGCCCCGTTGATCCACCGGCGCGAGTTCGATCAGCGGAACGCCAATCTCGTCGGCCATCTGCTCCAGTGGCGCGCCACCGCCGACCAGATCGTAGATCTGCTCATACGAATCGCTGAACCGGCGCTCCGCTTCCTGCCGCGCCATTTCGGTTTGCAAACGGTCGCGCACGACCTCGAACGGTGTTGCGACGCCGGGCGTGATGGTCCGGACGATGACGGCTTGCCACTGGTTCTCCACCTGCACCGGGCCGACAATGTCGCCCGCCGGAATACCGAAAACAAACCCGCGATACTGCTCGTCCGTGATCTCTTCCGGCTTCGCCGTCCGCGCGGTGAGCGTGACGGAGGGCAGGGCGGAGGCGGCTTGTTCCACCGTCTGTCCCATTTTCACGCTGTCAACGAGAGTCTGGATGTCGTTGCGGTTGGCGGAAACAAGTTCGACAAACTCGCGTGTCTCCGGCTCGGAGAATTCCTTGATGCGACGATCATATTCGGAACGAACCAGATCTTCGCCCAGGTCCGCTGCATCCAGGAAGTCATCTGCCGAGTAGGCCAGCACCGTCAGGCGGCGCAATTCGGGGATCGCGAACATGTCTTTCCGCTCTTCATAGAAAGCGGTGAGTTCTTCCTCGGCCGGCGCGGCGGGCGGGATCACAGTCGCACCTGTCAGGCGGGCAACCGACAACGTGCGGCGCTCACCGAAAAACGCAATGTGCGGACGAATGAGAATGCTGGGGGTGTCGAGGCCAGCGAAAGCTGCGGAGACAATATAATCCTGGGTTAGTTGCTTTCGCGTGTCTTCTTCAAAGTCGCGAACGTTCCGGAAGCCTTGTTCCTGCGCCACACGCTGGAGGGAGGCCATGTCCACACGGCCCAGCGTGTCGCGGAAAGCGGGAGCATCCGCAAAAAGTTCCGCCACCGCCTTGGGGCTGGCCTTCACGCCGATGCTATCCGCGAATGCGAGGAAGCTGCTGCGCTGGAAAAGCTCTTGCAGAGCGTCCTGCACCATGCCGCGTTCCGCAGCCTGCTCCTGCGTGATGAACTCGCCGGACTCTTCGCGCGCTTCCCGAATGCGCTGGTCGAGCACGCGGGCGACATCGACCTGGCCGACGCTGTGATTGCCCGCGCGGATGAACCCGCCGCCGCTGACGCCGGAGAAGGGGTCGCTGAAACCGACCCCCACGGCCATCGCCACGATCAGGATGCCGAAGACGACGAACGCGAGCTTCGTCTTGGCGAAAGAACGCATGGCGCTCAGCATGACGTCATTTCCTCAGAGGCGGCGGCCACAGTCGGCTTGTCCGCTGGAACACGGCTTGCTAGGCGACGCCTACCTCTTAAGCAAGGCGGACAGGGCATGAGCACACGCAAAAAGCTGGTCGCCGGCAACTGGAAAATGAATGGACTCAAGGCCTCGACCGGCGAGATCGACGCGATGGCCGCAGGCCGGGGCGATCTGGCTGAGGGAGTCGAGCTGGCCATATGCCCGCCTGCGACCCTGGCGGGCGCCGTTGCGGGCCAGCTGGCCGCGGGTGGAATCGCCTTGGGCGGTCAGGACTGCCACTCCGAGAAATCCGGAGCCTTTACCGGCGACCTGAGCGCCGAAATGTGGGCCGATCTGGGCGCCAGCTATGTTATTGTGGGCCATTCCGAGCGCCGGGCGGTTCACCGGGAGACCGACGCCCTGGTCGCCAGCAAGGCGGCGGCGGCTATCCGGGCCGGTCTGACCCCTATC
>CAZJZQ010000129.1:0-8930 GCA_964550535.1 uncultured Rhizobium sp.
CCCGGCAAGCAACACCGCCGCCCGCGTTTCTCTTCCACTCACAATGTCAAACATCACTCAGACAAAAGGTCTTTCGACCGGCTTTATCTGCCGCATCCGTCCGCCTCGTCGGCGACCCCGTTTGCGATGAGGCGCGGGGTATAAGCCGCGACCCGAACCCCCGTCAACTACCTTTTTTGACCTATTTTCAGCTGCTCACAGGCTTCCGAAATTCAGTCAACAGCAGGAGACCCGGGCCCAATAGGTAGGCCCGCGAAGCACCGGCTGCGGTCGGCGGGAAGGCGTTGTATATGCCCACCCCTCTCTGGCCGCAAGAGAAATTTTGAACAAATCGCTCGGCAGGCGCCTTTTTCGGGCGTTCTGCTTGGTTAGGAAACGGAAATGGGCCCCTGCCCGCCCTTTCAACCCGCCCCGCACAGCCCTCCCAGAGCCACAAAACGGCCTTCCGTAAGGGAATCTACGCATACGGAAGGTCCGCGCGCCCCTCCCCCGCAGCGTCAGAGCTGTGCGATCACCGATTTCACCTCGGTGTACAGCTCCACGCCCATCCGGCCGCTCTCGCGCCCGGTGCCCGACTGTTTGTAGCCCCCGAACGGCATCGTGGCGTCCAGCGTATTGTGACAGTTGATCCAGACCGTCCCCGCCCTGATGCGCCGCGCGAGCCGGTGACAGAACGAGATATCGCGCGACCAGATTGACGCTGCGAGACCGTATTCCGTGCCGTTCGCCAGATCCGCCAGCTCGTCCACGGACTTGTAGGGCGTCGCCACCACCACCGGCCCGAATATCTCCTCCTGCATGATGCGGGACCGGGCGGAGACGTTGGTGAGCACCGTCGGCTTCACGAAGTAACCCCGATTGCCGTGGCGCTCGCCCCCGGCCGCAACCGTCACCCCTTCCCTGCGCCCATCCTCGAAGAAGCCCAGCACGCGGTTCATCTGGTCTTCCGAGACGAGGGCGCCCTGCTGGCTCTCGGCCTCCACGCCCGGCGCGATGCGCAGCTTGCCGGCAATGGCGGAGACGCCCGCGACCACCTCGTCGAACACCTTCTCCGGCGCGTAGAGGCGCGAACCCGCGACACACACCTGGCCCTGATTATAGAAGATCCCGTTGGCCGCGCCGGCGATCGCCTTGTCGAGATCCGCGTCCGGCCCGATCACCACCGGCGACTTTCCGCCAAGCTCCAGCGACACGCGCTTCATCTGCATCAGCGCGCGCGAACCGATCAGACGGCCCACCTGCGTCGAGCCGGTGAACGCGATCTTGTCGATCTCCGGATGATCGACCAGCGCCGCGCCAGCCGTTTCGCCAAAGCCCGTGACGATGTTCACGACGCCTTTGGGAAAGCCCGCTTCAAGGATCAGATCGCCCAGCACCAGCGCCGTCAGCGACGTTTGTTCAGCGGGCTTGAGGACCATGGTGCAGCCCGCCGCCAGCGACGGCGCAAGCTTGGCGATGGCCATCATCAGCGGGAAATTCCACGGCACGATATGGCCGCACACGCCCACCGGCTCGCGCAGCGTGTAGGTAAACAACTCACCGCCCGGCATACCGGCGGAAGGCGAGGTGGTGATGCCCTCGATCTTGCTGGCCCAGCCGGCGCAATAGCGCATCCGGTCGATCGAGCGCTGCACGTCCACCGCGCGCGCCTGTTTCATCGGCTTGCCATTGTCGAGACTTTCGAGGAACGCGAGTTCGTCAGCATTCGCCTCGATGAGATCCGCGAGGCGATGCATCAACCGTTCACGCTGCATCGGCTTGAGAGCGCGCCACTCGCCGCTATCGAACGCACGGCGTGCGGACTGCACCGCGAGATCGATGTCCGCGGCTTCGCCCGCCGCGACCTGACAGATCACTTCCTCGGTCGCAGGATTGATCGCGTCGAACGTCTTGCCGGATTGCGCCTCGCGCCATGCGCCATCAATGAGCAGCTGCCCCCGTTTGCCCTCCAGACGATGACGAAGAACGGGTTGCGGTTTCGCGGCCGAAGTCATGTATCCCTCCAAATCAGGACGCCGACCCTCGCACGCAAATCATGACAGCGAAACCAGACCCAAAGCTCCGCGCACGTCACCCTGGAAAGCCGGCGGCAATCAGAGCCGTCCGCACTCGCGACGTCCGGAAACCTGACGCCGGAACCGTTCGCCGGACGGCTCAATCAGCCCGAAGGCCGCATAACCGCTGGCCCAAAATTCGGGGCGGACCAGCCCGGCTTTGGCCCCTGACCCCCTCCCCCTTCGGAAAGATCCGCGTCTCCCGAAGCCCGTCCCCGGCAGAGCCCCGTCCTCCGCGTCATGTCCGCCCAGATGCTAAAAGCCGCCCCGCAGCGAAGCTGTGGAGCGGCTTTTCATCTTCACACCCCAGGGATTGGAGCGCCCGGGGCGTTAGCGTCGCAGCGCGGGAACGCGATGCGTTCGCCGGCTATCACTTGGCTTCCGCCATCCTGTCTTCGCGGCGAGCGCCAGCAAGGATGTTGGTGAGGCCATAATTTCCTTCGTGGCAGGCAAACTCAAAAATGCCTTCCGACGCCCAGAATTCATACTCGCCGCCCCAAGGCCCGGCCCAGGTCACCGGATCATCGACAACGAATTCGTAGTGCAGCCGGTTGTCCGCGACACGGGTAAAGCGCTCGGTGACCTTGAGATCATCGGAGGCGCCGTAGAATACCTGCTGCGGGTGATAGTTGACCGTCTCCACCACCAGCGAATCGCCGTCATACCAACCGATCGAATCCCCCTGCCACGGCCGGGTGACTTTCGACGCCGGGTTATGTTTGGCCCCAATACGCACAATCCGGATGTCGTGAACCATCTCCGCCCAGATCATGACGGAATCCACGCCCTGCACGATCTGGTAGTTATTGTTGTAGAGCACCGGCCGCATCACGGCGCCGGCCGTCGTCGGCATGAAGATGCAGCGCTCAGGCAGGCCCCGCGATTCCGGGCCGTCATTGGTCCCGCGCTCGGTGCTGAACTCGCTCAGCTCCGAAACATTGCGGTTGGGCGGCGGCGGCGCGCCGGGCTTGCGCGGCGGCACGCGTCCATCCGGCGTCGTCAGGAACGAGGATCGCGGTTCGCCCCTCACCCGCATCACCTGCGTGCCGGGGTCGGTCCAGAAGCGGTTATATCCAAGGTTGGTGTTGCGGTCTTCCGGCGCCCCCTCGTCCTCGGCGGTGCGCGCGTCGCCTGCCCGCCTGTAGTCTTCGGCGCGCCCCTGGATGCCTGAAGCCGCTTCTTCGCTGAGCACAAGCGAGGTGATATTGCGCGGCCGCTCGACGGGCGTGGTGGTGGCGTTGCTCCAGACGCGGCTGATATCCGGCTGGCCGAAATTATTCTTCGGCGCGACATACCCTTCATAGTTGGGCTGCGCATAGGCGTCAGCCGAATATTCATTGACCTGTCCATGGGCTGCGGAGGCGCAGAGCGCCGCGGCCGCGACCAGTATCGGGAACCGTATCTGCATAGTCGTCCTCCTTGCCTCGCCGCCGGTTTCCGCTGCAACGGAGCCGGTTGTTCTGACCCTGACGGTTATTGTGGCGCCGCCAACGAAACCTTCACATACCGGCCAATGGCGTCGATCTGCTCAGCTGAAAGCGTCACGGAGAAACCTGGCATCTCGGGCGCGCCGCGCCCGATGATGCCTTTCACATCCTCCAGCCCGGCAGTGACTTTCAGCGGCGGAGCGCTTCCGCCGCGAACGCCTTCACCCGACGGGCCATGGCACACTGCACAGTTGCGCGCATAGAGTTCCCCGCCCATCGCAAGTTGCGCCGGCGTGGCCTCGACGCGCGCCTGGGGCGCCGCCGAAACGCCAGCCGCCGCAGGCGCGGTTCCCGACGCCGAAGGCATGCGCGCGCCCGGCAGCGAAAGCACGACCAGTTCAGCCGGCTGCCCCTGCGCCGCCAACGCCACGGCGATGTACTGACGCCCGCGATGCATATAGCTCATGGGCGCGCCGGACGTGAGGCCGGGAAGTTCGAACTCGTGGACGACCGCGCCGGACCGCTTGTCATACGCGCGGAACATCGGCCCGCCGGGATCGCCGCCTATATTGGCTGATTCAGCCATGAACAGGAGCGACTTCGTGACGAGCGGACTCGGCCGCACCGAAATCTGGCCCATATTGTCGAAATCGAGATCCAGTCCCTTTAGCGCGGGGTGATTGCGGATTTCCTCCGACGCCCCTCCGATAGAGCGGGACCACACATGATCGCCGCGGTTCATGTCGGTCGCCGTGACCAGAGCCCATGGCGGCTTGTTCAAAGGCAATCCGTTAGCCAGCCGCATCACGCCGCTGTTGACAGGCGCATATGTCCAGTCCGTCCGGGCGGGATCCGCCTTGCGCAATCCAATGGACATGAACGTATTGCGCGTCGGGACAAAAAGCGTGTTCGACTCTGGATCAAACGCGCCGCCATTCCAGTTCGAGCCGCCGCCATAGTTCGGATAGACGATCGTTCCCCTGTTGGTCGCCGTCACAACGGTCGGCGGCGTGTACATCGGGCCCTTGGTGTACTGGGACAGCATCTGCATCGCCTGAGCTTTCAGCTCGGGCGTGAAATCGATGACGTCCTCCTCATGGAAACCGAGCCGCGAGTACGGCGCCGGCTTCGTCGGGAAGGGCTGGGTCGGCGACAGCTGTTCTTCCGGCGGAGCCATCTCCGTCGGCACCGGGCGCTCCTCGATCGGCCACACCGGCTCGCCCGTCACGCGGTCGAACACAAAGTTCATGCCCTGCTTGGTCAGCACGCTGACGGCCTTGATCTTCTTTCCGTCCTTCACGACGTCATGAAGAATGGGGGCGGCCGGCAGGTCATAGTCCCAGACACCGTGATGAAGTATCTGGAAGTGCCACACCCGCTGTCCCGTTTTTGCATCGAGACAGACAATGCTTTCGGCGAACAGGCCGTCGCCCGGCTTCTCTCCGCCCCACCAATTGTTGGTGGCGCTTTCGATCGGCAGATACACAAGCCCAAGTTCAGGGTCGGCCGCCATCATCGACCAGACAGAGGCCGCGCCGAAATCCTTCCAGCTGTCGTTCAGCCAGGTATCGTTCCCGAACTCTCCGGGGCGTGGAATCGTGTGGAAGGTCCAGACCTTCTTGCCCGTGCGAATATCGTAGGCGCGGATATAGCCGGGCGTGCCGCCCTTCCGCGCCACTGTGTCGTCTCCAATCACCTGGACGACAATCAAGTCTCCGATCACGACGCCCGGCGCCGTGGAGTTCATGTCCTGCGGCGTGCGCGTATCATCCGGCGGAAGCAGGTCTTCATTCAGATTGACCTGCCCGTTCACGCCGAATTGCGTATCCGGAAGGCCCGTCACCGCGTCGATGGAAAGCAAGCGCCCATCGATGGTGTTGTGCAGGATCCTTTTGGACACGCCGTCCGTCCACCAGGACAGTCCCCGGCTCGACCCGGAGAACCCGCGCGCGATCCGCTTGCGGTAGGGATCGGGCTCGTATGTCCAAAGTGTCGCGCCGGTCGAAGGATCGATAGCGGAAATTCTGGTGCCGCCGTGGGGCGCATACATGACGCCGTCCACAACCAGGGGCGTCGCCTTCCAGTTCGCATCCTGCCGGCCGTCAACGTCAGATGATTTCCATCGCCAGGCGACTTCGAGTTCGCTGACATTGTCAGCATTGATCTGATCGAGCGCGGCATAGCGCAAATTACCGAAGTCGCCGCCCCACGTTACCCATTCGCCAACTTCCTGGCCTAGCGGCCCGGTCGCCGCGCCGGGATGCTTCTCGCCGGACGCTTCCGTCTGCTGGCATGAAACCAACAAACCGGACAGCGCGATCATAGCGATGCCGCTGACTATCTTCCGCATGCCTCGTCTCCCTCGGCGCCGGCGCTATGCGCTCATTTGCCGTCCATTTGGACGGTGGATAGCTTGATACGACTGCGTGGCAAAGACCAATTCGTCCCGCCAGGTACGTTTCTGCCGCAAGGCCTGCTTGCGGCCAATACCTTCTGCGGTCTAGGTACCATGTAAATCAATCGCCGCATCCAAAACTGCTGTAGGAGAAAGACATGCGCTGCTTACGCAATCTGCTGGTGGCAAGCGTGGCTGCGGCGGTCCTCAATGGAGTTGCCGCGGCGCAGGAATTTGTGGTTCCGCGCAATTCACTTGGCCAACCCGACATCTCCGGCCCGTGGACCAACGAAAGCATGACGCCTTTTGAGCGCTCCCCACGGCTGGGTGAGCGCAAGACGTTCACCGGCGAGGAAGTGCGGCAAATGGAGGGGGGAGCGGATGAACGCTACGCCGAATCCAACGCCCGCTCAGATCTCAGCGAAGGCGCGCTGGCGTCTGGGGCGCGCGTCGGCGGCTACAATTCGTACTGGGTGGGCAATGTGAACCGCGTGATGCGCGTAGCCGGTGAACCCCGGACATCGGCGATCACCTCAACGAAAGACGGCCGGGTGCCGCCTCGCAAAGCCGGCGCGCCGCCAAGGCAGACCAGCAACCTCCAGAACATCTTCTTCACAGCCGATGTTGGCGATCTCGAATCCTACGAAACGCGGAGCGGCGTCGAACGCTGCATCTTCTGGCCGTCGCAGGCGGGGGCGGTGCTGCGCGCCGCCGCCTACAACGCGAACTACCATATCGCGCAGGGCACCGACGCGATCGTGATCACGGCCGAGACCATTCACGACGCCCGCATCATCCGCCTGAACGCAAAACACAGCCCGGCTTCAGCCGTGACCCGCCCCTGGATGGGCGACTCGATCGGCTGGTATGAAGGCGACACATTGGTCGTCGAAACGATCAACTATCACCCGGAACAATATTTCTATCACGCGTCCGATCAACTGAAGGTCACCGAGCGCTTCACCCCCGCGCCCGGAGACCGCCTGCACTACGCGTTCAAGGTGGAAGATCCTCTGGTGTGGAACGAACCCTGGGGCGGCGAATACGAATTCAGCCGGTCCGCCGGCGTTTACGAATACGCGTGCCACGAAGGCAACTACGCCATGTACAATGCGCTGCGGATAGGACGCATGCAGGACGCAGGCCTGATATCACAGGACAACGAGCAAGCGCCGCGTTAGCAGACCGGCCCAAATCTTTTGGGCCCTCCAGCTCCGTTGTGAACGCTCGGCATAAAGTCCGAACACCGCCCCGGCCTACCGCCCGCAACGCGCATGCTCAGCAGCCAGGGACCTCACGCCTGCCCGGGGCGCGGCCGCTCGGGGCCTGTTGTCCCGGCAGTCTCGCGCCGGCCGGGACAACTTTAGGCGGCGGCATGCATGTGACTGCCCGCTGCCCGCCGGAACGCCCCTCCCGGGCTCCAGTTTCCTTACGCTTTATCCTGCCCCAACCCGCTCACGCGCAGCACCTTCTCTACCGCTCCTTTGCACCGGAGCGGCCGAAGAAGCCGTTATTTTGTAGGAACATACTGACGAATAAAGAGATTTCGCCTAAATGGTGCCCAGAAGAGGATTGGGAGATCCAATCTCAAAAAGGCCTGTAAAACATGGGATTTTTGATTGCTAAGCCCATGCGTTGTGTACTTGGAAAATGTACTAACCGAAGGCTCATCACGGTTCAACCGGGGTACACAAAGTTCGAGTCCGCAAAGCGGACTCGAACCAGCAACTGCTAACTGCGCGTCCTACATCGGCGGGAGATCAATGCCCATCCCCCGCGACAGGCTCCAAGACAGCGTCTGCCCGCGCATGACGCCATCGACCATGCGTCCGCCGAACCGTTCCAGCGCCGGCCGCCATGGAACGAGATTGGCCTGCCGCTGTCCAATGATGAGCGCCATCCTCCCCTGCGCCAGATCGATCCGGCGCGCATAGACGCCTGAGACGCGATGCGCGTTGTAGGTGAGGACAGGTACGCCCAGCTCCTCGGACAGGCCTTTGGCTTGTGCCGACAGTTCGAACACAGCCATGCGCTGCAACGCCTGTTTTGACAGCGTCGATTGATCCCCGCCCAACCAGCCCTGTTCGATCAGGAACAGCCGCCGCTGCTGCAGCACTTGCTGGAACTCTCTGGCGATAACCCCCTCGCCTGCCGGACCATGCGCTTGGCCGGCGAGAACCCGATCGAGCTGCGTCGGCCCGAGCGCCTCGATCTGCTCGCCCAATGACCAGTAGCTCGCGATCTGAGCCGAGAACGGAGCCCGCCGCACCAGCCGCTCCTCGAACGCCAGCGCGGTGGAGAGGTGGTTGTCGCCGACACCGAACGCCCCGTCCGGAGAGCGCTCGATGAGACCCATACGGCGCATGACCTCCAGCCGGCGGACGTTTGCGGCCAGGATGCGCCGGTCAGCGTAGGGCTCCAGCTCCGCATGGGTTTCGGGCGAGTAGATGCCGCCGGTCTTCGCGGCTATCCGCGCCACCGCCTCGTCCGACGGCCGGATGGTCGGTTCGTTGGGCGTGATCGTCACCATGGCGCCCGGCTGAGCGCCGGCCAGGATGGCGAGATCGTCCGCCTTCTCGAACCGGGCGTAGCGCAGTTCGCCGGCGCCGGTCTCGATGACAGCCAGCCACTTGTCGCCAAATTCATCGCTCGGACCAAGATGGACAAGCTCGCCCAGCACGGGAGTGGAGCGATCCGCTTCCAGCAGCAGCTGCGGGTCCCTGCCCTGCCGAACGGAAGCCACCGCCCGCTCGACCGCGTCGTGCTCGGCGATGGATTTGAGGCGGGAGGTCAGACCGGAGACCAGCCGCCATCCGGTCATGCGGCGCTCCGCCAGGCCCCAGCCCTCCAGCCGTTCCAGACGCGCCGCCAGGTCCGGCCGCGCTGGCGTGATCAGCCCTCTCTCGGCCGCCGCCAGCAGCTCCCGGTCGAGCGAGGTGACCGCCTTCCGGTCGATCTCGTTGAACCGCTCCCTGGCGAGGTCCAGCTCCACCCTCGGTCCCAGCACGCGGGTGACGATCTTCTGGGCGTGCTCGCGGATGCCGGATGTGATGA